>NZ_JAAQRC020000001.1:3525000-3777500 GCF_019216885.1 Methylobacterium sp. SyP6R | reverse complement strand
GCCGAGCACCGCCAGGGTCTCGCCGGGTTTCAGGTTCGCCCGGTCCTGCAGCGCGTGCAGCGAGGTGCCGTAGGTGACGGAGAGGCCCGCCGCCTGCTCGTCGCTGACGCCCTCCGGGACGCGGGTCAGGCCGGAGACCGGCGCCACCACCCGCTCGCGGCAGGCGCCGTAGCCGAGATGGACGATCACCCGCTCGCCGACCCGGAAGGCCTCGACCCCGGGCCCGAGCGCCTCGATCACCCCGCAGGCCTCGGCGCCCGGCGAGAACGGCAGTTCCGGCTTCACCTGGTAGCGGCCGGCGATGATCAGCGTGTCGAAGAAGTTGAGCGCTGCGACGCTCACCCGCACCAGGGCCTCGCCCGGGCCGGGCACCGGATCCGGCACCTCCTCGATCACCAGGTCTTCCGGCCCGCCGAGCGCCTTGCACAGGAGTGCCTTCATCGCCACCGATCCTCCCCGCCGCACGCCGGCGGCCTGGCGTCGAGTGGTGGGCCAGGCCGCGCTCTCTGGCAAGCCGGGACCTTCGCGAGAGTTCGGCGCGAGACACCCGGCCGCGAGAGGTCTGGCCGTCAGCGCCGCTCGTAGGTGCCGACGAGCACCCCCTTGGCGAGCACATGGCCGTGCATGGCCTCGAGCAGCGCGCCGCGACCGGGAACGCCCTCGAGCCCGAGATGCCGGTTGAGCGCGTAGAGCTGGAACAGGTAGCGGTGCGGGCCGTGGCCGGTCGGCGGGTCGGGCGGCAGGTAGCCGGCCTTGAGAAACGTGTTCTTGCCCACCTCGTCGATCGTGCCGTCCGAGCCGGGGCTTGCCAGCGCACCCTCGGCCAAGCCGTCGCTCGTCGGGTCGAGGTCCCAGGCGATGGCGTGGACGATCGGCTTCGGCGTCGGGCTGTCGGCGTCTTCGACCAGCAGCACCAGGGCGGCGGTGCCGGACGGAATCCCGCTCCAGGCGAGCGGCGGCGAGAGCTTGGCTCCGTCCTGGGTGAAGCGAGCCGGCAGCGCCGACCCGTCGGCGAAGGCCGGGCTCGTCACCCGGATCGCGGCGGGGGCGCCCTCGAACTCGGCGTGGCAGGCGGTCTTCTCGAGTCCAGCCCGCAGGCCCGACAACGCCTCGCCCACCGCGTGAGGAATTTTCTCCAGCATGGACCTGTCTCCTCGCATCATCTCGTGCGCAAACGAGAGGAGACCGGTCGAGGTTGCTTCGTCAGGGTCGCGGCTTCTCGGCGGCGATCATGTAGTTCACCGCCGTGTCGCGGGCGGCGCTCCAGCGGGTGGTGAGCGGGTTGAACACGACGCCGGTCGTATCCGTCACCGAGAGGCCGCCACCCTCGACGGCGCCGCGCAACTCGTCCGGCGTGACGAACTTCTCCCAGTCGTGGGTGCCCTTCGGCAGCCAGCCGAGGACGTATTCGGCCCCCACGATGGCCAGCGCGAAGGAGCGCATCGTCCGGTTGATCGTGGCGGCGAAGAGCAGGCCGCCGGGCTTCACGGCGTAGCAGGCCGTGCGCACGAAGGCCGGCATGTCGGTGACGTGCTCCACCACCTCCATGGCGCAGACCACGTCGAAGCGTTCGCCTGCCGCGACCACCGCCTCGATCGTCTCGGCCCGGTAGCGGACCGGCACGCCGGCCGCGTCGGCATGGGCTTGCGCGACCTTCACGTTTGTCACCGCCGGGTCGAGCCCGGTCACCTCGGCGCCCAGCCGCGCCAGCGGCTCCGACAGCACGCCGCCGCCGCAGCCGACATCGACGAGGCTCAGCCCCGCGAGGGGGTTGGGCGCGAGCGGGTCGCGGCCGACATGGCGGCAGACCGTGTCGCGGATATAGGTCAGCCGCACCGGGTTGAAGCGATGCAGCACCCGCATCGGTCCGGCCTCGTCCCACCAGGTCGCGGCGAGGCGATCGAAGCGGGCGACCTCGTCGCGGTCGATCGAGGGTCCGGTCGGTTCGCTCATCGGCGCCAGGCTTTCGTGCGGGGATAAGGAATTCATCTCGGCCGTCGAGGTAGCGCAGCCGCCGCCCCGGGCCAACCGCCGCGATGCCTCATGCGCGGGGCGATCCTGCGTCAACATTGACACCGCCCCGGACCGCTTGTACCCGCCGGACGCCCGCGGCTTCGGCTCACGGCACACGAGAACAAAGTTCGATCGGATCCCCATGCCCCGCCTGGTGATGAAATTCGGCGGCACCTCCGTCGCCACGGTCGACCGCATCCGCAACGTCGCCCGCCACGTCGCCCGCGAGGTGCGGGCCGGCTACGAGGTGGCGGTCGTCGTCTCGGCGATGTCCGGCAAGACCAACGAGCTGGTGGCCTGGTGCAAGGACGCCTCGGCGCTCTACGCCCAGTCCGAGTACGACGCGGTCGTGGCCTCCGGCGAGCAGGTCACGTCGGGCCTGCTCGCCATCGTGCTCAACGAGATGGGCTTCAAGGCCCGCTCCTGGCAGGGCTGGCAGATCCCGATCGAGACCTCCGACCAGCACGGCTCGGCCCGCATCCAGAACATCGACGGCGCCCGCCTCGATGCCGGGTTCAAGCGCGGCGAGGTCGCGGTGATCGCCGGCTTCCAGGGCATCCATGCCGAGACCGGCCGCCTGACCACCCTCGGCCGAGGCGGCTCCGACACCAGCGCGGTCGCGGTCGCGGCGGCGATCGGTGCCGAGCGTTGCGACATCTATACCGACGTCGACGGCGTCTACACCACCGACCCCCGGGTGGTGCCGAAGGCCCAGCGCCTCGAGAAGGTGGCCTTCGAGGAGATGCTGGAGATGGCCTCGCTGGGGGCCAAGGTGCTCCAGGTGCGCTCGGTCGAGCTTGCCATGGTGCACCGGGTGCCGACCACCGTGCGCTCCTCCTTCGACGACCCCGACGACGCCCGCCCCGGCACCCTCATCTGCGACGAGGACGATATCGTGGAACAGCAGATCATCACGGGCATCGCCTTCTCGAAGGACGAGGCGCAGATCACGCTTCGCCGGGTGAAGGACAAGCCCGGCATCGCCGCCGCCATCTTCGGTCCCCTGGCGGACGCCAACATCAACGTCGACATGATCATCCAGGTCGTGTCCGGCGACGGTGCGGCCACCGACATGACCTTCACGGTTCCGGCCGCCGATTACGAGCGCGCCCGGGCGATCCTCGACGCGCAGTCCGGCACGGTCGAGTTCGAACGCCTCGAGGGCGCCACCGACGTGGTGAAGGTCTCGGCGATCGGCGTCGGCATGCGCAGCCATGCCGGCGTCGCCGCCAAGGCGTTCCGGGCACTTGCCGAGAAGGGCATCAACATCCGGGCGATCACCACGTCCGAGATCAAGTTCTCGGTGCTGATCGACGCCGCCTACACCGAGCTCGCCGTGCGCACGCTCCATTCGCTCTACGGCCTCGACAAGGCCTGATCGCCATACGGGCAGAGTCCGATCTCGGCCCGATGGTGATAAGCGCCCCGCCCGCGATGCATCGCGGGCGGGGCGCTCGCGTTTTTCGGCCCCGGCATCCCCCGGTGAAAACCGACTCCCCCGGAAGGACGCTTGCCCGCCGGGCGCCGGACTCGCTATACGGCGGTAACGGGACCGATGCGTCAGGCCCGCGCAGGCCAGCCTCACGGTTGCGCCACACGCGGCCCGGCTCGCCAAAGGGTGGAACACGACACGATGCCCGCAGCGCCTGGAGGCCCGCGCCTGCTACTGCGCCGCCTTCGCGAGGCCATGGCGGAGCCGGTCGGCCCGCAGGCGCGCCTCGACCGCATCGTCGTCCTGATCGCGTCCAACATGGTCGCGGAAGTCTGCTCGGTCTACGTCCTGCGCGACGACGGCAACCTGGAGCTCTTCGCCACCGAGGGCCTGAACCGCGAGGCGGTGCACCTCACCACCATGCGGGCCGGCGAGGGTCTGGTCGGCCTGATCGCCGCCACCGCCGAGCCGCTGTCGCTCTCCGACGCCCAGTCGCACCCCGCCTTCTCCTACCGCCCGGAGACCGGCGAGGAGGTCTATCACGCCTTCCTGGGCGTGCCGCTGCTGCGGGCCGGCAACACGCTGGGCGTGCTGGTGGTGCAGAACCGCACCTACCGGGTCTATTCCGAGGAGGAGATCGAGGCGCTCCAGACCACCGCCATGGTGCTGGCGGAGATGATTGCCTCGGGCGAGCTGCAGGCCCTGTCGCCCGGCACGGTCAGCGCCTCGCGCCGGGCGCTCAGCCAATGCGGCGTGGCGCTGGCCGACGGCGTGGGCCTGGGGCACGTCGTGCTGCACGAGCCGCGCATCGTCGTGCGCAACCTGATCGCCGAGAACGTCGAGCGCGAAGCCTCGCGCCTCGACACCGCCATCGCGGAGGTGCGCGCGGCGATCGACGACCTCGTCGAGCGCGGCGACGTGGCGGGGGCCGGCGAGCATCGGGAGGTGCTCGAGACCGTCAGGATGTTCGCCCACGATCAGGGCTGGCTGCGGCGGATGCGCGAGGCGGTGCTCTCGGGCCTCACGGCCGAGGCCGCGGTGGAGCGGGTCCAGTCGGACAACCGCGCCCGGATGCTGCGCCAGAGCGATCCTTACCTGCGCGAGCGCCTGCACGACCTCGACGACCTCGCCAACCGGCTGCTGCGCCAGCTCGTCGGCCGCCCGATCGGCGGGCAGGAGGCGATGCCCGAGAACGCCATCCTGGTGGCCCGCTCGATGGGCCCGGCCGCGCTCCTCGACTACGACCGCTCGCGCCTGCGCGGCGTCGTGCTGGAGGAGGGCGGGCCGACGAGCCACATCGCCATCGTGGCCCGGGCCCTGGGCATCCCGGCGGTGGGCGAGGTGGCGAATGCCACGGCGCTCGTCGAGAGCGGCGACGCCATCATCGTCGATGGCGGCACCGGTGAGATCCAGATCCGGCCGGGGCCGGAGATCGAGGCGGCCTATGCCGAGAAGGCGCGGCTCAGGGCTCGGCGCCAGGAGCAGTACCGGGCGCTTCGCGACGTGCCGGCGGTCACCCGCGACGGCGTCGCGGTCGGGCTGCAGCTCAATGCCGGCCTCATCGTCGACCTGTCGCACCTGAACGAGACCGGGGCCGAGGGGGTCGGGCTGTTCCGGACCGAATTGCAGTTCATGGTCGCCGAGCGGATGCCGAGTGCGGCCGAGCAGCAGGTCCTGTACGAGGCGGTGTTCGACGCCGTCGGCGACCTGCCGGTGACGATCCGGACCCTCGATATCGGCGGCGACAAGGTGCTGCCCTACATGAAGGCGCTGGAGGAGGAGAACCCGGCCCTCGGCTGGCGGGCGATCCGCATCGGCCTCGACCGGCCGGGCCTCCTGCGGATGCAGCTGCGCGCGCTCCTCAAGGCCGCCCGCGGGCGGCCGCTCAAGATCATGTTCCCGATGGTCGCGACCGTCGAGGAATTCGTCCAGGCGCGGGGAATCGTCGAGCGCGAGAAGGCGCACCTCACCCGCCACGGCCACCCGCTGCCGGCGGATTGCCGCCTCGGCGTGATGGTCGAGGTGCCCTCGCTCCTGTTTCAGATGGACGAGATCGCCGCGGAAGCCGATTTCCTCTCGGTCGGCTCGAACGACCTGATGCAGTTCCTGTTCGCGGTCGACCGCGAGAACCGTCAGGTCGCCAACCGCTTCGACCCGTTGAGCGCCGCGGCGCTCCGCGCCTTCCGGCTGATCGCCGAGCGGGCCAACGCCGCCGGCACGCCGGCGACGGTCTGCGGCGAGATCGGCGGGCGGCCGCTCGAGGCGATGGCGCTGATCGGGCTGGGTTTCCGGGCTCTCTCGATGTCGCCGGCCTCGATCGGCCCGGTCAAGGCGATGGTTCTGGGGATCGATGCCGGCGCGGTGGCGGCGTTCCTCGAGCAGGAACTGGCGCGGACCAGGGACGGAGCGTCGTTGCGGCCGGCTTTGGCGGCGTTTGCCGAGGAGCACGGCGTGCCGGTCTGACGCATCGGTGCCGGATCCGCAAAGGGTCCCGCCGGCGCTCGGGACGCGATCACGGCTTTTGTCCACGGCCGCCACGACTCCCCATCCCCCGCAGACCTGCTATACGCGGCACCATCTCCGGCACCGGGCGCGGGCCGCCCCGGCTGAACCGGCCGATGCGAATGGCCATATCTCCTGCATGATCGCGATCCCGTCCGACCGTCTCGACGCCATCCTGGCCCGCCACGACATCGTCACCGCCACCTTGAGCGCCGGGGAGGCCGAGGCGGAGAGCTTCGTGCAGCTCTCGCGCGAGCTCTCCGAGCTCGATTCCGTCGTCGAGGCGATCCGCGCCTTCCGGGCCGCCGAGAGCGCCTTGCGCGGCGTCGAGGAGATGATCGAGGAGGGCGATCCCGAGATGCGGGCGCTCGCGGCGGAAGAGAAGCCGGAGGCCGAGGCCGCCCGCGACGCCGCCGCCCGGGCGCTTCAACTCCTGCTCCTGCCCAAGGATGCCGCCGACGAGAAGAGCGCCATCCTGGAGGTACGCGCCGGCACCGGCGGCGACGAGGCGGCGCTCTTCGCCGGCGACCTCTTCCGGATGTATTCGCGCTACGCCGACCTGAAGGGCTGGCGGGTCGAGGTCATCTCGGAGAGCCCCGGCACGATGGGCGGCTACCGCGAGGTGGTGGCCGAGGTGAAGGGCCGCGGCGTCTTCGCCCGGCTGAAGTTCGAGAGCGGCGCCCACCGGGTGCAGCGGGTGCCCGACACCGAGACGCAGGGGCGCATCCACACCTCGGCCGCCACCGTGGCGGTGCTGCCGGAGGCGGAAGAGGTCGACATCCAGGTCAACGAATCCGACCTGAAGATCGATACGATGCGGGCCCAAGGCGCCGGCGGCCAGCACGTCAACAAGACCGAGTCGGCGATCCGGATCACCCACGTGCCGAGCGGCATCGTGATCTTCGTCCAGGAAGAGCGCTCGCAGCACAAGAACCGGGCCCGCGCCATGGCGCTCCTGCGGGCCAAGCTCTACGACCAGGAGCGCAGCCAGAAGGATGCCGCCCGCGCCGCGGATCGCCGCGCCCAGGTCGGCAGCGGCGACCGGTCGGAGCGGATCCGCACCTACAACTTCCCGCAAGCGCGGGTGACCGATCACCGCATCAACCTGACCCTGTACAAGCTGGAGGAGGTGATGGCCGGCACCGCCCTCGACGAGGTGGTGGACGCGCTCATCACCGAGCATCAGGCGGCTTTGCTCGCCGCCGAGGGGATGGCGTGACGGCGATCACGCCTGGGACGAGCCGGATCGCGGCCCGGGCCATGGCCGCCGATGCCCTCGCGGCCCGCGGCATCGAGGCCGCCGCCCTCGATGCCCGTATCCTGGTCGAGGAGGCGTTGTGCATCACCGCCACCGACCTGGCGCTCCGCGGGGCCGAGCCGGTCGGCGAGGAGGGGGCTGCGCGTCTCACCGCCTACCTCGCCCGGCGCACCGCCGGCGAGCCGGTGGCGCGGATCATCGGCGCCTGGGAGTTCTGGGGGCTGCCCTTCGGGCTCTCGCCCGAGACCTTGGTGCCGCGTCCCGACACCGAAACCCTGGTCGAGGCGGCACTCGGGCTCAGGCCGGACGGCCCGGCCCGCATCGCCGATCTCGGCACCGGCTCCGGCTGCATCCTGGTGGCCCTGCTCACCGAATGGCGGCACACTTTCGGTGTCGGCCTCGACCGGTTGCCCGGCGCGCTCGGAACCGCGCGGATGAATGCCGCCCGCAACGGCGTCGCCGGCCGTGCCGCCTTCGTCGCCGGCGACTGGGCCGCGTCGCTCGCCGGACCGTTCGACCTCGTGGTGGCGAACCCGCCCTACATCGCCAGCGGCGTCGTCGATGGCCTGTCCGGGGAGGTGCGCGACCACGATCCCCGCCTTGCCCTCGATGGCGGGCCTGACGGGCTCGCCGCCTACCGTACCATCCTGGCCCAGGTGCCGCCTCTCCTCGTGCCCGGCGGGCATCTCCTGGTCGAGATCGGATACGACCAGGAGGCGGCGTTGCGGCAGCTCGCCGCCGATCACGGCTTGCGCGCGGAGGTGCGGCGCGACCTCGCCGGGCACCCGCGGGTGGTCGTCATGACCGCGGGGAACGCATCCTGACGTGGATTCTTCAGGTTCCTGTGGCCTTTGTGCGCAAAATCGGTGCGAGGTCACTTGGCGCGGCGGGTCTAACCCGCTAACGTCCCGGGGCAGATCGTGAACGGTCCGGACAACACAGCCAGGCTCAGTTCTCAGGCGCGACATTGAGCGCGGACCTTCGGACGATCTTCCACCACCGGGCAGACCAATGAGCGCGTAGGCGGTCCGGTGCACCGCATCTGTGGATCGACGGTGGCCGGATCGTGAGACGGCCCGCGGTCGCACAGGGCAAGGCGGACATCGCTGCGGAGACGGAACAGGGCCCGGCAGAGGCCCCCGGCTTCGCGGACGAAGACCCGCCGCGCGCGTGAAGTTCCGCCCTTCAAGTCGTCGAAGAGGGTCAGTCGAGGCCGATGAGACCGAACCAGAACAGGCGTATGCGTGGTCGCAACCGCACCAACAACAAGGGGCCGAACCCGCTGACCCGGGCCTACGAGTCGAACGGCCCCGATGTGAAGATCCGCGGTACCGCCCAGCACATCGCCGAGAAATACGCCCAGCTCGCCCGCGACGCCCAGGCGAGCGGCGATCCCGTGATGGCCGAGAACTACTTCCAGCACGGCGAGCACTATTTTCGCATCATCACGGCGGCGAACGAGCAATACCGCCAGCAATATGGCGCCAATTACGGCCGCCAGGGCTATGACGACGAGGATGACGGCGACGACGAGGGCGCGCCGGCCAACGGTTACCCGCAGCAGCAGGAGCGCGGCGGCGCCAACGGTTATCCTCAGTCCGGCTACGGCGCCGCCGACGATTACGGCGACCCCGGCCAGCAGCCGCAGCCCTACGACAGGGGCGGCGACGACCGCCCGTCCCGCTTCGACCGCCAGGACCAGCCGCGGCAGGATCAGCAGCGCCAGGACCGGCCCGACCGGCAGGAGCGCCGCGAGCGCTTCCAGAACCGCCAGGAGCGTCAGCAGCGCGACCGCCAGGAGCGGGTCGAGCAGCGGGCCGAGCGCCAGGACCGTCCTGAGCGCCAGGACCGCCCCGATCGGCAAGATCGTCCCGACAGGCAGGCCGGCGAGCGCCAGGACCTGTCCCGTGCCGAGCAGCCCCGGCAGGAGCCGGTGCGTCAGGAGGCCCCGCGGCAGGAGAACCCACGGCAAGAGAACCTACGGCAAGAGAGCCCGAGACCGGAGGGCTACCGCGAGGGCGGCCGCTCCGAGTTCCGCCGCGAACGTCGCCGCGAGGAGCCCCGCTCCGAGCCGGTCCTGGCCGCCGACGAGCCGACCGGCCTGCCGGCTTTCCTGACCACCCCGGTGCGTCCCGCCGCCCCGGCGCCCACCCCGGTCGAGGACGCGCCGCCGGCACCCCCCGCCATGCCGGTCGAGGCGGAGGCCGAGGCTCCGGCGCCGCGGCCGCGCCGTCGCCGCCGCACCCGGTTCGAGGGGGCCGAGGGCGAGCCCGCCGGCGAGCTGTTCCCGAAGCCCGCCGAATCCTCGGGCGAGTGAATCACAGCCGAGCGACCCTGCGCCCGGCCTTCGGCAACGGAGGCCGGGCGCAGTGCATGGAGAGGCCCCCGACGATTTTTACGCCGTCGCCCGTGGTGTTTTCCGCGCGGCTGCCTACCTGCCGCCGTGACACGAGCCTCATGGTCCCGGCGGAGCGCAGAATGAATTACCACCCCGCACTCGCGAAGGGCCGCGTCGCCGTCGTTACCGGCGCAGCGAGCGGCATCGGCCTGGCGGCCGCCACCGCCTTTGCCCGGGTGGGCATGCGGGTGGTGCTGGCCGACCTCCCCGGCGAGGCCCTGGACCAGGCCGGCCGCGCGGTCGCGGCGGCCTCCCCCGGCGGCGAGGCGGATGTCCGCGCGGTGCCGACCGACGTGACGAAGCCGGAGGCGCTGGAGGCCCTGCGCCGAGAGGCCGAAGCCCTCGGATCGATCGCGGTGCTGATGGCCAATGCCGGCATCGAGGCCGGCGGCCGATTCTTCTCCGACGCCGCGACCTGGCACCGCATCGTCGACACAAACCTCTGGGGCGTCGTCAACGCCGTCCAGACCTTCGTGCCGGGGATGATCGAGGCGAGGCAGCCCGGCGCGGTGATCGTCACCGGCTCGAAGCAGGGCATCACGACCCCGCCGGGCAACACGCCCTACAACGTCAGCAAGGCGGGCGTGAAGGTGACGGCCGAGGCGCTGGCGCACGAGTTGCGCGAGGCGCGGTCGCTCGTCACCGCCCATCTGCTGATCCCGGGCTTCGTCTATACCGGCCTCACCCGCGCCCGCGGCGTGGCCGAGAAGCCGGCCGGCGCCTGGACGCCGGAGGAGACCGTGGATGTCCTCCTCGACAAGATGGCGGCCGGCGATTTCTACATCCTGTGCCCGGACAACGAGACCACCCGGGAGATGGACGAGAAGCGGATGCGCTGGTCTTCCGACGACGTGATCCGCAACCGCCCGGCCCTGTCGCGCTGGCACCCCGACCACAAGGCGGCCTTCGCCGCCCATATGGAGGCGCCCCTGGAGGGCGGGGCGAAAGGGGCGGACGAGGGGATCAAGGAGGCCGCGGCCACCCCGGCCTCGTTCTGAGAGCTCGTCTCTCGGAGAGGCAAGCACCAAACCCACCCTCGTCCTCCCGCTCGCGACCTCATCCTGAGGAGTGAGCGGCGCGAGCCTCGAAGGAGGGCTCCAGACAGCCCTGAGATTTCTGCAGCCCTCCTTCGAGGCTCCCTTACGGTCGCACCTCAGGATGAGGTTGCGGGTAGGACAATCCGCCGAAAGACACAGACTGGCCGCGCCCTTGCAGGGCCGGCCGGTCCCAGCGGGAGACCCGTCACCCGATGCACAAGATCATCCCCGTCGCCCCCTTCGATGCCGTCGTGTTCGGCGCCACCGGCGACCTGACGATGCGCAAGCTGCTGCCGGCGCTCTATTACCGCTTCCGCGATCGGCAGATCCCGGAGGAGAGCCGCATCATCGCCGCAGCACGCACCCATCTGAGCACCGGGGAGTACCGCGACCTCGCCGCCGCAGCGCTCGAGCGCCACGTCCCGGCCGCCGATCGCGAGTCCGACACGGCGACGCGCTTCCTCGACCACCTGGCCTATGTCGCGGTGGATGGGGCAGGGGATGCGGGCTGGGAGGATCTGGCGAACCTGCTCGCCGAGCATCCGAACCACGTCCGGCCCTATTATCTCGCCACCTCGCCGAGCCTGTACGGTGCGATCTGCCGCAACCTCAGCGCCCATGGCCTGATCGGCGAGCGCTCCCGCGTGGTGCTGGAGAAGCCGATCGGCCACGACCTCGCCTCGGCGCGGGCCATCAACGACCAGGTCGGCAAGGTCTTTCCCGAGAGCCAGATCTTCCGCATCGACCATTACCTCGGCAAGGAGACGGTGCAGAATCTCCTGGCCCTGCGCTTTGCCAACACGATCTTCGAGCGGCTGTGGAACGCCGACGTGATCGACCACGTGCAGATCACCGTGGCCGAGACGGTGGGGGTCGAGGGCCGCGGCGGCTACTACGACACGTCGGGCGCACTGCGCGACATGCTGCAGAACCACATGCTGCAGCTCCTCTGCCTGCTCGGCATGGAGAGCCCGCTCTCGCTCGACGCCGATGCGGTGCGCGACGAGAAGCTGAAGGTGCTGCGCGCCTTGAAGCCGATCCCCGCCCACGAGGTGCCGCTGCGCACCGTGCGCGGCCAGTACGTCGCCGGCGCGGTGAACGGCCAGCCGGTGCCGGGTTACGTCGCCGACCTCGCCGAGGACCGGTCGAGCCTGACCGAGACCTTCGTGGCGTTGAGGCTCGAGCTGATGACCCCGCGCTGGGCCGGGGTGCCGTTCTACCTGCGCACCGGCAAGCGGCTGCCGCAAAAGGTCTCCGAGATCGTGGTGCAGTTCCGCTCCTCGCCGTTCAGCATCTTCTCGGACGAGTTCGCCCGCGAGCCGAACCGGCTGGTGATCCGGCTGCAGCCGCAGGAGGGCATCAAGCTCGAGGTGATGACCAAGGAGCCGGGCCCCGGCGGCATGCGCCTGCGGGCGACCGGCCTCGACATCTCGTTCGAGGAGACCTTCAACCAGCGCTATCCGGATGCCTACGAGCGCCTGCTGATGGACGTGGTGCGGGGCAACGCCACCCTGTTCATGCGCCGCGACGAGGTGGAGGCCGCCTGGGCCTGGGCCGACACCCTGCTCAACGCCTGGGCCGACCGCCCGGAGCCGCCGCGCCCCTATCCGGCCGGGACCTGGGGTCCCACCGCCGCCATCGCGCTGATCGAGCGCGACGGCCGCACTTGGCACGAGGACATCGGCTGACGCCGATCAGGGCACGAGGACATCGGCTGAGGCCGATCAGGGCACGAAGACATCGGCTGACGCCGATCAAGGCCTGAAAACATCGACTGACGCAAAGGCGCTGATTGGAATAAATCCAAGTTATTTCAAGGGCATGACGGCGGGATCGCACCCGCCGCGGCTTCCCTTCCGGCGCGTCGCGCTCTAGAGCGGACCGCGAGTGTGAAGGCCCGCGCGCCGGCGTGCGCGGGCGTCGAGGATTGCATCATGTCGCCCTGCCGCCCGTCCCTCGCCAGCCTCCTGGTCCTCGCCGCCCTCGTCGCAGGGCCCGCGCGTGCCCAGGAGGAACCCGCCGGCGAGGCCCCGGCGGCCGAGGCCCCTCCGGCCCACAAGCCCGCGCCGAAGCCCCGCCGCCCTGCGCCGAAGCCCGCGCCGGCCCCGAAGGCCGAGGCGGCACCCGCCGCGGTCGCGGCCCCGACCGGAGCCTGGCCCAACGGCGCGAGCGCGGTCAGCGAAGTCTACGGCGACTGGACCATCAGTTGCACCCGCGACAACGACAAGCGCCAGTGCCAGCTGTTGCAGGCGCAAGGGGTGGCCCAGACCGGGCAGCGCCGCTTCAGCATCGAGCTGAACGCCCCCCAGGACGGCCGCAGTACCGGTCTTCTGCTGATGCCGCTCGGCCTGTCGATCGATCCCGGCGTGACCTTCAAGCTCGACGACGCGACCCTCGGCAAGGGCGCGCCCTACACCTCCTGCGTCCAGGCCGGTTGCATCGTGCCGATCAGCTTCCCGACGGTGGCCACCGACGCGATGAAGACCGCCGTGAACCTGCGCGTCACCGGCACCAAGCCCAACGGCGAGGCCGAGACCATCACGGTGCCGCTCGCGGGATTCGCCGCCGCGCTCGCCCGGATGTCGCAGCTTTTGAGCTGACGCGTTCACGGCCCGCTCAAGGTTTCGACGCAGGATGGCGGCATGAGCCTCGACACCGCCTCCCTCATCTCCGGCGCCGTCTCCCAGCAAGGCGCCGCCTTCACCCGGCAGGTCGCGACCCTCGCGGTCCGCCGCCAGCTCGATGCCGAGCGCGCCGTCGCCGGCCTCGTGGCCGAGACGGCGGCGAATGCTCCCGCGCCGCCCGGGCAGGGCCAGCGGCTCGATATCCGGGTGTGATACGCTTTCCGGTTGATTAGGGCAGCTTGGGCTTTGGCTTTGCGGTTTTGGGCAGCCAGTGGAAGCTTGTGCGTGAGCTGATGAGGTCGGGCTGCTCGCTTAAGGTCGCGCACCGCTGCTCGACCACGCGTTCCAACTCATCCAGGTTGGCGATGTGGGATTGCCCCGTTTCTGTGGACGGCTATGGGGCTTGGCTGAGCAGGATCTCGGTTGCGGGTTTTGGGCGGTGCTCCTGTTCGTAGACGAGGGGTGAGCGGTAGCCCAGGGCGGAGTGTCGCCGCACTGGGTTGTAGAAGCCCTCGAGGTAGCTGAAGAGGGCCATGCGGGCTTCGGGCCGGGAGTGGAAGCGCCGGCGGGCGAGGAGTTCGCATTCCAGGGTCGAGAAGAAGCTCTCGGCCATGGCGTTGTCGTAGGCGTCACCGACCGAGCCCCTCGAGGGTCGCACACCCGCCTCGCGGCAGCGGCTGCCGAAGGCCAGCGACGTATATTGCGAGCCCTGATCCGAGTGGTGGATCACATCTCGCGGCTTCCTCTGGCCGACAGCCATCTCGAGCGCGTCCAGTACCAGTTCAGTTCGGAGGTGATCGGCCATGGACCAGCCGACGATCCGACGGCTGAACGCGTCGAGTACGATGGCCAGGTAGAGGAACCCGGCCCTCGTCGGGATGTAGGTGATGTCTGCGACCCACAGCCGGTTGGGTTCATCGGCCGCAAAGCTGCGGTCGACCAGGTCCGGGGCCGGCCGAGCCTCCTGGTCGCGCCGCGTCGTCACCGGCCCGCCGCGGCGATGGCACGCCCCGACGAGACCCGCCTGTCGCATCAGCCGGGCGATGCGCTTGCGGCTGTGAGCCTCGCCCTGGTCGCGCAACTCTGCCTGGACCCGCGGCGAGCCGTAGGTCTGGCGCGAGCCCAGGTGGATCGTGCGGATGCGCCGGAGCAGCACCTCGTCCGCCTGAGCCCGCGCCGAGAGGGGACGGCCGGACCAGGCATAGTATCCGGCCTTCGAGACGCCCAGCACGCGCGCCATGACGGCGACCGGGAAGTGCGCCTGGTTCTTCGCTCATGAACCGGAAGATCCCGACGGCAGAACTCCGGTCTCGCGCGCAAACCAGGCTGTCGCGCGAGAGAGGATGTCGCGCTCCAGCTTCAGCTGACGGTTCTCGCGCCGCAACCGAAGGAGCTCATCGCGCTCGCTCGCCGACAGGGCAGCCTCCACGGCGGGAGGCTTCACCTCCCGGCGGCCTTCCAGTTGGTCGGCCTCGGCCACCCAGTTGCGGATGGCTTGAGCCGACGGCTCGAACTCACGGGCGAGGTCGGTCGGATCGCGTCCGGCGCGGACCAACTCGACCATCTGGCGGCGGAACTCCGCCGGGTACGGGGGACGGGTTCTCGGCATGGCAAAGGCGCAGGAAAGCCAGCGCCTTGCGGGTGCGGCACCCCCAATCCTTCGCCAGCCGCCGGCAGCG
This sequence comes from Methylobacterium sp. SyP6R, assembly GCF_019216885.1. Classification (NCBI taxonomy): domain Bacteria; kingdom Pseudomonadati; phylum Pseudomonadota; class Alphaproteobacteria; order Hyphomicrobiales; family Methylobacteriaceae; genus Methylobacterium; species Methylobacterium synurae. Next base: position 3,762,557 of record NZ_JAAQRC020000001.1, on the reverse strand, counting down.
ATTGAGCCAACCAATCGTCCGCTCCACGATCCAGCGCTTGGGCAGGACCTCGAACCCGACCGCCTGATCCGACCGCTTGACGATTTCCACCGTCACAGACCGGCAGACCCGTTCCAACGCCTCCCGGAACACCGGCCCCTGGTAGCCGCCATCTGCATACAGCTTCAGCAGGAACGGGTAGAGACTAAACAGCGTCGCCATGACCCATACGCCGCCATCACGATCCTGCACGTCGGCCGGATGCACCAGAGCATGCATCAGCAGACCTTGCGTATCGACGAGGAGATGGCGCTTCTTGCCTTTGATCTTCTTGCCCGCATCATAGCCGGACGGGTCGATCGTGCGCCCCCTTTTTCCGCGCTCTTGACGCTCTGGCTGTCAATGATCGCTGCCGTTGGGCTGGCCTCACGTCCTGCCTGTTCGCGGCAGAGAACGTAGAGGGTGTGATGGATGCGCAGGAGAGTTCCGTCGTAATCCCATAGATCGAAGTAGCCATGCACCGTCGAGCGAGGCGGTAGATCTTTTGGGATAGCGCGCCATTGGCACCCCGTTCCAAGGACATACATCAAGCCGTTGACCACCTCGCGCAGATCAACCGTTCGTTTGTTTCCCCCGCGTCGAGCCGGCGGGAGAAGGGGAGCAACAAGCGCCCATTCCTCATCCGTCAAATCAGTGGGATAGCGAAGCTTGCTGCGGTCGTACCGCTGGCGGTTCTCAGGCGTCCACATCGCTCAAGCATACGCCTGTCGGCGCGAACCGCAACGCGCTCCGAAAAAACAAATTCTTCCCGGACAGACTCTCAGGATGAGGTTGCGGGTGGGATGGAGTGCATCGATCAGCCGGGCAGACTCTGAAAGCAGGAGAGCGCTCTCGGCAGGACTGCTTGCCCTTGGCCGTCCCCTTGGCCGTCCGCGCGCCCTCCGGTCACCGCCTCACCCCTGCTCCAGCACCCGCATCACCGCGTAGAGCGCGGATTTCGCCTCGAAGCCGATGCCGGGCAGGTCCGGCATCGCGACGCGGCTGTCCGCCACCGGCACCGCATCGGCAAAGCCCCCGAACGGGGCGAAGACGTCCGGGTAGCTCTCGTTGCCGCCGAGCCCGAGGCCCACCGCGATGTTGAGGGCGAATTGATGCCCCCCGTGGGGCACGCAGCGGCGCGGCGACCAGCCATGGGCGCGCAGCACGTCGAGGGTGCGCAGGTACTCGACCAGCCCGTAGGACAGGGCGGGATCGAATTGCAGGATGTCCCGGTCGGGCCTCAAGCCGCCGTGGCGGATCAGGTTGCGGGCATCCTGGTGCGAGAACAGATTCTCGCCGGTGGCGAGCGCCCCGTCATAGGTCGTGGCGAGCGCGGCATGGGCCAGGTAGTCGAGGGGATCGACCGGCTCCTCGTACCAGCGCAGGCCGTAGGGCGCGACCGCCCGGCCGAAGCGGATCGCCTCCTCCAGGGTGAAGCGGCCGTTGACGTCGACGCAGAGGCGCGAGCCGTCGCCGCCGAGCACGTCCAGCACCGCCTCGATCCGGGCGACATCCTCGTCGAGCGGCACCAGCCCGACCTTCATCTTCACGGTGCTGTAGCCGCGGTCGAGATAGGAGCGCATCTCGTCCTGAAGGGCGTCGAGGCCCTTGCCCGGGTAGCAGTAGCCGCCCGCCGCGTAGACCCAGGCCGTCGGATCGGCGTCGCCGCCGCGGTAGCGGTCGGCCAGCAGCCGCCAGAGCGGCACGCCCTTCGCCTTGGCCAGCGCGTCCCACAGGGCCATGTCGAGGACGCCGACCGCCACCGAGCGCTCGCCGTGGCCGCCGGGCTTCTCGTTCCTCATCATCGCGCCCCAAGCCCGGTGCGGGTCGATCAGACCGTCCTCGCCCAGGAGATCGTCCGGGCCGGCGGCCAGGAGGCGCGGGATGAAGCGCTCGCGCAACAGCCCCTGCGGCGCGTAGCGACCGTTGGAGTTGAAGCCGAAGCCGACGACCGGGCGACCGTCGACCACCCGGTCGGTCACCACCGCGACCACGCTCGCCGTCATGGTCGAGAAGTCGATCCAGGCGTTGGCGATGTCCGACTTGATCGGCGCGACGATGTCGCGGATGGCGGTGATGCGCATGGCGGATCTCTCACGAGCCGGGTCTACGAGGCTGGTCGTCGTCTGGTAGGGGCGCCCGCCCGCGCTGGCAAATGCGCGGGATGCACTCCGCGTCAGCGCACCGTGCCGTTCTTCTGCGCGCCGGGGCCGGTGCCGGGGGCGCCGCTGCCGGTCGGGCCGTCGCGCCGCACGCTCGGACCGGGGCCCATGTTGCCGCCGCTCGACCCCTGCGAGCCCGTCGAGCCCATGCTGCCCGGGTTGTTGCCTCCGATGCCGGTGCCCGGCGGCTGGCTCGCCATGCCCGAGCCGGTATTGCCGCTGGAGGGCGGGGCGACGCCGGTGCCGTTGTTGATGCCCTGCGCCGCGGCGGTGCCGGCCGCGAGCGCAAGAGCGAGGGCGAGGAGGGAGGTGCGAATCGGCATGAGGTGGTGTCCGCTTTTCGGGATGCGATCGGCAGGATGCGATCGGGCCCGGGCAACGGCAGGACCGTGCCGGCGTTCCCGCCCGGGCGGCCCCGTCGTCGACGCAGGGTCGGGCCGACGGGCGACACCCCCGATCGGCGGACGGCCCGGCAGGACGGCCCGCCGCCCCGTCCCGGCATTCCGTCTTGGCATTCGGACCGGTCTGCATGCAAACTGCGCACGCTGTCGTCCCGTCGTCACGGAACGGCGGTTATCGCCACCCGGCAGAAGGTGGCGCGGATCTTGAAAGGGAGCGCGCGGGGTCCGGTCGCGATCCGTCCCGCGCGAAGGAGTTGAGATGCAGGTGTTCCTGATCGCCCTGGGGCTCGTTGCCGTCCTGGTTGTCGTCGGTGTGTTCGGTCATCATCCCGATACGCGTGAGGAGCCGGTCTCCCGGCGGCGCTCCTGATTCGGCGCTCCTGAGTCGAGAAGGGCGGCGCAACGCCCGCGTCCCTGCCGCGTTGGAATGGGCGGGCGGCCGCGCGGCGGCCCCATGGAGTCAGGTTCTCCTGCGACAGGAGCCCATCATGCCCGCATCGCCGATCCTCACCCGCGCGCTCCTCGTCGGCGCGCTCGTCTCCGCCGGCTCCCTGGCGCAAGCGAAAGACCTCCCCGACCAGACCGGAACTGGGGGCGGGCCGCGCTCCACGATCACGGCGCCGCATACCAGTTCGGTCGGCCAGACCGTGCCGGATCCCGGCTCGGTCGACACGCGCCTGGAGCGCCGGATCGACGACCGCACCCGCGAGGAGCGCGTCGACGACCGGATCGACAGCGGCATCTGCGTCGGCTGCAACCGCTAAGGGCTGATCAAATCCCCGCGAGGGGAGGGCGGCAAAGAGAGAGCGACCGGTCCGTCAGCCCAAAAGCTCGGCGAGCCGCGCCCGGGCGCGGTTGATCCGGCTCTTCACGGTCCCGACCCGGCATTCCATCGCCGTCGCGATGTCCTCGTAGGAGAGGTCGTGCACGGCGGAGAGCAGCAGGGCCTCGCGCTGGTCCGGCACCAGACGGTCGAGGGCGGCCTGCACGTCGCGCAGCTCGAGGGTACCGTGCTGCGCCGGCAGGGCGACCAGGCTCGCGGCGAACAGCCCGTCGGGATCGCCGACCTCGCGTACGCGCTTCTGGTGCTCGGAATAGAAGCTGTTGCGCAGGATGGTGTAGAGCCAGGCCGAGAGGTAGGTGCCCGGCACGAACCGGTCCTGCGCCGCCCAGGCCTTGAGCAGGGTCTCCTGCACCAGGTCGTCGGCGCGGGCGTGGTTGTTGCACAGGGTCAGGGCCCGGCGACGCAGCCGCGGCACCTCCCCCAGCAGGTCGCGGCGAAAGGCCTCCGCCGGTGCGGCGTCGAGGCCGGCGAGCGCTGCGACGAGGCGCGCGACCAGTGCCTCCATCTGCGCGGAAGGAGGGAGCGCGGCATCGGCGTAGGCGGCGCGCAGGCTCGCGCCGAGATGGGCCTGGATGCCGGCCGCCAGGGCGGGCGCCTCGTCGCGCCCGGGGGTCGTCCGGTCCGGATCGGTCTCGTCCGGACGTGCCTTGGTCGACGGCGTCATCGTGCGGTCTCCGGTGACCGGCGCTTAAGGCACGTCTCCCCATACCATTACAATGGTACCGGCATACTGGTGCGGCCGGCTTGACCGGCGCTCATGCCGCCGATGCCGATGCCAGGACATCCGTGAGATCGGGCGGTGTCGTGCCTGGCAGCCAGCGCCCGCGCAGGTGGCGTGCCGTCGCCTGGCGCAGCTTGCCGGCGTAACCGGGGAGCGCGGGGCCGATCAGCGGCAGGGCGAGGGCGGCGATGGTGGCGCGGATGCCCGCATCGTCGAGGCTGAGCCCGGCCGCCGCGGCGTGGCGGGCGATCTCGAGTTCCTGGCCCCAGAAATAGAGGCTCTTTGCCTGCACGTTGTCCTGCATGCGGCGTACCTCCTCCACCCGGCCGTCGGAGATCAGCGGCAGCCAGATATCCGGCATCAGCAGGTCCACGGGCCGGTCCGGCCGCCAGGTATAGGCGTCGCCCTCGACGATGCGGATCTTCTCCCGCGCCGCCGGAGGCAGCTGGGCGGCGAGGTCCAGTTCCCGGTGCAGCGCCAGCACCTCGGGGTCGATCTCCACCACCGTCACCGCGGTCACCTCCGGCTTGAGGGCGCTCGCCACCGCCGACCAGCCCATCCCCAGGCCGAAGACGACGACGTGCCCGGACGCCAGGCGGACGCCGATCTCCTGGCTCTCCAGCTCGATCGGCGTCGTCGACATCCAGGTGTCGTCGCCGCGCACCAGTGCCGCGACGTGCGGCACCAGCCGCGGCGGGCTCCAGTAGCCCTGGCAGAGCAGGTTCCCCCCGTGATGCACGGCCCAGCGGCCGGAGCGCAGCGGCGGGTAGGTCGGCACGAACAGGTCGAAGGTGAACGGGATCAGGCCCGGTGGAATCATCATGCCGTCGTCCTCAGGGAAGCCGCCGGCGCAGTGGGGGCCGATTCCCGCTCTCGGCGCAAGGCGGCGCGGCGCTACCGCGGGGCCTCCCGTTCCCCGGCGGACCGGTCCGCCGAGTCCTCGACCGCCAAGTTCACCATCGACCAGTTCCCCGCCGGCAAGTCTTTTGGCTGCAAGTCTTCTGTCGCCAAGCCTCGCACTAGCGGCACGGCCGCCGCGCAGGCTCCCGCCATGACCCAGAACGCCCCCGCCCCGAGGCCGCCGTAGAGCGGCCCGGCGGCCAGCGTCGCCAGGGTGGTGGCAAGGCCGAGGCCGAGGGTGCCGTAGAGGGTCTGGGCCGTCGCCGCGAGGGCCGGCGGCACGGTCCGGCCGAGGATCTGCATCGCCGCGAGGTGCAGGAGCGCGAAGGTCAGCCCGTGCAGGGCCTGGATGCCGACGAGGGCCGGCACCGCGACGGTGAGCGCCGCCACCGACCAGCGTAAGGCCCCGGCGCAAGCTGCCAGCGCCAGGGCGCCGGCGGGGCCGAGGCGGGCGAGGAGCGGCGGGCCGACGACGAGGAAGACCAGCACCTCCGCCGCCACCGCCTCGGCCCAGAGCAGGCTCGCGGTCGCCGGGCTCAAGCCCGCCGCGCGCCAGCGGATCACCGCGAAGGCGTCGTGCACCGCGTGGCTGCCGATCACCAGGGCCGCCACCGCGACGAGGCGCAGAAAACTGGGCGAGCGCAGGAGCAGCCCGGCCCCGGCCGTGACCGGCACCCCGGCGGCGGTCGCGGCGGCCGGCAGGCGCAGCGTCGCGCAGCTCAGGCCCGCGAAGGCGGCGGCGCCCGCCACCGGCAGAGCCGCGAGGCCGATCAGCGCCGTGACCTGCCCGGCCGCCAGGGTGCCGGCGATGAAGGCGGCCGAGCCCGCGCCCCGCACGGTTCCGTAGGCGAAGCGGGACGCCCTCGACGCCGGCAGGGCCAGGGCGTCCGCGAGCGGGGCGAGCGGCGCCGTCGCGGCCGCGTGGGCGAGGCCGGCGAGCAGCAGCCCGGCCAATCCGTGGCCGGCGAGGTAGAGGAGGGCGCTCGCGCCCGAGAGCGCGGCGCAGGCCGCGAGCACGCCGCGTCCGGCGGCGAGCCGGTCGGCGATGCGGCCCGCTAGGGGACCGGCCACGAGGCGGATGCCGGTGCCGGCGGCGAGCACCAGCCCGACCTCGGTGGGGGTGAGTCCGCGCTCGGCGAGGAGTGCGGGCAGGAACGGCGTCGTGAGGCCGTAACCGGCATAGAGCACGGCGTAGACGAGGAGGAAGCGCGGCAGCGCGCCTGGAACGGCCTGCATCGCGCGAAGCCTATCCGGTCCTGCGGGCCGCCGCACGGCCGGATTTCGAGAGCATTTTCCGACGAAGCGGATACCGGCCCATCGCAGAAAATGCTTCGAAATCAATTACTTGGAGAGCTTCGCGATTGCAGCGCGATCGTGAAGCGCTCTAGAGCAGGCCGGCGCCGTGCGGGTGGTCCCGCGGCGGCTCGACCGTGACGATGGCCCCGAGGCCGAGAACGAGGGCGCCGGCGGCGCAGAGGGCGAGGGAGAGAGCGGCGATGATCATGGGCATGATCTTCGCGATTCCGTGCTTAACGCGACCTTGCCGAACGGGGTGAAGAGAGGGAAAACCCCAGCATCCACACCATCGAGGCGGACGGGTGCGGCGAGGCCGCCACGGCCACGCAAACGCCATTTTCCACCGTCTCGCCAAGCGGGCTTGCGTTGGCAAGCCGAGGCGTCGCCCGCTCGGGTTTTTGCTTGTCGCAGATTTTGATCGCAAAACCGGCGGCCACTTCTGCGAAATCTGCCGAGGGGAGAAACGCCCGTGGACTATCGCACGCTCGGCCGGTCCGGCCTGAAGGTCTCGCCCCTCTGCCTCGGCACGATGATGTTCGGCGGGCCGACCCCCGACGACGAGGCCGAGCGCATCGTCGCGCAGGCCCGCGAGCAGGGGATCAACTTCATCGACACGGCGAACGCCTATACCGAGGGGCGCTCCGAGGAGGTGGTCGGCCGGGCCATCGCGCGCGACCGCGATGCCTGGGTGCTCGCCACCAAGGTGGCCAACGCGACGGGCAAGGGGCCGAACGAGCGCGGCCTGTCCCGCGCCCACATCGTGCAGGCCTGCGAGGCCAGCCTCAAGCGCCTGAACACCGACCGGATCGACCTCTACTACCTCCACAAGGAGGACCACGAGACGCCGCTCGCAGAGACCGTGCGGGCGATGGCCGACCTGATCCGGGCCGGCAAGGTGCGCTATTTCGGGGTCTCCAACCACCGCGCCTGGCGGGTGGCCGAGATCTGCCGCCTGTGCGACGAGCACGGCATCGACCGGCCGGCGGCGAGCCAGCCGTACTACAACGCCCTCAACCGGATGCCGGAGGTCGAGCACCTGCCGGCCTGCGCCCATTACGGCCTCGGCGTCGTGCCCTATTCGCCGCTCGCCCGCGGCGTGCTGACGGCGAAGTACCGCCCCGGCGAAGCGCCGCCCGAGGGCACCCGCGCCGGGCGCGGCGACACGAGGATGATGCAGACCGAGTGGCGGCCCGAGAGCCTGCGCATCGCCGAGGAGCTGAAAGCGCACGCGGCGGCCAAGGGCGCTTCGGTGATCGACTTCGCGGTGGCCTGGGTGCTCAACAACCGCGCCGTCACGGCGGTGATCGCGGGCCCGCGCACCCTCGACCAGTGGCGTGCTTACGCGGGCGCGCTCGCCTACCGCTTCACCCCGGAGGACGAGGCCCTGGTCGACGGCCTGGTGCCGGCGGGCCACCCCTCGACCCCGGGCTACACCGATCCGGCCTATCCGCTCGAGGGCCGGACCACCTGGACGGCGGCGGCAGGGTGAGCCACGCTCGCCTTCGTCAGGCTAAACGCGCATCCGATGTGGATGACGCCGGCCCGACGGCGATTTCCTCTTGGAACGCGCCGCCCACGGCTTAGTTGTTGACGCTATGTGCCCAGGCATGTCCACTGTTCGACCCTGGGAGACGGGTTGCAGACCGGAGGAGACCGATGGCGATCAAGACCACCAAGAAGGCCGAGACGAAAGCCGAGCCCGAGGCCGCCGCCCCGAAGGCCGCCAAGGCCGCCCCCAAGGCCGCCGCCGCCAAGGACGACGCCAAGGCTGAGGGCAAGGACGCTCCCAAGGACGCCGCCAAGGGCAAGAAGGTCGCCGCCCCGAAATCCGGCGACAAGCCGAACGCCCTGCAGAAGCCGCTGCAGCCGACCCCTGAGCTCGCGGCCATCGTCGGCGACAGCCCGATCCCGCGTGGCGAGGTGGTGAGCAAGGTGTGGGACTACATCCGCACGCACTCGCTCCAGAACCCCGAGAACAAGCGCGAGATCCTCGCCGACGACAAGCTGAAGAAGGTCTTCGGCAAGGACAAGGCGACGATGTTCGAGATGAACAAGTACCTCGCCCAGCACCTGAAGTAAGGCGCTCTTTTCGAACCCGGGCGACCCGCCTCCTCCCGTCCGGATGGTCGCGCAATGCGGCCATCCGCTGCCGGGGCGGGGAATAAGCAGGCCCGTCGATCGACGTCCCTGCGGAACGGACGGGTGCGCCGCGGGCGTTTCCCGGCTCGCCGGACGATCCGATGCCCCAGATGCGCGACCCGGACCGATCCGGTCGACGGCGTGCGCTCGCCGCCATCCTGTTCCTGATCGTCCTGGTGGCCGGCGGCGTCTGGCTCGCCGACACGCTGCGCCGGGAGGCGGCGCGCGAGGATTGCCTGGCGAGCGGCCGGCGCGATTGCGCGCCGCTTCCCTCCCTCGACCCGTGACCTCGGCGCCCGTTTGCTGGCTGACCGGATCGAAGCCCTCGATGTCATCCCGGGGCCGCCCAGCGGAGCCCGAATCCACGTCTGCTGGCTTCGGACGACGTCGGACTGCGTTCCGCCTGATCCTCCACCGTCAGCGGTTATGGATCCCGGGTTCTCGACATCGTCGAGCCCGAGGATGACGCGGAGGGTTTGAATTCGATCGGCGCGACGCGGCTCTTACGGCACGTCCGGTCCCACCTCCTGCCGCGGCCCCGCGCGACAGCACCAGCGCGCCGGCCGGCGTCGAGAGCACCGAACCCACGATCACCCCGAGCGTCATCCCGGTGTCGAATTCGGGCGTGGTCGCGCGGGCGAGGCCGCCGATGAACAGGCTCATGATGAAGCCGATGCCGCAGAGAAATGCCTCGCCGTAGACGTGGCGCCAGGTGGCGCCCGCTGGCTTTTGCGCCAGCCCGGTCCGCACCGCGAGCCGGACGCCGCCGAACACCCCGACCTGCTTGCCGAGCGACATAAGCCTGGAGCGCGTGTTCCAGCCGGTGCAGGAGGATTCGGTGTCGTCGGGCCGGCCGGGGTCTTGCCGTCGCGCGATCCATCACCCCCGCCCGAGCGCCGCCCGCACCAGCCTCATCGCGTCCTCGCTCGCCCATTCCGCCGGGCCCTTCATCACGCCGATCTCGCAGCCGGACGGGTCGATCAGGAAGGTGGTCGGCAGGCCGACCACGTCGCCGCCCTGCTGGAGCGCCGGCAGCGCCCGCCCGGCCGGGTCGGAGTAATAGGCCAGCCGCGCGATTCCGTTCTCCTGCATCCAGCGCGGCGGCCGGTCGGGGTTGCGGGTGTCGAGATTGAGCGCCACCACCTCGAAATCCTTGTCCCCCAGCGCGCCCTGGAGCCGGTCGAGGGCCGGCATCTCCGCCTTGCACGGCGCGCACCAGGTCGCCCACAGGTTCAGCAGGACCGTGCGGCCCTTGAGGTCGGCAAGCGTCCGCGGCTGCCCGTCCGGTCCGGTGAAGGTGATGGCGGGCGCGGGCTTCGGCGTGGCATCGACCTGGAGCGCCGCCACCTCGCCGCGGGCGAAGGGCGCCACCCGGGCGGCGGTGGCTTTCGCCAGGGGGCAGGCCCCGCCGTTGCTCCGGTCGCCAAGCCCGTATAGGGCAGCCCCGAGGCCGAGGATGGCGGCGAGCCCCCCCGCGACGAGGGCGAGGCGGGTTTTTCGCGGTGATGCGAGACGAGGTGAGGACATGAGCAACCGGATGTGGGGCGGGCGCTTCGCGAGCGGCCCCGCCGAGATCATGGAGGAGATCAACGCCTCCATCGGCTTCGACAAGCGCCTCGCCCCCCAGGACATCCGGGGCTCGCTGGCCCATGTCGCGATGCTGGGCAAGGCGGGGATCCTGCCGGCCGAGGATGTGGCGAAGATCGAGGCCGGGCTCAAGACCGTCCAGTCCGAGATCGAGGCCGGATCGTTCGAGTTCCGCCGCGAGCTCGAGGACATCCACATGAGCGTGGAGAGCCGGTTGCGCGAGATCGTCGGCCCCTCGGCCGGCCGGCTCCACACCGCGCGCTCGCGCAACGACCAGGTCGCCACCGACATGCGCTTGTGGGTGCGCGACACCCTCGACGCCCTCGACGGCCAGGCCGCCGACCTGCAGCAGGCGATGGCCGAGCTGGCGCTCACGCATGCCGGCACGGTGATGCCGGGCTTCACCCACCTGCAATCGGCCCAGCCGGTCACCTTCGGGCACCATCTCCTGGCTTACGTCGAGATGCTGAACCGCGACCGCGGCCGGTTCCGCGACGCCCGCGCCCGCCTCAACGAATGTCCGCTCGGCGCCGCGGCGCTGGCCGGCACCTCGTTCCCGATCGACCGCCACGCCACGGCGAAAAACCTCGGCTTCGACCGGCCGACGGCGAACTCGCTCGATTCGGTGGCCGACCGCGACTTCGCCCTGGAGGCGCTGTCGGCGGCGGCGATCGCGGCGGTGCACCTGTCGCGGTTCGCGGAAGAGATCGTGGTCTGGACCTCGGCCCAGTTCGGCTTCGTCAAGCTGTCGGACCGGTTCACCACCGGTTCCTCGATCATGCCGCAGAAGCGCAACCCCGACGCCGCCGAGCTGGTCCGGGCCAAGTCCGGCCGGATCATCGGCGCCCTGTCGGGTCTGCTCATCGTCATGAAGGGCCTGCCGCTCGCCTATTCGAAGGACATGCAGGAGGACAAGGAAGGCACCTTCGACGCGCTCCAGACCCTCTCGCTGTGCTTGGCCGCCATGGCCGGCATGGTGCGCGACCTGGAGCCGGTGCCGGAGGTCCTGAAGGCGGCCGCCGGCTCCGGCTACGCCACTGCCACCGACCTCGCCGACTGGCTGGTGCGCGAGCTCGGCCTTCCCTTCCGCGATGCCCACCACGTGACGGGCCGCCTCGTCGGCGAGGCCTCGTCCCGCGGCATCGGCCTGGAGGCGCTGCCGCTCGCCGTGATGCAGGCGGCGGAGCCGCGCATCACGGATGCCGTCTTCGCGGTGCTCGGCGTCGAGAACTCGGTGGCGAGCCGCACCAGCTATGGCGGCACCGCACCGGACAACGTGCGGGCGCAAGCGGAAGGCTGGCTCAAGCGTCTCGCCGGCGAGACGGTCTGACGGCATAGACCTGTCTATCCCACCCATGACCTCATCCTGAGGTGTCTGTCGATCGAAGATCGACCGACCTCGAAGGAGGGCTCCAGGGATCGCAGAGATTTCTGGAGCCCTCCTTCGAGGCTCAGCGATCGTCGATCGCCTCGCACCTCAGGATGAGGGTGTGGGTGGGAGTAAACGAGCGCTCGTGTTAGTTCCTGGCGCCATCGGTCAAGCTCGACCATCACCGGAGGAATCACCATGGATCTCGGTCTCAAGGGCAAGCGCGCCCTCGTCCTGTCGTCCAGCCGCGGCCTCGGCCTCGGCATCGCCGAGGCCCTGGCGGCCGAAGGCGCGGACGTGCTGCTCACCGCCCGCACCGCCGAGCGCCTGGACGCGGCGGTGGCAGCGATCAACGCCCGCGGCCAGGGCCGCGCCCACGCCTTCGTCGGCAGCCTGAAGGAGAACGTCGAGGCGATCTACGCCGCCGCGCAGGAGCATCTCGGCGGGGTCGACATCCTGGTCGCCAATACCGGCGGTCCGCCGGCCGGCACCGCGCTCACCGTGCAGCCCGAGGCCTGGACGCCGCAATTCGAGGCGATGGTGACCCCGGTCTTCCGCCTCGCCGGCCTCGTCCTCCCGGGCATGCGTCAGGCCGGGTTCGGCCGCATCCTGGTCGTCGCGTCGAGCGGCGTCGAGCAGCCGATCCCGAACCTGGTGATGTCGAATGCGCTGCGCGCCTCGATCGCCGGCTGGGCCAAGACGCTCGCCTCCGAGGTCGCGGCGGACGGCGTCACCGTCAACATGATCCTGCCCGGCCGGATCGAGACCGACCGTACCGGTGAGCTCGACGCCGCCAACGCCAAGGCGCAGGGCAAGTCGCGCGACGAGATCGCCGAGGCCTCCCGCGTGGCGATTCCCGCCAAGCGCTACGGCCGTGTGCAGGAATTCGCCGACGTGGCCTGCTTCCTCGCCTCCGAGCGGGCGTCCTACGTCACCGGCAGCATGATCCGGGTCGATGGCGGGGCCGTGCGGTCGATCTGAGGACGTATGGAGGCGGGGCTCCTCGTCCCGCCTCCTCCACCGACCGGGCTCGGAACGGTTGCGAATGTTACGAAAAAGGGCGGTCCTGCGGGACCGCCCTTTTTCCATATCCGGACCTGTGCAGCCCTTACTGCCGCTTGCCCCAGCGCACCCCCGGCGCCGGCCCCGCGCCCGCCGCGAGCTGGCCGACCGCCGGGCCGCTGGCGTTGCCCGGATGGTGCTGCGAGCCGGGACCCATCGGGTCGGCGGCGATCAGGTCTGGGGTCGCGGCCATGTCGGGGGTGCCGCGGCCGGTGGCGAACTGGCCGGCCTTGCGGAAGCGCCAGAGATAGCCCGGCACCACCGCCTCGATCGCGGTGGGGGCGATGCCGATGCCCTCGATCGTGCGGCCTTCCGCCTTCGCGGCCTCCGACACGACGTTGTCGTTCTGGAGCAGGGTGACCTGGTCGCGGGTGAGCTTCAGGGTGTCGGGCAGCAGGCCCAGCGTCAGGGTATCGACGAGTTCCATCGCCCGCGCCTGGAGCCGGGCGGCGGGAGCCGGAAGCGGCATCACCACGCGGTGGCGCATCGTCACCTTCAGCGTGTACTCGACGAGCTGCTGCAGGGTCAGGATCTCCGGCCCGCCGAGCTCGTAGACCCGGCCGCCCTGGATCTGGCCCTCGACCGCCCGGGCGATCGCCTCGGCGACGTCGCCGGCGAAGACCGGCTGCATCCGCGCGCCGGCCCCGGCGAGCGGCAGCACCGGCAGCATGCGGGCGAGCGCGGCGAAGCGGTTGAAGAAGCTGTCGCCCGGCCCGAACACGATCGACGGGCGGAAGACGATCACGTCCGGCCGCGCCTCGAACACGCCGGCCTCGCCGATCGCCTTCGAGCGGGCGTAAGCCGAGGCCGAGTTCGCGTCGGCGCCGAGCGCCGAGACGTGGACCAGCGGGGCGCCCACCGCGGCGGCGGCCCGGGCGACCTCGGCGGCGCCGTCGGCCTGGAGGCGCTGGAAGCTCTGGCTGCCGCTCTCCTGGAGGATGCCGACGAGGTTGACGACGATGTCGGCATGCTCCACCGCCCGGGCGATCGAGGCCGGGTTGCGCAGGTTCGATTGCACGCCGACGATCTGGCCGACGCGGCCGAGGGGCTGGAGGAACTGGGCGAGATCGGGCCGGCGCACCGCCACCCGGATCCGGTAGCCGCGCTTGGCCAGCGCCCGCACCACGTGGCGGCCGAGGAAGCCCGACCCCCCGAACACGGTCACGAGCTGCGAGGCGGGTCGGGTCAGGCCGACATGGTCGAAGCCGGTCATGGTCGTGGGGTCCTTCCGCGGGTCTTCATCGGGGCGAGTGTGCGGGGGCTCGTGCCGGCTCCATAGTCGAGGGGCGGGGTCCTGTGAAGCACCGACGCCGCCGCGGGCCCCGGAACGGGTGCAGTTCGGCTCCGTTCGTCCCGCATGGCGGCGCTCGCCCGCACCCGGAGGGGTCACGCCACCTTGCGCGGCACCATCCGCTCGCTGCCCAGGGCCTCCTGGGCCCCCGACAGCCCGGCCTCGGCGTATTCGGCATCCTCGTTGACGTTCCACACGTCGAAGCGCCGCTCGCCCAGCAGGATGTTCCGCGCCGTCAGCATCGCGGTCATCATGGCGTGGTCCTGGTTGTTGTACTTGTGCATGCCGTTGCGGCCGACGAGGTGGAGGGTCGGGTAGCTGCCTTCCAGATCCCGGCGGATCGTCGCGACATGGGCGCGGTAGGCGTCGTCGTAGACCGGATAGGCCTTGGGCTGGCGCACCACGCAGGCATCGACCACGCTGGCCGGATCGACGAGGCCGATCAGGCCGATCTCGCGGCGGGCCAGCGCGATCAGCTCGGAATCGGGCGCGTTCCACAGCCCGTCGCCCTCGAAGCAGAAATATTCGAGGCCGAGGCAGGCATAGGCCTCGTCCGGCACCATCTCGGGCGACCAGGAGCGGAAGTTCTGCACCCGACCGACCTTCACCGCCGGATCATGGACGTAGATCCAGTTATCGGGAAAGCTGTCCTTGGCCCGCGCGATCAGCGCCACGGTGACGAAGTCGCGGTAGCGCAAGGAACGGGCCTGGAAGGTGCTGAGCGGCGCCGGGCGGATGGCGCCGACGAGCTCGCGGATCGGCGCCGAGGAGACGACGTTGCGGGCCGTGAAGGTCTCGCGGCTGCCATCCCCGCGCCGGGCGCTCACCGTCCAGAGCTTCGTGGCAGAGTCGTAGGACAGGCCGTCGACCCGCCGGTCGAGCAGGACCCGGCCGCCGTTGCGCTGGATCGCGGTGGCGGCCGCGTCCCACATCATGCCGGGGCCGCGGCGGGGATAGCGGAACGATTCGATCAGGGTCTTGATCACCGGGCCGTCGCCGGCGGCCGGCCGGTGCAGGCCGAGGGAGCGCTTGAGCCCGTCGCGGATCGCGGCGCCGAGGTCGAGCCCCTTGATGCGCTGCGCCGCCCAGTCGGCCGAGATGTCGTCGCAGGACATCCCCCACACCTTCTCGGTGTAGGTCTTGAAGAAGATCGAGAACAGCCGCTCGCCGAACTGGTTGCGGACCCACTCGTGGAAGCTCTTCGGGTCCTTGATCGGCCGGGCCCGGGCCCAGAGATAGGAGGCGACGCAAAGGCCGCTCTCGACGATCCCGAGGTTGCGCAGGGCCTCGAAGGCCTTGAGCGGGTAGGCGTAGGTCTTGCCCTTGTAGTAGATCCGCGACAGCCGCGGCCGCTCGATGAAGTCGTCGGGCAGGATCTCGTTCCAGAGATCGACCACCTCCTTCGCCTTCGAGAAGAAGCGGTGGCCGCCGATGTCGAACAGGAAGCCCTTGTATTCCACCGTGCGGCTGATGCCGCCGACCTGGGTCGCGTCGCGCTCCAGCACCACGACGTCGCGGCCGGCCTTGGCCAGCATGTAGCCGGTGGTCAGGCCCGCCGGTCCCCCGCCGATCACCAGCGTCTCGGTGTGAAGGCTCATCGCTCGGGCTACTCCGGGGCGGTCACGGCCGTGTCCGCTTGAAGGACGGGGCTCCAAGGACGTGACTCTCTTGCCCGAGCTTTACCGTCCGGATGGTAAAGAACCGCTCAACCGCCCGCGCTAACCGGGGGGTAAGGGCGATCGTGCGAAGCGGTCGGTGCCCCGCCTTTCGGCCCGCAGGATCCCGCCATGGTCGCCGCTCCGCTCCCGCAGGCCCGGTCCGGATCGGAGGCGGTGCAGCGTTCACCCTTCGAGCGCCCGTGGGTCGTCTGGCTCATCGTGCTGGCCGGGTTCGTCGGCGTGGCCTCCTGGTCCGACCTCGTCGCCGCCTTGCGCGACCTGCGCCTGCCGGACACCGACGACGCGATGCGGCTCGTGGAGGTGCGCGATTTCCTCGCCGGCCAGTCCTGGTTCGACCTCGTCCAGCATCGCCATGCCGGCGCGCCACCGATGCACTGGTCGCGCTTCGTCGATGCGCCGATCGCCGGCCTGGTCCTCCTGGCCCGCGCCGTCGCCGGTCCGGTCCGGGCGGAGGGGATCGCCGCGGCGTCGTGGCCGCTGCTGCTGCTGCTCCTCTACGCCACGATCCTCTACCGGGGCGTGTGGGCCGCCTTCGGCTGGCGCGCGGCGGCCTTCGCGATCTTTGCCGGGACGCAGGCCGTCTTCGTCACCAGCCTGTTCGCCCCGGGGCGGATCGACCACCACAACGTCCAGATCTGCGCGATCCTGCCCCTCGTCCTGCTGCTTGCCCGGCAGGCCCCGACGATGCGGGACGGGGCGTTCGCCGGCGCGCTCGCGGCATTCTCGCTCGCGGTCGGGCTCGAAGGGCTGCCCTTCATCGCCGGTGCCGGCCTCGTCCTCGCCGGCGCGTGGCTGCGCGACGGGCGCGCCGCCCTGCCGCCCTTCCGCGGCTTCGGCCTCGCCCTCGGCCTTCTCGCCCCTGTCCTCTTCCTCGCCCAGACCGCCCCGTCCCTCTGGACCGCGACCGCCTGCGACGCGCTCTCGCCACCCTGGCTCTGGCTCGGGGCGGCGGCGGCCGTCACCGCGGCGGCGGCGACTCTCGTGCCGGACGGGCCGGGACCCGGCGGCCGGGGCGTGCGGCTCGGGCTGCTCGCCGCCGGCGGCGCCGTCGCGGTCGGGGGTTTCCTCGTCCTGTTCCCGGCCTGTGCCGCCGGGCCGTTCACCGGCATGCCCGATCTCGTGCGTCAGGACTGGCTGGTGAAGGTGCGCGAGATGCTCCCGGTCTGGCAGCTCGCCCGGATCGCGCCCGACGCGGCCCTCGCCGGCCACCTGCCGGTGCTGATCGGCGCCGTGACGGCGAGCCTGTGGGCCTGGCACGGGCGGGACCCCGCCCAACGCCGCCTGATGGCCGGGACTGCCGGAATGCTCTGGCTCGGCGCGGCCCTGGGCGCCGCGCAGTTCCGCGGACTCTACGTCGCCGGTGCCTTCGTGCCCCTGGTGGCCGGGCCGGTCCTCGACCGCGCCGTCGCGCTCCTGCGCGCCCCCGAGGCGACGACGCGCCGCCGCATCGCCGCCCTGGCGCTCAGCCTGTCCCTGTGCGGCAAGGTCTGGCTCCTCCTCGCCACGGCGCCGCAGGTGCTGGCGGGCAACGGCAAGGCCTTCGAGACCGAGCACGCCGCCTGGCGCAGCTGCAGCGACCGCCGGGCGATTGCCGCCCTCGACGCCCTGCCGCCGGGCCTGGTCCTCGCCGAGATCGATCTCGGGCCGAGCCTGCTCCTGCACAGCCACCATTCCGTGGTGGCGGCCCCCTACCACCGGGCGCTGCCGGGGCTGGCCGCCTCGATCGAGGCGTTCCGGGACGAGAACGCCCTGGCCACGGTCGCCGCGCGGATGGGGGCGGACTACATCGTGGCCTGCTCACTCCCCGCGAAGCCGGGCGAGGGCCTGAGCGTGGCGGATCGTCTCGGGCGCGGAGAGATCGCCCCGCCCGGGCTGGAGCCGGTCCCGGTGCCGGACACGCCCTACCGGGTCTGGCGCCTCGCATCCGGGCCTGCGAGAGGCTGAACCGTGACCGGGCGTATCGCCGCACTCTTCCTGCTCGCCCTCATCGCCGCGGCCCTGGCCGCGGTGGCGGTGGCGGTCGCCCGCGGCGAGGAGCCCGGCGGCATCGAGGAGGTCTGGATCGCCCTGTTCGGCCCGCCCGATCTCGGCCCGGTCGATTTCGCGTCTTTGCGCCGCGTGCCGTCCCGGAGCGATGCGCTGGCCTGCGCGGCCGATATCTGCCCGCTCGCCAGGGCCGACGCGGTGCCGCCGGACTTTTTCGTGGCGGGCGCGCGCCTGCGCGAGATCGTCCGGGCGGTGGCCGAGCGCCAGCCGCGCACCGCGCTCGTCTTCACCGACCGGTGGGGCGAGCAGGACCGCTACGTCGCCCGCACCGCTCTATTGCGCTGCCCCGATACGATCACGGTCGAGATCGTCGGCCGCGGGGAGGGCCGTTCCAGCCTCGCGCTCTACATCCGCAGCCAGGCCGGCTGCCCCGTCCCGGCGACGAGCCTCGGGCGGCTGACCCGCTGGCTCGACGGGATCGCGGCGGCGGCCGGAATCGAAGCGAACAAGGGGTGACGACCCGCATGCCGCGCGCAGCCCACGAGCATCTGAGCCCCACTTCCGTCCCGCCCCTGGCGGCCCTGCCCGCCGAGCCGGACGTCGCGGTGATCGGCGCCGGGGCCGCCGGGATCGGCGCGGCGCGCCGGCTCCTCGCCCGCGGCCTGACGGTCGCCGTGCTGGAGGCCCGCCCGCGGCTCGGCGGCCGCACCGTCACCACGCCGTTGCGCGGTCATCCGGTCGATCTCGGCGCCCACTGGCTCCATGCCGGGCCGATCAACCCCCTGGTGGCCCTCGGTTTCGAACGGGGCGAGCCGCTGCGGCGGGCCGCACAGGAGAGCCATCTCTGGATCGGGCGTCGTCCGGGCCGTCCGGCGGAGGAACTCGCCTTCGGTCGCGCCTGGTCCGTCGCCGACCGGGCGATGACCGACGGCGCGCGCTTGGGGCCCGAGGACCGGCCCGCCGCCGAGGCCCTGCCGCCGGGCCTCGGGCCCTGGGGCAAGCGGGTGTCTCTGGTGCACGGCCTCGTCTCGGGCCGGCCGCTGACCGAGATCAGCCTGCACGACTTCCCGAGCATGGAATACGGCGACAACTTCTTCATCGCCGGCGGCTACGGCGCCTATCTCGCCCGCCTCGCAGCCGGGTTGCCGGTGGCGCTCTCGACCCCGGTCACGGCCCTCGACTGGGCCGGGGAGGGGGTGCGGCTCGATCTCGGGGCGCGCGGGACCCTGCGGGCGCGGGCGGCGCTGATCACCGCCCCGATGATGGTGTTGCAGGAGCCGGCCCCGGCCTTGCGCTTCGCCCCCGACCTGCCGGGCCCGGTGCGCGCGGCGATCGACGGATTCCGCACCGGCATCTACGAGCACGTGGTGCTGCACTGGCCGTCCTCGCCGTTCCGCGGCCGCGACCGGCTGGCGAGCCTGATCGGCGGCCGGCTCCAGCCGCCGGGCCTGCTGACGCGGGTCGACGGGACGCCGTTCCACTATTTCGAGCTCGACGTGGCGCTGGCCGCCCGCCTCGACGCGGCCCGCGCCGGGGCCGACGGCGCGCGCCGGCTGGTGCGCGAGACCCTGGCCGAGCAGGTCGGGCGCGGCTTGTTGCGCGACCTTGCCGTGCCGGCGGTGACCGAGTGGCGCCACGATCCCTGGTCGCGCGGTTCCTGGGCGGTCGTGCCGCCGGGCCATACGGGCGCCCGCGACCTCCTGAAGGACGCGGTGGCCGAGCGGATCTGGTTTGCCGGCGAGGCCCTGTCGCGGGAGCAATGGGGCACCGCGGGCGGCGCCTTCGCGGAGGGCGAGCGGGCGGCCGACGCGATCGCGGCCGCTCTCCACTAAAATCCATGGTGGGATTGCGGCCGGGGCTTCCTACATTCCCGCCATGCTCACACGCCTTCTCACCATCCTCGTGCTCCTCGGCCTGTCCTGCACCGCCGAGGTCCACGCGCAGCCCATGACCCGCAACGTGCTCAAGGGCGCCTGCGAGAAGCTGGTCATTGCCGGCAAGGACGTCAGCCCGACCTGCGGCGAGAGCATCGTCAACACGGTCCAGGGCCGGCGCACCTCGTTCGACTTCACCTCGAGCGACGGCACGACGGTCAGCTTCAGCGGCACCGGCATGCCGCAGGACCGCCAGGAGGAGGTCGGCGTCGACGCGCTCCAGCCGGTGAGCGCCGTGATCCTCACGGTGAAGGGCCAGGATGGCGGCATCACCCGCGACACCCTGATGACCGTCGGCTCCTGCCGCTTCCCGCAAGCCGCGCCGGGCCGCTCCACCGTCGCCTGCGCGGCCGATACCCAGCGCGGCCGCTTCGAGGGCACGTTCACCACGGTGAGCGAGGCGGGGAAGTAGCGGCTGTCATGATCCGGCGCTGCGAGGCGGGATGACGCCTTGCCCCGCGACCGGGTGTGTTGGAGCCTGTTTGGTTGGGATGCTCATTCCCATACGCGACCTCATCCTGAGGTGTCAGTCCATCGAAGATGGACTGACCTCGAAGGAGGCTTCCAGGGATCGTAGTGGTTTCTGGAGCCCTCCTTCGAGGTCAGTCGATTTTCAATCGACTAATACGAAATCCGGAAGATCACTTCCGGATTTCGTATCATCAGCCCGCGCGGCGCCTGAGCGAAGCCGCTTTCCGCATCGCGAAGCGATCAATCGGAAAGCGTATAACACCTCAGGATGAGGTCGCGTATGGGATAGAACAATTCGTCACGATGCTGCCTTGGCAAGTCAAGCAAACTCTCAAGGCGCGATCATCTCCCGGATGCGCGCGGCCAGGGCATCGACCGCGAACGGCTTGGTCAGGACGGCCATGCCGGATTCGAGCCGGCCGTCGCCGAACAGGGCGGCCTCCGCGAAGCCGGTGATGAACAGGACCTTCAGGTCAGGCCGGTCGACCCGGGCGGCATCGGCCATCTGGCGCCCGTTCATGCCGCCGGGCAGGCCGACATCCGTCACCAGCAGGTCCACCCGCGCATCCGACTGGAGCACCCTTAAGCCCCCCGCACCGTCCGCGGCCTCGATCGCGGTATAGCCGAGGTCGTTCAGCACGTCGGCTACGAGCATGCGCACGGTCGGCTCGTCATCGACGATCAGCACGGTCTCGCCCGCCTCGGCCTGGGGCAGGGGACGCTTCCCGGGATCGGGCCCGTCCCGGTCGGCCTCGCCCCGGTGCCGCGGCAGGTAGAGGCACACATTCGTGCCGGCGCCGACCTCGGAGGTGATCCGCACCTGCCCGCCGGATTGCTTGGCGAAGCCGTAGATCATCGACAGGCCTAAGCCCGTGCCCGCACCCATCGGCTTCGTCGTGAAGAACGGGTCGAAGGCCCTGGCGACGATCTCCGGCGGCATGCCGGTGCCGGTATCGGTCACGCAGAGCGACAGGTACTGCCCCTCCGGCATGTCCTGCGCCTCGGCCTGCCGACGGTCGATCCAGCGGTTCTCCGTCTCGATGACGATCCGGCCGCCTTCCGGCATCGCATCCCTGGCGTTGATGCAGAGGTTCAGGAGCGAATTCTCGAGCTGCGAGGGATCGACGAGCGCGGGCCAGAGGTCGTCCGCCCCCCGGTGCCGCAGGTCGATGCCGGGGCCGACGGTGCGCTGGATCAGGTCGAGCATCCCGTCCACCAGCCGGTTCACGTCGACGGCCTTGGGCGCCAGGGTCTGGCGGCGCGAGAAGGCGAGGAGGCGGTGGGTCAGCGCCGCGGCCCGCTTCGAGGCGCCTTGCGCGGCGGCGATGTACTTCGCGACGTCCTTGGAGCGGCCCTGGCCGATGCGGGTCTCGATCAGCTCCAGCGCGCCGGAGATGCCGGCGAGCAGGTTGTTGAAGTCGTGGGCGAGCCCGCCGGTGAGCTGGCCCACCGCCTCCATCTTCTGCGACTGGCGCAAGACTTCTTCCATGCGCGCGCGGTCCTCGCCGGCCTGCCTCAGGCTCTCGGCCGCCTCGCGCAGGTCCCGCGTCCGATCCTCGACCCGGGCTTCCAGCGAGGCGTTGAGGCGGCGAATCTCGTCCTGCGTGCGGCGCTGCCGGAACGCGGCGAAGCCCAGCAGCGCTGTGGCGAGGAGGCCGCCGCCGCAGATGAGGGCGATCTCCGGCAGCGCCGAGGCGCGCCGCGGGGAGACGCGCTGCTCGAACACCACGGTCCAGGTGCGGCCGCCCAATTCGATCGTCGCCTCGCGGGTCAGCCGGCCGGCCACCGTACCGGGATTCTGCCTGGAGCGGTGCAGCAGCGTCGCCGCGCCCGGCGCGCCGTCATAGATGGCGAAGGCGGCATCCTCCTCGGCCTCGGCCGCCACGATGCTGTTGAACAGGTCGTCGGCCCGGAAGGCCCCGAAGACGAAGCCCAGGTAGCGCCGCCGCCGCTCGTCGAGCTCGGCGGGCACGGTGCCGCCGGCATAGACCGGCATGGCGACCAGGAAGCCGGCCTGCTTGTTCGCGTCGATCTCCTGCACGAGCTGGATCCGCGCCGAGGCCGCCGGCAGGCCGGTGTCGCGGGCGCGCTCGACCATGTCGCGCCGGACCGGATCGGACATCACGTCGTAGCCGATGGCGGCCTGGTTGCGCGGGTTCGGCGGCTCGGCGAACAGGATCGGGCTGAGCGTGGGATAGTCGCTCGGCGGGCGCACGCGAAAGCCCGGCACGCCCAGGGCCTCCGCCTTCGCGGCGAAACGCTCGCGCTCCGCGGCCGGAATGGCCGGCGTGAAGCCGATGCCGAGGAAGCCCGGATACAGGGTCTGGAACTCGATCCGCTGCACGTAGGCCCGGAACTGCGCCAGCGTGACGGTGTCGTCGTTGGCGGCGAACAGGCCGGCTCCGCCGCGCAGGAGCGCGGTGTAGGTCCGGAACTGGTCCTCGACCGTGCGCAATTCGATGTCGGTGGCGTGCAGGAAGGTCAGGTGGTCGCGGACCTCCGCCGCCCGCCAGATCAGGGCTGTGCTGAACGCCGTCGCGATCAGGCCCGCGGCCAGGATCGCGTGCGGGATCCAGCGCGCCGCCCGCGGCGCCGGAGGGAGCGGAGGGGCCGTCGTCTCGACGCGGACCTGCGATGAGGGAGTTGCGTGCAAGGGGGAAGCCGGTCGGATCGAGCGGCCCGTCGCGACGGACGGGCGGGTGGCAGGCGGGCTCATGATGACATCACCATGATGGCGTCACCCGGGCGGCTTGGCGAGCCGTCCGAGGGCGGTGGACGGTCGGTCGGGATGCATTCCGCAAGGATATGTGCACCGGCCGGCATTCAGGGCGCGCGGCACTCCATCGCCCCGGTGGCCTCGATCACGCTGAGGGCCCTGCGACGCACCTCCAGCGAGGCGCTCCCGCTGTCCGCGACCACCGACGCCTCGCGCTTCAGCGCCGCATCGCAGGCGCACGAGCTGTACCCCGCCGCATCGTAGCAGGCGTCGTGGCGCATGCAGGCGGCGTCGAGGTCGTCGATCGGGGCCAGGCCCTCGCCGCGTTGCCCCTTGCCGCAGTAATTGCCGTGGAACAGCGCCTTGCCGGCGACGACCCCGCCGAGGTCGCCCTTGGGAGGGGCCGGCTCCTCGGGGCGGCCGCCGGGATTGAGGTCGTTGGCAGGCCCGCCGGCCCTCGACCCGGAGGCGCGCAGGGTCTTGGGGATGGCGGATCGCTCGCCGGGCCCGGTCGGGGCCTCGCTCCCCTCGACGACGGACGCCGCGGGGTCGTCCTGGACGTCCTGCGCCAGGATCGGGTGCGGGCAGGCCGCGAGCAGCAGCCCGAGCAGGGCGAGGACGGGTCGTCTCAAGGAGGGCTCCCGGATCAGCGGCCCCCAACTCGAAGCTCTGCTGTTCCGTTCCAGCCATTGCCTCGATACGGTTACGGGAAGCCTTCCTGCATCCGGGCGCCCGCCGGCCTCCCGGCGGTCAGCGCCGCGACCCGCGATCGAGCCCCGCCTTGCGCAACGCATCCGCCAGCGCCCCGCCCCCCGCCGGCTCCTCGCGGCGGGGTTGCGGACGCGGGGCGTCGCGGCGGGGCGCGTCGCGGTGCTGGCCGCCCTGCTCCCGGGCCGGGCGGGCGCCGACCTCGTCGTCGAGGCGCAAGGTCAGCGAGATGCGCTTGCGCGGCACATCCACCTCCAGCACCTTGGCCCGCACCACGTCGCCGGGCTTCACCACCGCGCGGGGGTCCTTCACGAAGGTCTTGGACAGGGCCGAGATGTGGACGAGCCCGTCCTGGTGGACGCCGATATCCACGAAGGCGCCGAAGGCCGCGACGTTGGTCACCACACCCTCCAGCACCATGCCGGGCTTGAGGTCGCCGATCTTTTCGACGCCCTCCTGGAAGGTCGCGGTCCTGAAGGTCGGGCGTGGGTCGCGGCCGGGCTTTTCCAGCTCGGCGATGATGTCGGTGACGGTCGGCAGCCCGAAGGTCTCGTCGGTGAAAGTCCTTGGATTCAGGCCCTTGAGCACCGCGCCGTTGCCGATCACCGCCTTGATGTCGCTCTTCGTCGCCTGGAGGATGCGGCGTACCACCGGATAGGCCTCCGGATGCACGCCGGAGGCGTCGAGCGGGTCGTCGCCGTTCTGGATCCGCAGGAAGCCCGCCGACAATTCGAACGCCTTGGGGCCCAGCCCCGCGACCTTCTTCAGCCCCGAGCGGCTGCGGAACGGCCCGTTGCTGTCGCGGTGGCTGACGATGTTCTGCGCCACCCGCTCGCTGAGACCCGAGACCCGGGCGAGCAGCGGGCCCGACGCGGTGTTCACGTCGACCCCGACGCCGTTCACGCAATCCTCCACCACCGCGTCCAGCGAGCGCGACAGCTTTCCTTCCGCCAGATCGTGCTGGTACTGGCCGACGCCGATCGCCTTCGGCTCGATCTTCACCAGTTCCGCCAGCGGATCCTGGAGACGCCGGGCGATCGAGACCGCGCCGCGCAAGGACACGTCGAGCCCCGGCAGTTCCGCGCTGGCATAGGCGGAGGCCGAGTAGACCGAGGCGCCGGCCTCCGACACCATCACCTTGGTGAGCTTCAAGTCCGGCTGCTTGGCGATCAGCTCGGCGGCGAGCTTGTCGGTCTCCCGCGAGGCGGTGCCGTTGCCGATGGCGACGAGTTCCACTCCATGGGCTCGGCAGAGCCTGGCCAGCGTCATCAGCGAGCCGGTCCAGTCGCGGCGAGGCTCGTGCGGGTAGATCGTGTCGGTCGCCACCACCTTGCCGGTGGCATCCACCACCGCGACCTTCACGCCGGTGCGGTAGCCGGGATCGAGGCCCAGCGTCGGGCGCGCGCCGGCGGGCGCGGCGAGCAGCAGGTCGCGCAGGTTGCCGGCAAAGACCCGGACGCCTTCCGTTTCCGCCGCGTCCCAGAGGCGCGCGCGCAGGTCGAGCTCGATCGAGAGCCTGAGCTTGGTGCGCCAGGCCCAGCGCACCGCCTCCATCAGCCAGCGGTCGCCGGGCCGGCCGCGATCCTGGATGCCGGCGGAGAGGGCGATGCGGCCATCGTAGAGGCTCTGCGCGTCGACGCCCTCGGGTGCCTCGTCGAGGCGCAGGTCCAGCACCTCTTCCTTCTCAGCCCGGAAGAGCGCGAGGACCCGATGCGAGGGGAGGCGGGTCAGGGGCTCGGAGAAGTCGAAATAGTCCGAGAACTTGGCGCCTTCCTGCGCCTTGCCCTCGCGGACCTTGGACACGAGCTTGCCGCGGGTCCAGAACGCCTCGCGCAGGTGCCCGAGCAACTCGGCATTCTCGGAGAACCGCTCGACCAGGATGGCGCGGGCGCCCTCCAGCGCCGCCTCCGGGGTCGCCACGCCCTTGGCTTCGTCGACGAAGGCGGAGGCTGCCTGAAGCGGCACCTGATCGGGGCGCGAGAGCAAAGCCTCGGCGAGCGGTGCGAGGCCCGCCTCGCGGGCGATCTGCGCCTTGGTCCGGCGCTTCGGCTTGAACGGCAGGTAGAGGTCCTCGAGCCGGGCCTTGGTGTCGGCGGCGAGGAACTGCCCCCGCAAGGCATCGTCGAGCTTGCCCTGCGACTGCACGCTCTCGAGGATCGCGGCGCGGCGCGCTTCCAGCTCGCGCAGGTAGCGCAGGCGCTCCTCCAGATTGCGCAGCTGCGCGTCGTCGAGGGTGCCCGTCACTTCCTTGCGGTAGCGGGCGATGAACGGCACCGTCGACCCGCCGTCGAGCAGGTCCACCGCCGCCTTGACCTGCCATTCCTGCGCGCCGAGTTCGGTGGCGATGCGCTGGGTGATGCTGGACATGACGACTCCGCGATTCCGGGGCGACGGGGAGGCGTGTCCTTACGGGGGTTGGGGGCGCGTTGGAAGGGTGGGGTGGATCAGGCAGGCGGATCGTCCGACGCTGCCGAGGCCTGTCGGCGTGCTCGCTTCCTCCAGGCGTCGCGCTCCGCACGGGTGAACAGGGCAGCAGAGGTGATGGTGGTCAGCGCCATGACGGGAATTGCCAGGACGGCGGCGAGGATGAACGGGTGATATCCGCCCGGCAGGCGCCAGAGCCGCGCACCGTCGAGAAGGGCCAGGACCAAGCTGATCTGGGCGCTGATTTTCCAGTCCAGCCGCGTACCGACCGAAAGACGCCGCTCCGCGAGGGGCAGCGTGATCGCGACGATGATGGATGACCACGCCACCAATCCGGCAACGAGCGGAACGACGACCGGATCCAAGGTGCCTTCGAGCACGGCCCGGGCGACGTTGTAGAGAATGGCGGCACTGAGCCCTGTCGCTAGCAACACGACAAACCTGGGCATGGCGTCCTCCCTTCAAAGATACAGCGATCGTCTCCGAGTCTCTTCGACTTCCTCGACAGTCTTGACACCCTCCGCGTCATTCCGGGGCCGCGAAGCGGAGCCCGGAATCCAGAAACACGAATGATTCAGAATCGAGCGGAGATCGTTCTGTCTTCTCCTGAAGCACCTGAGTGTCTGGATTCCGGGCTCCGCTGCGCGGCCCCGGAATGACGAGGAGGGTGTCGATGCCGTCGAGGCAAGCAAAACGGGCTCTTGAGGACATGATCCTGCCGTTTTGCCCCTGGGTCAAGGCAGGACCATGTCGCCCCTGCCCGAGACTTATTCCAAAACGAAAACGGACGGTCGACTTGCGTCGGCCGCCCGCTGTCACGATGAAGGGTCCGAGCGCACGATGGGAGCAGACCCCTCAGCGCACCCCACCCGCCGGCAGCACCCCGGTCGGGGCCGGGACGCGGCGCATGCGCTCGCGATGGGCGGTGTAGAGGCCGCTGCCGCAGATCACCAGGACGCCGAGCCCCATCACGGCGTCCGGCACGGTGCCGAAGAACAGGAAGCCGAGGAGGCCGGCCCAGATGATCTGGCTGTAGGAGAACGGCACCAGGGTCGAGGCCGGGGCGTGCCGGTAGGCGATGGTGACGATCCAGTGCCCGGCGGTCGAGATGAAGCCGATGGCGGCGCCGATCGCGACCTGGTTGAGGTTCGGGGTCTCCCAGACGAAGGGCACGAGGACCGACAGGATCAGGAAGCCGACGATGGCCGACCAGGTCATGGTGGTCTGGGGCGCGTCGTAGCCGTTGATCTTGCGGGTCACCACCAGGGCGCCGGCCCAGAAGAGGGCCGAGACGATGGGGAGCAGGGCCGCGGTCTGGAACGCGCCGGTACCCGGCCGCACGATGATGAGGACGCCGAGGAGCCCGACGAAGGCCGCGGCCCAGCGCCGGGCGCCGACCTTCTCGCCGAGCACCGGGATCGACAGGGCGGTGACGAAGATCGGCGACACGAAGGCGATCGCCGTGGTCTCGGCCACCGGCAGGACGCGCAGGCCCGCGAGGAACAGCAGCGACGAGGCGACGAGGGCGATGCCGCGCACCACCTGCAGGCCCGGCCGGGCGCTGCGGAACGGCGAGGCGCCGCGCTTCATCTGCGCCCGCACCAGGGCGGCGGCCAGCATCACCGCCAGGAACCCGACATAGCGCAGCCACGCCACCTCGATCCCGGAGAGCTGCCCGGTGAGGTACTTGGCGGTGGCATCGGAGCTGGACAGGAAGACGGTGGAGACCACCACCAGCACGATGCCGCGCAGCGGCTGGTCGCCGAGCAGGGCCGGCAGGGCCGGGCGGGCGGACGGGGCGGCGATGGGGAGCGTCAGGGAGGCCACGGGTGTCACGGCGGGTGTCGATGAGGGGCCTCATCTGTAGCACCGCCCCGTCCGGCCAAGCCGTGCCGATTGCGCGCCGCGGCCATGCTGCCGGATCAGCCCTAGTTAAGGCGGGCTTTACCCGATCGTGTCGGGGCAGCGGCGACTTGCGAGAGTGTCGCCATCATCCCGCCGCAAGCGTTACGGGTGTATCCTGAAAGACTCGTGAACGAAATTCGTCTTGGCCGGAACCGGATCCGGCATTGCGTGTTGTTTTGCCCGCGCAAGGTTAAGACCCTTGCGCGGGCAAGCAGATTCAGCAGCAGCGGAAGCCGCCGCGGCCGCCGACGCCGAACCGGGCGTTCTGGCGCTCGCGGAAGAACTCGGTCGGGGTCATCGGCTGCTGGTCGGGGTGGGTCTTGCGGATATGGGCGACGTAGGTGTCGTAGTTGCCCTGGCCGACCATCAGCCGCGCGCCGTCGCAGACGCAGCGCGTCAGGGTCGTCCAGCGCTCCCGCAAGGTCTCGGCATCCATCGGCTTTACTCCGCCGCCGCCGGCACGATCCGCGGATCCGCCTCGACGGCGGTCCACCGGTCGGCCCGGTAGGCCTTGAGGCAGGCCTGCACGCCGAAGGCGATGATCGCCACCACGACGCCGACGAAGACCAGCGCCAGCACCGCGTCGATGCGGTCGTTGAGGACGATCTGGCGCATCTGGTCGGCGGTCTTGGCCGGGGCCAGCACCTTGCCCTCGGCGAGCGCGGTCGCGTAGCGCTCGGCATGGGCCAGGAAGCCCACCCGCGGATCGGCGGAGAAGACCTTCTGGAGGCCGGCGGTGAGCGTGCAGGCGACGAGCCAGAGCGTCGGCACGATGGTGACGAGGGCGTAGCGCTCCCGCTTCATCTTGAAGATCACCACGGTGCAGAGCGTCAGCGCGATCGCCGCCAGCATCTGGTTCGAGATGCCGAAGAGCGGCCACAGGGTGTTCACGCCGCCCAGCGGATCGGTGACGCCCTGGTACAGGAAGAAGCCCCAGGCCGCGACGCACAGACCCGTCGCCACGATGCTCGGCCCCCAGGACGAGGTGTCCTTGAAGGCCGGCACCGCGACGCCGATCAGGTCCTGGAGCATGAAGCGTCCGGCCCGGGTCCCCGCATCGACCGCCGTGAGGATGAACAGGGCCTCGAACAGGATGGCGAAGTGGTACCAGAACGCCATCATCGCCTTGCCGCCGACGACGTTCGAGATGATGTGGGCCATGCCGACCGCGAGCGTCGGCGCGCCGCCGGCCCGCGAGATCACGCTGTGCTCGCCGACATCCGCGGCGGTCTGCTTGATGGTCTCAGGTGAGATCGGGAAGCCCATGGCGGTGACCGCCGCCGAGGCGCTCTCGGGCGTGGTGCCGATCACGGCGCCGGGCGAGTTCATGGTGAAGTACACGCCCGGATCGATGACGGTGGCGGCGACGAGCGCCATCACGGCGACGAAGGACTCCATCAGCATGCCGCCATAGCCGATGAAGCGGGCATTGACCTCGTTGTCGATCAGCTTCGGCGTCGTGCCCGACGAGATCAGGCTGTGGAACCCTGAGACCGCGCCGCAGGCGATGGTGATGAACAGGAACGGGAACAGCGAGCCCGACCAGACCGGGCCGGTGCCGTCGACGAACTTCGTCACCGCGGGCATCTGGAGATGGGGCGCCAGCACCAGGATGCCGAGCGCCAGGCCGACGATGGTGCCGATCTTGAGGAAGGTCGAGAGGTAGTCGCGCGGCGCGAGCAGCAGCCAGACCGGCAGGATCGAGGCGACGAAGCCGTACCCGATCAGCATCCAGCAGAGCTGCGTGCCGGTGAAGGTGAACATGGCCGCGAGCGTCGGGTCGGCGGCGACGGTCTGGCCGTAGAGGATCGCCGCCATCAGCAGCACGAAGCCGAGGATCGAGACCTCGCCGATGCGGCCCGGGCGGATCCAGCGCGAATAGACGCCCATCAGCAGCGCGATCGGGATCGTCGCCATCACCGTGAAGGTGCCCCAGGGGCTCTCGGCCAGCGCCTTGACGACGATGAGCGCCAGCACCGCCAGGATGATGACCATGATCAGGAAGGCGCCGAACAAGGCGACGATGCCGGGAATCGTGCCGAGCTCGGCGCGGATCAGCTCGCCGAGCGAGCGGCCGTCGCGGCGCATCGAGACGAACAGCACCATGAAGTCCTGCACGGCGCCGGCGAGCACCACGCCGGCGAGGATCCAGAGCAGGCCCGGCAGGTAGCCCATCTGCGCGGCGAGCACCGGGCCGACGAGCGGGCCGGCGCCCGCGATCGCCGCGAAATGGTGGCCGAACAGCACGTATTTGTCGGTCGGGACGTAATCGAGCCCGTCATTGTGGCGGACCGCCGGGGTCTGGCGGGTCGGGTCGAGCCGCATGATGCGGTCGGCGATGTAGAGCGAGTAGTAGCGGTAGGCGATCAGGTAGACCGAGACCGCCGCGACGACGATCCAGAGGGCGTTGATGCTCTCGCCGCGCTGCGTCGCCACCACGGCGAGGGCGGCGGCCCCGAGCGCGCCCACGAGGGCCCAGGGTCCGTGCTTCCGGACGGCAGTCATGAGGGTTTCCTCCCGGCTCCGCCGCCGGGCTCACGACTTGCTTCGGCGGCTTCCTTCGACTTTCGGGTAAAGGAAACGTCGAGAGCTGCCAATGCGGCGACGGGTCGAGGGTGCCGCTCGGAAATTAGACTTTCGTCGCAGGCCTGAAGGAGCGGCGGCGCGGCGCCGGTTGGTCATGAACTGACACGCCGCATCGGCGTCCTGAATTGGTCTTGGGCGCGCGCCAGGGCCGTCGAAGGGGGTGGACATCGGGCGTCTTCTCTGCGGCGGACCTGCGCGCCGCCGCCGGGAGACACGCTCGATGCCAGCCCTGCCGGCCGGCCGATCGTCTCGCGGTTGCCCTTGGCCCGACCGCAATCTCGGGATGAGAGTGCGGGCGGGATGACGTCAAGCAATCGAGCCGGCGCCCCGTGACCGGACACGGCGCTGCCGAAGAGCACTCCGCCTCGAACGGGACCCGCTCAGCTCGATGGCAAACCCGCCAGGATGTGATCGTAATCCAAATTCGCGGTCTCGATCACGATCTGGGTCCGGCTGATGACCCCGAGCTTGCGCAGGATCTCCGAGACGTGCGCCTTCACGGTCGAATCACCGACGCCGAGCTCGTGGGCGATCTGCTTGTTGAGCTTGCCCTGGCGGATCATCAGCAGCACCCGGACCTGCTGCGGGGTCAGCTCGGCGATGCGCTCGGCGATCGGCGCCTTGCCGGCCTTGCGGCCGGGGGCCTCGGCCGGGCCCGACACGCCCTCGGGCACGAAGACCGCGCCGTTGAGCACGTCGGTGATGGCGCGGATCAGCACCGGCTTGCCGGCGGCCTTCGGCACGAAGCCGGCGGCGCCGTGGGCGAGCGCCTCGCGCACGATGCGTGGATCGTCGAGCCCCGAGACCACCAGCACCGGGATGCGCGGGAAGCGGGTGCGGATGGCGATCAGCCCGTCGAAACCGTTGACGCCCTGCATGGTGAGGTCGAGCAGGGTCAGGTCGATCGAGCGGCCGCGGGACAGGGCCGCGCAGGCGCTCTCGATGCCGTCCGCCTCCTCGACCTCGGCGGCCGGGAAGGCGAGGCGCACCGCGCTGCTCAGGGCATCGCGGAACAGCGGATGATCGTCCACGATGATCAGGTGCATGTCCGACCCCTCGGCGACGGGCGTCGGCGCCCCGTCCGGCCGTGGAAGAGACACCCCGGGGGCCGAACTGGTCAATCCCACCATCGCAGCGGATCATCCTCTCGCAGGCACGCAGCCGCGGCGCAAGGGCCGCGCGGCGCACGCTGGTAGATCGGGCACAGCAAAACCGCCGCACCCTTAAGTCGAGGTAAAAATTACCATGCGGCTCCCTCAGCAGCCACCATGCTTTGGTATGGAGCCGCGGCGACCGGCCCGGCCCTGCACATTGGTCCAATGGTGGCTGGCGCCAAGCCGGTCCTATCGTCGTGTGACCTCGGCGGACGAAGGACCTCCTCAACCGCGGAGTGGGTGGGAGCGGAGCGTGGCATCTGGCGGCGGCGTCGCGTGGGGCGGCGCGGCCGCTGATCGCGGGGGCGATCGCCCGTCCGCCCCCCAGCGCAGGCGCGGCCGCCGCACCGGCCGCGCCTGCGCACCCGTTTTCCCCGATCCGGGCCCCGTTGCGGGGGGGCGTCCGGGAGCCGTTGCCAGTCGCTCGCCGCCGCCGCATAATGCAGGCCAATGCCGCTACGGAAATCGGCGTGTCGGGAGGGAGATTTCGGTGCGGGGACACTCGGCGCAAGGCACGCGCACGCGCTCGCATCGCTGCGGGATCCAGACTGCCTGGACCGAGGCGGCCGGGGCCGAGGCCGCCGTGGCGGCGCTCGCCGCCTCCCTCGACGTCGCCCGCATCGCCCATCTCGTCATCTTCTTCTCGCCGGTCTACGGAGTCGAGGCGCTGAACGCCGCGCTCGCCCGCGCCTTTCCGGGGGTGCGGGTCGCCGGCTGTACCTCCTCGGGCGAGATCAGCCCGATGGCCGGGCTCGACCGCGGCCTCGTGGCCATCGCCTTCCCGCACGAGGGCTTCCGCATCGCCTCGACGGTGCTGGAGGCGGTCGACAACCTCGACGCCGAGCGGGCCGCGGCCTCGATCCGCGGCTTGCGCTGCGCCATGGAGAAGATCGGCCGCGGCGGGCAGCGTTTCGCGATCTCGCTCATCGACGGCCTCGCCAATGCCGAGGAGACGGTGATCGCCGCGATCGGCTACGGGCTCGACGGGGTGCCCCTCGTCGGCGGCTCGGCCGGGGACGAGCTGACCTTCTCCGAGACGGCGCTGATCCATGACGGGCAGGTGCATCGCCGGGCCGCGATCCTGCTGCTGATCGAGTCCGATTTCCCGGTCGAGATCTTCAAGAACGACAATTTCGAGCCGACCGGCGTCAAGTTCGTCGTCACCGAGACCGACCAGGAGCAGCGCACCGTGCGCGAGCTCAACGCCGAGCCGGCGGCGGTCGAGTACGCCAATGCGCTCGGCCTCGATCCCGACGCGCTCACGCCGACGAGCTTCGCCGCCCATCCGCTGGTGGTGCGGGTCGGCGGCGACTATTTCTGCCGCTCGATCCGCCACCTCAACCCGGACCAGTCGCTGAGCTTCCACTGCGCCATCGAGAGCGGCGTGGTGCTGACTCTGGCGCGCCAGAAGGACCTGGTCGAGGCGACCCGGGAGGAGCTGGCCCGGCTCGATGCGCGGCTCGGCGGCGTCGATCTGGTGATCGGCTTCGAATGCGTGCTGCGCCGCCTCGACGCCGAGATCCACCAGGCCCGCCACAGCATCGCCGAGCTGTACCGGCACTACAACGTCGTCGGCTTCGAGACCTATGGCGAGCAATACCGCTCGATGCACCTGAACCAGACCTTCACGGGCATCGCCATCGGCCGGCCCGCCGGCCCGTGAGCAGGGACGAATCGGGGGCAAGTCGGGCGTCATGACCGAGGACGTCGCGGCCCTCCACCGCCGCATCGCCAAGCTGGAGCGCATCAACGCCGCCCTGATGTCCCAGGTCGAGCGCACGATGGACCAGCGCGGCAGCGCCTATTCCCTGTTCCAGACCGCCATCACCCTCGAGGGCCAGGTCCGCTCCCGCACCGAGGAACTGACGGCGCTGATGCGCAGCCTCGAGCGCTCGAACCAGGCGCTCACCGCCGCCAAGGAGGAGGCGGAGCGGGCCAACCGCTCGAAGACCCGCTTCCTCGCCGCCGCGAGCCACGACCTGCTCCAGCCCCTCAACGCCGCCCGGCTGTCGATCTCGGCGCTGGCCGAGATGCGGATGGGGCCGGAGCCCCGCATCGTCGTCGGCCAGGTCGAGCGCGGGTTGCAGACGATCGAAGACCTGATCAAGACGCTCCTCGACATCTCGAAGCTCGATGCCGGGCTGATCCAGCCGGTGGTGCGCCCGGTGCGGGTCGCCGACGTGCTGGAGAGCATCGAGGCGAGCTTCGGGCCGCTCGCCGCCCGCAAGGGCCTGCGCCTGTCGGTGCGCGGCGGCCGGTACTGGGTGTCGAGCGACCTCGTGCTGCTCCAGCGCATCCTGCAGAACCTGGTCTCGAACGCGATCCGCTACACCGCCGCCGGCGGCGTGCTGGTGGCGGCCCGCCGGCGCGGGCCCGAGATCCGGATCGACGTGGTCGATTCCGGCTCCGGCATCCCGGAGGACGAGCGGGAACTGATCTTCGAGGAGTTCCATCGCGGCGGGCGCGAGAGCGTCGACGGCGAGATCGCGCTCGGCCTCGGCCTGTCGATCGTCCGGCGCTCGGCCCAGGCGCTCGGGCATCCCTTGAGCCTCGAATCCCGGGTCGGCCACGGTTCGCGCTTCAGCCTGCACCTCACGCCCTGCGCGGCCGAGCCCCCCCGGCCCGCCCCCTCGCTGGTGCCGCCGACGAGCCTCACCGGCGCCCGCATCGCGCTGATCGAGAACGACAAGGCGGCGTTGGAGGCGCTGGCGCGGCTCTTCCACGGCTGGGACGCCAACGCCTTCGCGGCCCGCGACCACCTGAGCCTGGTGCGGCTGCTCGGGACGACCTGGAGCCCGGACGTGGTCGTCGCCGATTTCCACCTCGACGGCGGCGCCTGCGGCCTCGACACCGTGGAATGGCTGCGCTCCGTCCACGGCCACGACATCCCGGCGGTCATCACCACCGCCGACCATTCCTCCGAGGTCGAGGCCCGGGTGCGGGCGGCGCGCTGCGAGCTGGTGCACAAGCCGCTCAAGCCCGCCCAGCTGCGGGCTTTGCTCGCTCATCTGCTGAGCCGCGGCTGAGCCCGCGCTGCGATTGTTTCCGAAGGATGTCTGAGTCGCGCGCCGCCGTGATCCGCGGCGGACGAACGATCTTGCATGCTATGACATATACCGTTTGGCCTATATCCATAGTTTCTATTGTGTTTCTTGGATCGTTTTTGCTCAGACGGACTAACCAAAACGAGAAATAGACGGTTGCTCTGGCGCAACATACTGCGTGAATGAGAGGATGATGCCGCCAGGGTGGATTTATTGCCTGATCGTCTGTGGCATCTCTCCAGGGCACGGGGAGGTCCAGCGTGGCACGGATATTACTGACGGGCGCAACCGGTTTCCTGGGCGGCGCCGTCCTTCATCAGGCCCTGAGCCGGCGCGACGGTGCCGAGTGGGTCTGCCTCGTGCGCTGCACCAGCGTCGAGCAGGGCCGGCAGCGGATCGCCGCGCGACTGTCGCGCTTCACCGACCCGTTCACCGCCCAGCGCCTCGCGCGCCTCGTCGAGGTGGTGCCGGGCGACTTCACCCGCGCCGACCTCGATGCCGACCCGCGGCTCGATTCGATCACCCACGTTCTGCACCTGGCCGCCGATACCTCGTGGTGGGGCGAGGAGCGGGTCAGCCGCACCAACCACGACGGCACCCTGGCGCTGGCCCGCCGCGCCCGCGCCATGCCGCGCCTCGTCCGCTTCCTGCACGTCAGCACCGCGATGATCTGCGGCGCCGAGGCGCCCTCCCTCGTCGAGGAGGCGGCCTATCCCTCGCCCCAGGCCCGCCACCTCGTCGCCTACACGGTCTCGAAGGCGGCGGCCGAGACGTCGCTTGCCGGCAGCTTCTCCGACCTGCCGATCGTGGTCGCCCGCCCCTCGATCGTCGTCGGCCATTCGACCCTGGGAGCGGCGCCGAGCTCGAGCATCCTGTGGGTGATCCGCGCCGCCGACCGCCTGCGCCTGGTGCCGTGCGCGCCCGAGAGCGCCGTCGACATCATCCCGGTCGACTGGGCCGCCGACAGCCTGCTCGGCCTTTTGCGCAAGCCGCAGCTCGCGCATAACCTCTACCACGTCTCGGCCGGCGAGGGCGCCCGGGCCCGCTGGGACGACCTGATGCGCGCCTTCGCGGCGGCCGACCCGGCGGGCGGCCCGCGCGACGACTTCATGCGCTTCGACCTCGCCGCCGACCGGGCGCTGCTGCGCCGGCGCTTTTCCGAGACCTTCGGCCTCGACGGGTCCCTGAAGCAGGCGATGCTGCGGGCGGTGCGGGCCTATTACGCCTTCTGCTCCCTCGACCTGACCTTCTCGAACGTGCGGCTCCTCGCCGAGGGTTTTTCTCCGCCGCCGTCCTTCACCGACTATCTCGCGGTCTGCCTGGAGAACGCCCCCGAGATTGCCGAGCAATTCGCCGACGACCTCGAGATGTTCGTGGCGCCCGATCCGGCTCAGGGGCCCGCGCCGGTCCTGCCGCGGACGGCGCGCGCATGAACCCGTTCCTGATCCTCGCGGTGGCGATCGGCGCCGAGATCACCGCGACGCTCGCCCTCAAGGCCGCCGACGGCCTCACCCGCCCGGGCCCGACGCTCCTCGTGGCGCTGGGCTACGGCACCGCCCTGTGGCTGATGTCGAGCAGCATGGACATGCTGCCGATCGGCATCGTCTACGCGATCTGGGCCGGGGTGGGCATGGTCGGCGCCGCGCTCGGCGGCGCGATCCTGTTCGGCGAGCCGGTGACGCCGCTGATGATCCTCGGCATCGGAGTCATTGCGGTCGGCGTCGGCATCCTGGCGGCGGCCCAAGTTCACACCTGAGCGAGGTCACGCCCGAGGGCGGGTGACGGCGTCGAGCACCTGCACGGCGCCGTCGATCGCCGCGCGCATCGCCGCCTCGTCCCAGTGCACCCGGGCGAGCACGTAGCCGCCCTCGACCACCGCGATCAGCATGGCCGCGAGCGCGGCGGGCGCGATTCCCGCGGCGAGGCCGCCCGCCGCATCCGCCTCCTCCAGGCTCGCGCGCAGCTGCGCCTGGATATGCCCGACATAGGCCGCGACCGGCGCGCGCAAGGCCGGCTCCTCCATGGCGGATTCGTTGGCGAGCCGCGCCAGGCGGCAGCCGCGCAAGGCCTGCCGCTCGCGGGTGAGATAGGCGCGCACGCGGTCGAGGGGCGGGGTCCCGGGCGAAAACAGCGCGTCGATCACCGCGATCTCCTCCTCGGCCATCTCGGCGAGCGCCGCGGCCGCCACCTCCCGCTTGCCCGGGAAATGGTGATAGAGGCTGCCCTGGCCGGCGCCGCTGCGCGCCAGCACGTCCCGCGGGCTCGTCGCCTCGTAGCCGCGCTCCCACAGCAGCGCCTTCGTCGCCGCGACGATCGCCTCGCGCTTCGATGATCCTGGCCGTGCCACGTCCTGTCTCCTGCCGGTGGGCAGGGCTGTCCAAGGAAGGTGGAATGACGCGGGCTTCTCCCTCCCCCCTCTGCGGGCTAGCGGATTCACACTTTTCCTCTGAATGCTAACCCATTGAAGGTAAGCGCGCTTCCCCTCCCCCTGGCGATCCCGGGCTTGCCCGGTATCGCTGCAAGTTGTGGGAAGGGGCTAGGGGTGGGGGTGGTGCAGAAGGCACCGCTGAGCCTTATCTGGCACCACCCCCACCTCCGGCTCCTCCCCACAAGGGGGAGGAGAGGCGCGCTACCTTTGAGGGGAAAGCGCTCAAACCGAGATGTGTGAACACGCTAGCCTCTGCGGGGGAGGGTGCCCCACGGAGTGGGGCGGGAGATGGGAGCCACGCTTCCGGAAGTGCCTGAGCCGTTCTGAAGGGCGCCAAGCCCTGCAATCGTCGCGCTGCCCCTCTCCCGACCTACTTCGTAGGCCACCCTCCCCCGCAGAGGGGGGAGGGAGAGACCTGCGCTATATCTGTCCCCGGACAGCCTTGCTGCGTCGGACGCGGTATGCCGCGACGCGTCCCGCCCGGCCAGCCCTCAGGCCCTGCCCGCGAGATGCGGCGGCGCGGCATCGGCGTACTGGGCGATGCCGTGGCCGAACGACCAGTTCTCCCGGGCGATCTCGACCAGGGTCACGAACACGTCCTCCGGCCGGATCCCGACCCCGCCGAGACTTTTCGCGATGGCCTCGAACAACGCCTTCTTCTGCGCGACGCTGCGCCCGGTCGAGAGATGGACCTGGATCATCACCAGGTCGTCGCTGCGGGCGATACCCAGGTAACCCGGATCGTAGATCACATCGTCGAATTGGTGCGACACGACGTGGAACCGGTCGTCGGGCGGGATGCCGATGCTCTCGACGAGGGCGGCGTGAACCGCATCCGCGATGGCGCGGCGCTCCGGTGCAGGGCGTTCGCGCTTCAGTGTCAGGGTGACCAGGGGCATGGGAAGGTCTCCGCGGCTGCCCGAGCAGCCTCGATCCTTTTATTGTACCTACTGGTATGTATGGAAGTGCGGCCCGCGCAATCCGGGTCTGCGCCGCGCTCAGCGCTCCGTCATCGTTCCCGCCTCCTGCCGCTCCTGCCAGCCGTGCCGCACCAGTTCCGGGTCGGCATGCTCCTCCACCGGGTAGCCGACGCACAGATAAGCGATGAGCCGCCAGGACGGCGCCACGTCGAGGACGGCGGCGACCTCCTCGGGGCACAGGATCGAGACCCAGCCGACGCCGAGGCCGTGGCTGCGCGCCGCGAGCCAGAAGGTGTGGACCGCCGTGACGGCGGAGTAGCGCAGCATCTCCGGCATGGTGGCCCGGCCGAGGCCGTGGCCGGCCCCCGTGGCCTCGTCGCAGAACACCGCGAGATGCACCGGCGCCTCGCGCAGGCCCGCGAGCTTGAGGCTGCGATAGGCGCTGGCCCGGGCGTCGTCGTAGGAGGCCGCCGCCGCGTCGTTGCAGCGGGTGAAGCTCGCCGCGACCGCTGCGCGCCGCTCAGGGTTCGAGACCCGGACGAAGCGCCAGGGCTGGCTGTTGCCGACCGAGGGGCTGAGGCAGGCGAGCGCCAGGCTCTCCCGCAACGCCTCCTCCGGTACCGGATCGGGACGGAAGCGCCGCACGTCGCGGCGCCAGGCGACCAGGTCCGCGAAGCGGGCCCGGAAGTCCGCCCCGAATTCCGGCGCGCTCATCGCTGCGCCAAGTCCTTCTGCGCCAAATCCCCGAGCAGGCTCGCCGCCACCGAGACCTTCGAGACCGTGAGGCCCGAGGCGGCGATGGCCGCGACCGCGGTGCGGATGCGGGCGAGCGAGGCGCCGCGGGCCTGGCCCCAGGCCTCGACCGCGGCGGCGCCTTGCGCGTCGAAGGCGGCGGCCTCGGCGGTCAGCGCCCGGTGGGCGCCGGCGATGCCGGAGATCGCGCGTTCCAGGGCGATGCGGTCGAAGGTGTCGGCCACCGGTACCGCCCGGGCGGCGGCCGCGAGGGCATTGAGGCGGAAGAGGTCGGCCAGCGCGAAATGCGTCGCGGCGATCGCCGCCGGCGGGCGCCCGGTCGCCTCGGCGACCTGGACGATGTCCGGCGCCGCACCCAGCTCGCCCAACGCGGCGAGGCGGGAGGCCAGGGCGTCGGGCACGCCGTGATCGACCAGGGTCCGGATACGCCGGGCCAGGGCCTCGGCGGCGGCAGGCGGCAGGGCGCCCGGCAAGGCCGCGGAGACCGCCGCGATGCCGTCGCGGTAACGCGCCACCGCCGCCTCGATGCCGCCCGGCGCCGCCTCGCCGTTGCGGATGAACCAGACCATGCGCTGGCGCAGCAGGTCCTGCAATTCGGCGTAGAGCGCGAGCTGCTGGTCGCCGGAGATCGCGCCGTCGAGCCCGTCCACCGCCTTGTTGAGCTCCATCAGCCCGAAGGCGTCGCGGGTCACCGCGAAGGCGGCCGCGATGGCGGCGGCCTCGGCGCCGGTCTCGTCGGACAGCCGGCTGACGAGCGTCGGCCCGCCGCGGTTGACGATGGCGTTGGCGAGACTCGTGGCGATGATCTCCCGGCGCAGGCGGTGGCTCTCGACCGCGTCGGGATAGCGGGCGACCAGAACCGGCGGGAAGGACCGCTCCAGCTCCCGGGCGAGATACGGATCGTCCGGCACCGCGGAGTCGAGGAGCGCGTCCTTCAGCGACAGCTTGGCGTAGGCGAGCAGCACCGCCAGTTCCGGCCGGGTCAGGCCTTCGCCGCCCTGCGCCCGCTCGGCGAGCACCGCATCGGAGGGCAGGAACTCGACGTTGCGGTCGAGGCGCCCGTCGGCCTCCAGCCCCTGCATCAGCCGGGCGGCGAAGCCCGTCTCGGTCGTGGCGGAGCGCTGGGCGAGCGACAGGGCCAGCGTCTGGAGCTGGTTGTTGCGCAACACCAGGTCGGCCACCGCCTCGGTCATGCCGGAGAGGAGCGCGTTGCGGCTTTCCGGGCTGAGCCGCCCGTCGCGCTCAGGCGTGGCGAGGGCGATCTTGATGTTGACCTCGACGTCCGAGGTGTTGACGCCGGCCGAGTTGTCGATCGCGTCGGTGTTGAGGCGCACCCCGCGCCGCGCCGCCTCGATCCGGCCGCGCTGGGTGAGACCCAGATTCGCGCCCTCGCCGACGACCCGGGCGCGCAATTCGGCGCCGGTGATGCGGATCGCGTCGTTGGCCCGGTCGCCGGCCTCGTCGTCGCTCTCGGCAGCCGCGCGGACATAGGTGCCGATGCCGCCGAACCACAGGAGATCGACGGGCGCGCGCAGGATCGCCTGCATCACCTCGGCCGGCGTCGCCTCCGCCCGGTCGAGCCCGAGGCGGGCCCGCACCTGCGGCGACAGCGGCACGGTCTTGGCCTGGCGCGAGAACACCCCGCCGCCGGCCGAGATTTTTTGCCGGTCGTAATCGGCCCAGGACGAGCGGGGCAGATCGAACAGGCGCTTGCGCTCGGCGTAAGCGACGGCCGGATCGGGATCGGGATCGAGGAAGATGTCGCGGTGGTCGAAGGCGGCCACCAGCTTCAGGCAGCGCGACAGCAGCATGCCGTTGCCGAACACGTCGCCCGACATGTCGCCGACGCCCACGACCGTGACCGGCTCGGCCTGGATGTCGATATCGACCTCGCGGAAGTGGCGCTTCACCGCCTCCCAGGCGCCGCGGGCGGTGATGCCCATCTGCTTGTGGTCGTAGCCCTGGCTGCCGCCCGACGCGAAGGCGTCGCCGAGCCAGTGATGCGCCTCCAGCGACAGGGCGTTGGCGATGTCCGAGAAGGTGGCGGTGCCCTTGTCGGCGGCGACCACCAGGTAGGCGTCGTCCTCGTCGTGTCGCACGGTGGCGGGAGGCGGCACGATCCGGCCGTCGACGATGTTGTCGGTGAGCGAGAGCAGCGTGCGGATGAAGATCCGGTAGCTCTCGGTGCCCTCCTGCATCCAGGCCTGGCGGTCGCTCGTCGGGGGCAGGCGCTTGGGGAAGAAGCCGCCCTTGGCGCCGACCGGCACGATCACGGCGTTCTTGACCTGCTGCGCCTTGACGAGGCCCAGCACCTCGGTCCGAAAGTCCTCCGGCCGATCCGACCAGCGCAGGCCCCCGCGGGCGATGTAGCCGAAGCGCAGGTGCACGCCCTCGACGCGGGGCGAGTAGACGAAGATTTCGAAGAGCGGCCGGGGCAGCGGCATCCCGTCGACCTTCGCGCAGCGGAACTTGAACGCGATGGTCTCGGGGGGAAGGCCGTTGCGGCCGATCTGGAAGAAGTTCGTGCGCTGCGCCGCCTCCACCAGGTTGACGAAGCGGCGCAGGATCCGGTCCTCGTCGAGGCTGGTGACGTTCGCCAGATCCGCCTCGATCTCGGCCCGCACCGCGTCCTGCTGCGCGGCGCGGTCGCCGTCGAGGCGGGGGTCGAAGCGGGCGTAGAACAGCGCCACCAGGCGCCGGGCGAGGGCCGGATGGCGCGACAGCGTCGCCGCCAGATAATCCTGGCCGTAGCGGATGCGCAACTGGCGCAGGTAGCGGCCGAGCGCCCGCACGAGCGCCACGTCGCGCCAGCCGAGTCCGGCTTCCAGCACCAGGCGGTTATAGGCGTCGGATTCGGCGAGATCGCGGGCGAGCGCGAGCAAAGCCGCCTCGACCGGTCCTTCCACGGCGGCCACGTCGACCGGGCCGCCGCCGGCGCGCTCCAGCACCATGTCGTGCAGGAAGACCCGGGCGCCGGCACCCTCCGGCTTGAGGCGGTAGGAGCGCTCGTCGATGACCCGGAAGCCGAGATTCTCCAGGACCGGCACCCGCTCGGAGAGCGGCAGGGCGGTGCCGCGGGAAAAGACCTTCAGGCCGATCCGGGTGTCGGGGTCGCCGGGGCGGCGGAACAGGTCGACCGCCCGGGGTTGGCCTTCCGAGATCCGCTCCAGGATGGCGATGTCGGGGAGCGCCTGGGCGCCCGAATACATCTCACGATAGCCGGCCGGGAAGGCGTCGGCATAGACGGCGGCGAGGCCGCGGGCATCGCCGCCGCGGCTCTGGCTCAATGACTCGCGCAGGGAATCGGCCCAGGTGCGGGCGAGATCGGCGATGCCGGCCTCGAGCGCGCCGGCATCGATCTCCTCCGGCGGCGCGCCGGGTGTGGCCACGATGACGTGGAGGCGCGCGAGCGGGCCTTCCGGGTAATCCGGCGCGATGGTCGAGACCCGGCCGCCCAAGGCCTCCGCGAGGTAGGCGCCGATCCGGGCCTGGAGCCGGGCGTCGGTGCGGTCCTTCGGCAGGTAGGCGAGCAGCGAGACGAAGCGGCCGAACTTGTCGGGCCTTGCCAGCACCCGCACCCGCGGCCGGTCGGCGAGCGACACGATGGCCAGCGCGAAGCGCAGGAGGAGGCCCGGCTCGATCTGGAACAGGTCGTCGCGCGGATAGGTCTCGAGGACGTGGAGGAGGGAGCGCCCGGCATGGCTCGTCGGGTCGAGGCCGGCCTTGGCGACCACCCGGGCGACCTTGCGGCGGAGATACGGCACTTCCTCGGCCCGGCTCGCATAGGCGCTGCCGGTGAACAGGCCGACGAGGCGCAACTCGCCCGAGAGCTGCCCGTCGCTCGCGAACAGCTTGATCCCCACCATGTCGAGATGGGCCTGCCGACGCACCCGCGAGCGCAGGCTCGCCTTGGTGACGAGGAGCGCTTCCGGCCCCTCCAGGAAGGCGCGGATCTCCGGCGTCACCGCCACCATGGCGTCGCCGCGGCGCAGGACCTCGATGGCGGGATCGCGCAGGAGGCCGAGCCCGCTGCCGGTCACGCCGGCATGGTCGGCGCCGTCCCGGTCGCGGTACTCGCGCAGGCCCAGCAGCACGAAATGCCCGTCGCGCAGCCAGTCGAGGAAGGCGCGGGCCTCCGACACTTCCTCGCGCGCCAGCGGCGCCGGCGCCTCGGCGAGCCCCGCCGCCGCCTCGGCGAGCCGCTCTACCATCGCCGTATGGTCGGCCGCCGTCACGGCGACGTCGGCATAGATCCGGGCGAGGCTCGCGGCGAGCGTCGCGCGGGCGGCTTCGTCGTCGATGCGGTCGAGGTGGACGTGGATGAAGCTCTCGCGGGCGAGGCCCTCGGCGTCGGGTCCGCTCTCCTGTGCGGTGGTCTCGCCGACGACCCGCACCAGGGCGCCGTCCGCGTCGCGCTCGACGCCGAGGATCGGGTGGGCGACGAGGCGGGGCTGGTAGCCGCGGGCGACGAGCTCAGCGAGCGTCGAATCGAGCAGGAACGGCCGGTTGGCGTTGACCGCCTCCAAGACCGTGAGGTCGCGCCGGCGCCCGTCCCGCTCCACCTCGCTATCGGAGAGG
Organism: Methylobacterium sp. SyP6R; assembly: GCF_019216885.1. NCBI lineage: Bacteria > Pseudomonadati > Pseudomonadota > Alphaproteobacteria > Hyphomicrobiales > Methylobacteriaceae > Methylobacterium > Methylobacterium synurae. Next base: position 3,719,481 of record NZ_JAAQRC020000001.1, on the reverse strand, counting down.
CGCACCGCGCTGATCGTGCGGGCGGGCCGCGCCGCGGCGAGATGGGCGCGGGCGGCGAGCGCCAGGTCGGCCAGGGCCTCGGGCGGATAGGCGGTCAGGTCCTCCGGCGCGACGCGCCCGAAGAGGTCGCGGACGAAGCCGCCGGGTCCCCCCCGGTCCTCCGCCAATGCCGCCGCGGCGGCGATCAGGTCGGTTCGGCTGGCCTTCGCTTCGGGGGTCGCGGTCGCGGTCGAGGGTTCCACGTTCGGCCTTCCTCTTCTGCTCGTCCTCTGCCGAGGGCGAGCGGAGCGGTGGCACAGCGTCGGGAGCCCCGCAAGCCCGGCCTCGCTCTGCGAAGGCAAACTGCCTATAGCTGAGGCACGATGATCGGGAGGGCAGGGGCATGAGCGGCGGCAGGACGAAGGCGGGACGGAAGCCCGAGACCGGCGAGCGGCCGGTCCCGCAGGAGACCGAGGAGCGGGTGATGGCCCTCGACCTCCCGCCCTCGCCCGACCTGTCGCCGGAGATGCGGGCCTATTTCGACAAATGCCGCGAGAAGATCGGCTTCGTGCCGAACGTGCTGCTGGCCTATGCCCACGACACCGCCAAGCTCGAGGCTTTCGCCGCCCTCTACAACGACCTGATGCTGGCGCCCTCCGGCCTGTCGAAGCTGGAGCGCGAGATGATCGCCGTGGCGGTGTCGAGCGTGAACCGCTGCTATTACTGCCTCACCGCGCATGGTGCCGCCGTCCGCAGCCTCTCGGGCGATCCGGTGCTGGGCGAGATGATGGCGATGAACTACCGCGCCGCCGACCTCTCGCCCCGCCATCGCGCCATGCTCGACTTCGCGGTGGCGCTCACCGAGGCGCCCTGGACCATCGAGGAGGAGGACCGCGAGGCCCTGCGCGATGCCGGCTTCTCCGAGCGCGACCTGTGGGACATCTCCGCGGTGACGAGCTTCTTCAACATGTCGAACCGCATGGCCTCGGCCGTCGACATGCGCCCGAACCGCTCCTACCACGGCGAGGCGAGGGCCTTGCCTGGTCCGGACGAGGCCTGACCGGTCACCCGGTTGCCGCATTGTCGGCGTAAGGGCGCTGCCGATGCATGAACCGGGTCGGGGGCGCTCCCTTGCGTCGTCGACCGAGCGGGAGCGGTGGATGGCGTACCAGGCGAAGTCGGCGCTCGAGGTCCAGCTGGACGTGCTCGGCGCACTCATGCTGCGCGACATCCGCACCCGCTTCGGCGGCACGATGTGGGGTTACTGCATCGCCGTCGGATGGCCCTGCGCCCACGTCCTCGTCATCACCGGCTTCTACGCCGTCCGGCACATGCCGACGCCGATCGGCGACAGCATCGTGCTGTTTGCCGTCTCCGGGTTGTCGCCGTATATCATCATGAACTATACGGCCCGAAAGATGATGGAGGGTCCTCTCCAGAACAAGCAGCTCATTTATTTTCCGCAAGTCAAATTCTTCGACGTCGTCATGTCGCGCGCTCTCGTCGAAATCTGTACCAGCAGCCTCAGTATTTTCTTGGTATTCTTCATCGCGGCATGTTGCGGTGCGCAGGTCCTTCCGCATGATGCGTTTGCATTTTGTGAAGCCATGCTGCTTGCGTTATGCTTTGCTCTGTCATTGGGGTTTTTGAATGTTTTTATATCGCAAATATTTCCGCCGTGGCAGATCGGCGTCATCGTTCCAATGCTTATCATGTATTTTACTAGCGGCGTCGTCTTTGTGACCGAATCGATGCCTGCCGTCATCTACGAATACGTGCAGTGGAATCCCTTGATGCATATCGTCAAGGTCTGCCGGTCGTCGTTCTATCCGGGTTACGGTGCGGATGCGTCGATCCTGTACGTGCTCATGGTGTGCGGAACGCTGTTGATGGCCGGTCTTCTGGGTATCCGTTTCATCGTGCCGCGCTTCTACAACTGAGGCAGGGTGCATCGACGCCGCAACGGACGAGAGGGGATGCGCGCGCAGCCAGATCGTCCCGCGGCGGGCAAGGGCTGTTCGGGGACGGGGAGAGGTGTGCGATTCCCCTACGTTCCACAGTAGACCACCGACAGGTCGGTGAACCGCGCCGCTGCTCCGGCTATTCGATTTTGCATCACGTTCTGCGGCGAACCGGGCTATCCGCGTCGTCGGACAAAATGCGCAGGCGCCTCCGAGGCCTGCCGAGCAGGCGCCTCGAGATGAGGTCGTGGATGGGGGGGATAAGCCCGATCTCGGCGGACTTCACACGGCTGCGGCGTACCCCGCCGCGCGCCCATCGGAGGACGTGCCGCGCTCGATCCCTCGAGGGTTCTTCCTCCGGATAAACCTGTACGAGGGGGGTTGCGGGCATCGGCGGAATGTCCGGTCTTCGCGGACGGGGCGCCGCAGGCGCGCCGTGCGGAGACGTCCGGGGCCGCCGCAGTGCCGTCCTGACGGTGTCCCGCCCGGCGACCAGACCGAACGCATATCCTGCATCGGCCGGACGGACCGCGCGTCGATCGCTCAGTGAGAGAGTCGGTGATCGGTTTCCGGAGCGCTCGGCTTCCGGAGAGAGAACCCTGCCTCATGAGCGGGTCCGGCCTTCCTGCGCATCGGCAGGATGGTGCGGCCGAGAGGACTCGAACCTCCACTGGTTGCCCAACTAGCACCTCAAGCTAGCGCGTCTACCAATTCCGCCACGGCCGCGGAGAATGCCGGACATCGAAAACCGGTCCAGCCAATCTGAAAAACCTACATCAATGACCATCAGGGCAGCAGAGCGGCCCTCTTCGTCGGCAACCTCGCCCGGCTCACACTCTCGACGAGGATCGAGATGCTCACACCGAACCCGGTTTCCATTCCAACCCGCTGCGGTCATGGACCCCGCGGGATGAATGGTGCGGCCGAGAGGACTCGAACCTCCACTGGTTGCCCAACTAGCACCTCAAGCTAGCGCGTCTACCAATTCCGCCACGGCCGCGGAGCGCTTGTTCTCGCCGGAACCGGCGGGGCGGGGGTGAGACCCGTCCGAAGCGAGGCTGCGAATACCAGTCCCCTCCCGGGGACGCAAGCGCCCCGATATCGATCCGGCGAACATTCTCGCCTAGAGGGCGTCCGACAGGGCGCCGAGCAGCCCGGCGCTGCCGTCGCCGATGCGGATGCCGGGCTCCTGCACCACCTCGGCCTTGCGGATCAGCTCCGTGACCTCCACGGAGATGCGGTTGCCGGTGACCACGATCTGCCCGCGGGCGATCGGGTGGTTGTTGGCGAGGATCTCGACCATATCGGAGTCGGTCGAGTCGAGTTCGATGACCGCGCCGCGGCCCATGCGCAGCAGCATGTGGATCGGCATCCGGGTCTGCCCGAGCACGACCGCGAGGTCCACCTTGAGAATGTCGAGTACCGCCAACGGACGCACCCACCCTGACCACGAGATGATGCGACAACAATCTGCTCTTATGGTGAAGCCTTGGTAAACGACCGGCTCGGAACCGCTCCCGGCAGCCTCCTGCCCGCCCCCGGCAGCCCCCCCGTCGAGTGGGTCGTTCGCGACGCGCTCCTCGACTACCGCGAAGCGGAAGGCGCGATGGAGGCGCGGGCGGCCGCGATCTCAGAGGGCCGCGCCCTGGAGCGCGTCTGGCTCGTCGAGCACCCGCCGCTCTACACCGCCGGCACCTCCGCCAGGGAGGCCGACCTGGTGGCGCCGGAGCGCTTCCCGGTCCACCGCACGGGGAGGGGAGGGCAATACACCTATCACGGCCCCGGCCAGCGGGTCGCCTACGTGATGCTCGACCTCAACCGGCGTCGGCCGGACCTGCGCGCCTACGTGGCCGCCCTCGAGGCCTGGCTGATCGCGACCCTCGACGCCTTCACGGTGCGGGGCGAGCGCCGGGAGGACCGGGTCGGGGTCTGGGTGCGCCGGCCGGAGAAGGGGCCGGGCGTCGAGGACAAGATCGCGGCGATCGGCATCCGGGTGCGGCGCTGGACGACCTTCCACGGCATCAGCCTCAACGTCGAGCCGGACCTGTCGCATTTCTCCGGCATCGTGCCGTGCGGCGTGCGCGAGCACGGCGTCACCAGCCTGGTCGATCTCGGCCGGCCGGTGACGATGCCGGAGGTCGATGCGGTGCTGCGGGGGCGCTTCGAGGCGATCTTCGGGCCCACGGTGCTGGTCGACGACGAATGAGCGGGCTTAAGCCGGCCGGCGCCGGGCCTCGCCGTTTCCCCGCAGCCCGGACTTGCTCTAGAATGGGGCCCGAGACCGCGGCGATGCCGCGGCCGCCGCGAGGGGGGCTCCCTTCCCGCGCATCACGGAGGTCCGCCCGTGACGGATGTCCCCGCGCCAGTGCCGGCCGCTGAGGCGCCGGGGGAGGCCGGGCTCCTGCGCGCCGTCCTCTCGGCCGCCCCCCTGCCGTCCCTGCTGGTCGCGCCCGGCCCCTCGGGCGCGGTGTGCTTCGCCAACCCGGCCGCCCTCGCCCTCTTCGGGGAAGCGCCCGCCGGCCTCGCCGGCCTCGGTGCCGAGCCGGAGGCCGAGGTGGCGTTGCGCGCGCTGCTTGCCGCCGACGGGCCGGCGAGCGCCGAGGTGCTGCTGCGCCGGCACGACGGCGCGACGCTCTGGGCGCTCCTCCATCTCTCGCCGGTGGCGGGGGCGGAGCCGTGCAGCCTCGTCCAGGTCGTCGAGACCTCCCGCTGCCGCGACCTCGAGGCGGCGCTCAGCCTGGCGGAGCGGCGCGAGGCTTTGGGCCAACTTACCAACGGCGTCGCGCACGAGTTCAACAACCTGCTGCAGATCCTGGTCGGCTACGTCGACGGCCTGCGCCGGCGCCTCGGCGAGCATCCGGACGCCTTCGTCCAGCGCGCGCTCAGCCGTTCGACCGACGCCGCCGAGCGCGCGTCGTCGCTCACCCGCCACCTCCTCGCGTTCTCGCGCAGGCACCGGCCCGAGCCGCGGCCGGTCGACCTCAACGGCCTGCTGCGCGACTACCGGGAGCGGGCGCTGGGCGTCCTGGGGGAGGGGATCGCCCTCGACCTCGATCTTGCCGGCGATCTGTGGATCGCCTGCGTCGATCCGATCCAGACCGAGCTGATCCTGCAGATCCTGCTGCGCAACGCCGCCGAGGCGATGCCGGCGGGCGGGTGCGTCACGATTCAGACCTGCAACCACGGCGGCGAGGGCGTGGCCGCCGACGGGGCGGCGGGGCGCCACGTCGCGCTCACCCTGGCGGATACCGGGGCCGGCATGCCGCCGGAGGTGCTGGCCCGGGCGCTCGAGCCGTTCTTCACCACCCGCGAGCCCGGCCGCGGCACGGGGCTCGCCATCCTCAACGCCCTGGTCAAGCGCCAGAACGGTGCCGTCGCCCTGCGCAGCAGCCCCGGCGAGGGCACGGTGGTGCGCCTCACTTTCCCGGCTGCCGCGACCCCGCGGTCGCAACGAAGTGCCGCCGCACGATAATCCCGGTCAACTCAAAAATTTATCGCTTGGCAGATCTGGCGCCGATCGGCGACTCTTCATCGGGTGTAGTGAGAATCCGGAAGGCATTCGGCGCGATGCCTCCCTTCTACTGCGCCACCCGCACCCCCATATGCGGGCCAAGGGGCGGGCCGCCCCTCACTGGTGATGGCACGAGGCGACACGAACCGATGATGACCCCCTTCTCCCGCGGCCGCCGGACGGCTCTGGCTCTCGGCCTGGCGGCCCTGATGGCCGTGGCGGCGACGCCCGGCGAGGCGCGTCCCGGCGGCGGCGGCTCCATGGGCTCGCGCGGCAGCAAGACCTTTTCGGCGCCGGCTCCGACGACGACCGCTCCGGGCGCCGCAGCACCGATGCAGCGCTCGATGACCCAGCCCGGCTCGCCGATGGGCGCGCCTGCGGCGCCGCAGCGGCGCTTCGGCGGCGGCTTCTTCGCCGGCCTGCTCGGTGCGGGTCTGCTCGGCGCCCTGATCGGCGGCGGCTTCTTCGGCGGCCTTGGCGGCATCGCCTCGTTCCTCGGCCTGCTGCTCCAGGTCGGCCTGCTGGTCGGCGTGGTGATGCTGGTGATGCGCTTCCTGCGCCGTCGTCGGGAAGAACCGGCCATGGCGGGCGCCTATCACCGCAGCGGCCCGGCTGCCGGCCCCGGCGGCCCGCTCGGTGGCGGGCTGGGCGGTGGTCTCGGCGGAGGCCTTGGTGGCCTCGGTGCCGGTCTCGGCGCGAATGCCGGTGGTGGGGCTGCCGCGCAAGGTCGCCCGCCCCAGCGCGACGAGGTCGGTATCGGCCCGCAGGATTTCGACGCCTTCGAGCGCACGCTGACCCAGGTCCAGCTCGCCTACGGCGCCGAGGATGCCGCCACCCTGCGCCGCCTCACCACGCCGGAGATGTTCGGGTATTTCGGCGAGGAGATCAGGGCCAACGCCGCCCGCGGCGTGGTCAACAAGATCGCCGACGTGAAACTGCAGCAGGGCGACCTCGCCGAGGCTTGGCGCGAGGGTCCGGTCGACTACGCCACCGTGGCGATGCGCTACACCTTGCGCGACGCGCTGATCAGCCGGGCCAACGGGCAGGTCGTCGAGACCAACCCCTCCGAGGCGACGGAGGTCTGGACCTTCATGCGCCAGCGCGGCGGCGAATGGGTGGTCTCGGCCATCCAGCAAACCCGGTAACGGTTTGGTCGCGGGGAGCGCATCTCTCCCCGCTGCCCTCAGAGCGGAGCCCCCGATCCCGCCCGGATCGGGGGCTTTTCTTTTTTCGTTACGTGACGGGGCGGCATCCGGCCGCTCAGCCCTCGCCTCCGCCCATCATCCGTTGCATCTGGGAGAGCTGCGAGATGTGCAGCCGGATCAGCGGCAGGGCCCCTTGGGCGATGCGGCGCAGGGCCAGATCCTCGCCGCTCTGCGCGTAGGTGCCGTGGACTGCCATCGCCTCCCGGTGGCCCTGGAGCGAGGCGTTGACGAAGGCGGCGTCGTTTTGCGGACCGCCCTGCATTCCGGAGAGCTGCGCCTGGATCTGCGCCTTCTGCTCGTCCGAGGTCATGCCGCTGGGAGACGCACCTCCGGGAACCCCGAGCACACCGCCGACGGTGCCGGCCGCAGCGCCAGCTACCCCACCCGCGACCGCGAGCGGCGCCGCCACCAGGCCGCCGACGAGCCCACCCGGACCGGGCTGGCCGCCGCCGACCGGCACCGCGATCGTGCCGCCGGTCACCCGATCGATCTTGTTGGCGAGCGTGACCTGCTCGGTCACCTCCGCCCGCGCGAACTTCTTGACCCGCGGATTGCCGGTCTTGGCGAAGGCGTCGCGTGCGGTGCTCTCGAGAAAGAGGCCGCCCTTGGTGGCCATCGCCAGGTAGACGGGCGTCGGCATGGCGCCGGCCGGTATCGGTTGCGCCACGGCGGTGCGGGTGACCGCGAGGGACGCGGTGGCGGTGAGCAGGCTGACCAGGACGTCGCGACGGTGCATGGATGAGGCTCCCGGGACGGCACGCATCCCGGCGCTGCCGCCCCGGATGCTCGGGGGGAGTAATTGTCCCGCCCGACCGGTGTTCCGTCGTGCCGCGTTCCGGTCCGCGCCCGCGGCGATATCGCGCAGATGCGAATCGCGCCTCAGGCCCGCCGCGGCCAGGGCTCCGGCTGCCTGCGCCGGGTCCAGCGCCGCCACGGCCGGCTCATCAGGACGAAGGCCAGCACCACGCCGGCGGCGTACCAGGCGTGCATGCTCTCGTAGCCGCCCTCCGGCGTCCAGGCGAAGCCGCCCAGGAACACGTAGGAGACGGCCGCCGCCAGGGTGCGGAAGGCGAGCAGCCAGGGATGCTGCAGGATCGGGTCGCCGTTGACGAGGGCGATCCCGAGCCCCGTCAGGGCGAAGAGCACGCCGCCGAGCGGCAGGCCCAGGAACAGCGAGAGCACGGCGCGCAGGAACAGCCCGGGCCAGTCACGGCGGCGGCGGCGGGTGGGCGCAGTGGGCGCGGTGGCGTCGGTCACGGTCGTGTGCGGCATGCGGCTTTCGGCGCTGGCGGGCCGCGCGACGGCGCGGCCTCGACGGGACAAGCGTCCAGCGTGTAGCGCAATCCGCGCCGGTCCCTCCAGGGTGTCGCGCGGTCAACCGGTCAGGTTCGATGCGGGCGAGCGCGGCGCGGCTGCCAGCGCGTGTCCCGGTAGAGGTCCCCCACCTTGCAGGCGAGACCCATCGACGGAATCGCGAGATCGTCGCCGAGGCCGGTCAGCACCCGGCAGGTCCAGCCGTCGGCCTCGCGGGCATGCAGCGTCACGTGCACGCGCTCCTGCTCCACGACGAGGATGGCCCGGCAGGGGCCATGCTCGCGATAGAGCCGGACCTTCACGTCGATCCAGCGCGCGCCGCTGACCGGCGTCAGGTCCTCGTCGGTGCTGGAGACCACCTCGGCGAGCAGGGTCGCCGCGTCGGTGAAGCGCTTGCCCCCGACCACGTCGTCGTAGGCGACCACCGCGACATCGGGCTCTGGTTTATAGGCGCCGTTCCGCTCCATCTCTACCAGGATGGAGCGGGGCCAGGGGAACTCGATGCCCGGCCGCTGGACGGCGTAGAGGCTCTCGTCGTGGTCCCGCAGCGCGGCGTTGAGCAGGGTCTGGAGGTTCGTCGCGATGACGTTGTGCTCCATGAGGGGCGGCGTCATCATGACCGGAACCCCCTCGATCAGTTCCCAGCGCTCGTCATCCGGCCGCTCCGCCTGGAAGGCGCGGAACTCCGATCCCGACATCCGGGATGCGCGCGCGACCGCCGCGACAGGCATGGTTCCGCTCCTCCTTGCGACCGGTCCAGGCCGGCCCGCCGCCCACTCAGGTCTCCAACTCGCTGTCCCAGTACAGGTAGTCGATCCAGGTGTGGTGGTACTGGCGGTGGTCGAATTCCGGCTGGCGGCGGTGCAGCTCGTGGCGGCTCGGCCGGCGCGGCTCGTTGAGGAGGGGCATCTCGGCCTCCTCGGGGGTGCGGTTGGCCTTGCGCAGGTTGCACGGGCTGCAGGCCGCGACCACGTTCTCCCAGCTCGACTGGCCGCCGCGGGAGCGCGGCACCACGTGGTCGAAGGTCAGGCCGCCCGACGGCAGGCGCAGGCCGCAATACTGGCACGAGAACGTGTCGCGCAGGTAGATGTTGTAGCGCGTGAAGGCCGGGCTGCGCGCCATGGCGACGTAGCTCTTGAGCGCCACCACGCTCGGCACCCGCAGGGAGCGGCTGGGCGAGCGCGCCTCGACGTCGTAGCTCGCCACCAGGGTGACGCGGTCGAGGAACAGGGCCGTGAACGCATCCTTCCACGACCACAGGGAAAGCGGATTGTACGAGAGCGGCCGGTAATCCGCGTTGAGCACGAGGGTTTGAAGGTCCAGCATCATCCTGCCCTGGCGACGGGCCGACCGCAGCGAGGAGAGCCGGCACGCTGCCGGTCCTCGCGGTGCTCGCCAGGAGAGGGGATGGGGACCATCGCCTATCCTCCGAGCCGGTCGGGGAGAGTGGGAGGACACGGCGGATGCCCGCCACGGCCGCTCGGGGAGCGGACGCCTTGGGGCGCGGCCGGGATGCGATCCGGGCGCCGTCTGGGCTGCTGATGAGGGGCGGTCACCGACTTCCTCCCGCAGCAGAACGAAAAGGCCGAGTCCATGGGGGCTTAGTCTAATAGGAGCATGACAGGGTTGTGAAGGTTTCGCGCCGGGGCGTCTCGTCACGCCTCACACGAATTCGCCGCCCGAGGGCTCCGGCGCCGCCTCCCGCCCTGCGAGGGGCCGGCCGGCCCGGATTCTGGCGCCCCGGATTTTCGCCCCATTGATCGGCGATGCCGCCGCCCGTCTCGTTTCCCGAACGTCCGGTTTCCCCTCCGGACGGGTGACCTAGGTAGACGGCTCGAACCGACCCCATCGCGAGGATCGCCGGCCGGAGCGCCGGTCGTCCCGCCGTGACCGATCGCAGGGCCGCCGGGAGACGAGCCCGACACGCGGGTGAGAAGGATTGCGCATGAGACAGCTTCGCCGATGGACGATCGCCCTGGCGGCCGTGCTGCTGAGCCCCGGGCTCGCGGCGGCGCAGGGCCACGTCGCGAAGCCCGAACGGGCCACGGTCGCGCAGGCGCCGGCACCCGCCGGCCAGCCGGCGGCGAAGGATGCGAAACCCGCCGCCGCGCCCGCTGCACCTGCGGAAGCCCCCAAGGAAGCCCCCAAGGAAGCGCCCAAGGAAGCCACCAAGCCGCCGCCGCAGACCCCGATCTCCGAGCAGATCAAGCAGATCCGCGCCCAGCTCGACGCCGAGAAGGCGGACCTCGACCAGCGCGAGCAGGCCCTGACCCACCGGGAGCTGAACAAGGACGACCTCGCCCTCCTGCGCGAGGGCATCCCGCCGGTGGCCGATCGCCTGCGCCAGGTCGTCGACCATCTCGGGCCCCGGCTGGATGCGGCCAAGGAGCGGCTGAACCAGCTCGGGCCCAAGCCCAAGGAGCCCGAGGGTGCCGACGTGGCGCAGGAGCGGGCCCAGCGCGAGGCCGGCGTCGCCGAGATCGACGACACCCTGCGGCTTGCCCGCTCGCTCCTGGTGCAGAGCGAGCAGATCACCGACCAGATCAGCAACCGCCGCCGCGCCGCCTTCACCCGCGCCCTGTTCGAGCGCACCGACGGCCTGGTGAGCCCGAACCTGTGGATGCGGGCCACCAGCGACTACGCCCGCGACTTCCGGGCGCTGAAATCCTCCCTCGACGATTCGGTCGTCCAGGTCCAGCGCCGGGGCACGGCGCTCAACCTGTTCCTGCTCGCGCTGGCGATCGGCGTCTCGGTGGCGCTGTATGTCGGGCGCCGGCACATCGCCCCGCGGGTCGGCCACCGCTCGTCCAAGACCGCGCAGCCGACCCGCTACGCCCGGGTGATGGCGGCCTGGCGCGTCTTCCTCGTCGGCGCGGTGCCGGCGGTGCTCGGCAGCTTCCTCGTCGGCTACACCCTCGACGTCACCGAGCTGCTGCCCCTGCGCCTGCTGCCGGCCGCCCACCGGATCGTCGCCTCGCTCGCCTTCGTGGCGGTGGTCGAGGCGATGGCCGATGCGCTCCTCTCGCCCGACCGCCCGGCCTGGCGCCTCGTCGCGATGACCGACGCCACCGCCGAGCGGCTGAACCGCCTGATCATCGCCATCGCCTCGGTGATCGCGGTCGGGCGCACCATCGAGGGCCTGAACGAGGGCATCTCGCTCAGCCTGCCGATCACCATCGTCACCAAGGGCGTCTTCGCCGCGGTGGTCGCCGTGGTGCTGGCCGAGGGCCTGCGCCGGTTCGCCGCGCGGGCCGAGGAGACCGACGAGGCCTGCCTCGGCCCCTACATCGCGGCCGAATCGACGACCGGCATCGGCGGCCCCTTGCGCATCCTCGGCTGGATCGTGGTGGCGGCGATCGGCGTCTCGGCGCTGGTCGGCTACATCGCCCTGTCGTCGTTCCTGATCGACCAGCTGATGTGGACCGCGATCGCCGCGGCGATCCTCTACCTGGCGATCTCGAGCGTCGACGCGGTGGTCAGCTCGGCGCTCCAGGACGATTCGCGCATCGCCACGGCGCTCCAGGCCAATACCGGCCTGCGCAAGCGCTCGCTCAACCAGATCGCGGTGCTGATCTCGGGCTTCGTCCGGGTGCTGCTGCTCACCGCCGCGGGCGTGCTGCTGCTGGCCTCCTGGGGCGTCGATTCGACCGACATCTTCTCCTGGGCCCAGGCCGCGTTCTTCGGCTTCACGGTGGGCGGGGTGACGATCTCGCTCTCGACCATCGCCCTCGCGCTCGGGCTGTTCACGCTCGGTCTCGTCATCACCAAGGCGATCCAGCGCTGGCTCGAGAATACCTACCTGCCGGCGACCGATCTCGATCCGGGCCTGCGCAACTCGATCTCGACGGTGAGCGGCTATGTCGGCTTCCTGCTCACCCTGGCGCTCGCCTTCTCGTATCTGGGCCTGAGCCTCGAAAAGCTCACCATCGTCGCCGGTGCCCTGTCGGTCGGTATCGGTTTCGGCCTGCAATCGATCGTCAACAACTTCGTCTCCGGCCTGCTGCTGCTCTGGGAGCGGCCGATCCGGGTCGGCGACCTCGTGGTGATCGGCGACAACGAGGGCTATGTCCGCCGCATCAGCGTACGCTCGACCGAGATCCAGACCTTCGACCGCTCGGCCGTGATCGTGCCGAACTCGAACCTGATCTCCGGCGTGGTGAAGAACCGGGTGCGCGGCGACCGCACCGGCCGGGTCACCATCACGGTCAGCGTCCTGCGCAACCAGGACCCGGTCCACGCCGCCGAGCTGATCGCCGGTTGCGCCAAGGCCCATGCGGAGGTGCTGAAGGAGCCGCCGCCCCGTGTGGTGTTCCGCAAGATCGGCGATCCCTTCCTCGAATTCGAGCTGATCGCGATGATCACCGACGTCGGCTCGCAGGCGAAAGTGCAGAGCGACCTCAACTTCGCGGTGTTCAAGACCTTGTCGGAGGAGGGTCTGATCCCCAATCTCGGACCCGGTGCGAGCATCGTCACGGTTCAGGGGCTGGACGCGATGCAGGACGCCATGGGGCAGATCGCCCGCATGACGACCCCTGCCGCGCTGCGCCCCGAATCCCGGAACGAGGCCCGTCCCGAGCCCGAGGCCGAGCGTCGCAAAACCCCCGAGACCGTGCCGTGATCCTCCTTCCCGCCGCGCTGAAGCGTATTGCCTTGCTGGCCCTGCCGCTTTCCCTCGCCGCCTGCTCGGCGAGCGAGGCGACGCGGGTCTCGACCGGGGCGGCGGGACCGAGCCTGTACTGGCCGATGGCGGCGACGGGGGCGCAGATCGATGCCGGCGCGGCCCAGGCGATGATCGCCGCCTATCGCAGCAACAAGGGATTGCCTCCGCTCGCCCTCGATCCCGGCCTCCAGCGCCTCGCCGAGACCGAGACCGCCGCGATGGCCGCCGCCGGCCGGCCGAGCCAAGCGGATATCGTCAAGACGGTGGCCGCCCGGATGGGCTATCCGGAGCCGGCCGCCAACCTCTCGGCCGGCTATCACACCCTGGCCGAGGCGTTCTCGGGGTGGCGCGAGAGCCCGTCCCACAACGCCGTGATGCTCGATCCCACGGCGACCCGGATGGGGATTGCGACGGCCTATGCGCCGGGGTCGAAGTACAAGGTGTACTGGGCGTTGCTGGTGGCGAAGTAGCTACGACGTTATGCGTGCTATATGATAATTGCTAGTTTATTTTTACTTATTTATCTATATAATTGAAAATATGTAGTTGCAATGACAAAGCTTGGCGAGATATATTTACTTTTATTGGGTCTTCTGCGGACATGTTAATTGTGATGTCAATGCTTTATAGTAGATTTAATTATTCAATAGGTCGATGGCTGCCATTCTTTGCAGTAATCAGGGAAATTTGCTGCGTGCTTTCGCGGCATCCGTCGTGAGCGGTCATATCTATATAAGCGTATAGCAATGTCATTATCTGGCAGATTTTTGTTATTTTTGAGAAATATAGACATATAATTGCTATAGTTTCCCATATGAAGTCTCCAATATAGTATGGATGTGGGGGACTTAATTGGCAAAAATGCACGTTTAGGCAAATCGAAATAATCGGAATCTGCCTTGTACGCAATTCTTAAAAGAAGTTTTTTTGCGTCTGTTTGCGAGAAGTGCTTCGAAGACCAAAACCCTCTCACGATGGATAGTACATAAAGAAAGTCACAATAATAATATCTCAAATTTTTCATCGGATTTCCATTGGGAGAATCGTCGAATTCCTGTAATACTACGCCGCCGCCTCCGCCGTGCATCCCGCATGGGTGTCCATCAATCGTCAGATCAAAGTTCGTATTTGACTGATCGTAAAACGACGGCCTGAAGAAATCGCATCTGATTTTCCATGACGATGTTTTCGACGAGAATGCTTTCGTTTTTAGTTGAATAGGAATGTAACAATAAGATTCCTCTAGTGTGATATCGTAGCCGCATTCATCAATTTCCGGGTCATTCATCAGAAGATGGGCATTATTTTTTATGGCAAAGTAGCTCATTTCCGACTTAAACCAACTCTTTAACCACCTTTCGCGCTGGTTCATAAAGTGAGGGTCTTTAAATGCGCCTGACATTGCTAAAGTCCGTGCGTCTAAATGGCATCATTTAGGAATTTAGCGAGATACATTTTAAAGAAAGATAAACGTGAAATCTGAAGACTTTTATGCATACCGAGCTGCAGCATGCAGATACAATTACAAGTATCTGTAAATAAAACAAAAAACTAATTAAAATATACATACAGAAAGATAATTTTTAATATCGGCGACTGTTTATACTGTTGCAGCCGCTGCATACGGTTTTTGAATTGTCCCCGTCACTTGATGGTTGGTTTATTATCCGAACCGTTCAGAAATAGCGCTTGATATTGGCTTTACACAAGATGGCATTTAAGCAGTGACCGGGGTGCTGCCGTCCAGAACCTTGCAAAAGCTGACGGCGTGGTCGGCCGAAAACCCTCAGGCAGGAGTGGCGCAAGATTTCGCCTCACGTTTCTATGACCCTCAACTCGACAGAGAGCCTGAGGGAACGCCTCTGCATATGAGTCGGGATCAAAATACATGGAGTATTGGGCTTTGCTGGTGGCGAAGTAGCCGTCCGTCAGACCGCCTGGATCGCCTCCGGCGCTGCGGGCGACGCCCGGACGCCGTCCGTCTGAGCGTGGGGCGCCGCGGCGCTCTCCACCCGGTTCCGCCCGGCCGCCTTGGCGGCGTAGAGCGCGGCATCGGCCTGCGCGAGCAGCGCATCCAGGGCCTGCGGCAGGCCGGCCTCGCAGGTCGCGACGCCGAAGCTGGCGCTCAGCCCTGCAAGCGGCAGGTGCGTTCCGCCCGCATGGTCCTCGCCCGGGAGGGACAGGGCCGCCACCCGCAGCCGCAGGTGCTCGGCGGTCATCCAGGCCTCCGCCGCGCCGCTGCCGGGCAGGAGAATGGCGAATTCCTCGCCGCCGAGCCGTCCCAAGGCCGCGTCTTCGCGCAAGCCCGCTCGCAGCAATGCAGCCACCGCGACCAGCACCCGGTCGCCCTGGGCGTGGCCGAACCGGTCGTTGATCTGCTTGAAATGGTCGATGTCGATCATCAGCACCGCCGCCGGCCGGCCCGCTGCGGGCAGCTCGGCCAGCAGCGCGCCGGCGCGTTCGAGGAAGGCCCCACGCTGCAGAACCCCGGTCAGGTGGTCGTAGCGGGCGACGTGGTCGAGCCGGCGCAGCAGGTCGTTGCGCGCCGCGTTGACGATGGCCACCGCCATCGGCCCGAGCGCCACCAGGGCGATGCCGAGGCGCGCCGACAGCATGGCGTTGATGTAGAGCAGGTTGATGTCCGGCAGCCGCAGCAGCCCCAGGGCGATGGCGAAGAGCTGGGCGGTGCTCAGGAGCGCCGTCAGCACCATCGTCGGAAACACCGGGTAGCGCAGCGCGCACCAGATCAGCGCCGGAACCGGCAGGGCCAGGACGCCCGGTCCGCCGAGCAGAATGGCGAGGGCCAGGGACGCAACGAGGGCGACGACCGGCAGGATGTCGGGGAAGTGCCACCGGCGCGACGGCCACAACTCCGCCAGCAGGCGCCGCGCTGACCCAGGTTGCGGCGCGGTGAGGAAGAGCGGCAGCAGGAGGATGTCGATGGCGACCTGGCCGTGGAACCAGTCGAGCAGGCTGGGCAGCAGAGGCCGCCCGAACAGCACCGGGCCGGCCGCGCCGCCGATGGCCGCCTCGGCCCCGGCGCTGGCGAGGCAGACGATCAGCAGCGACAGCATGGTGCGCGGCTGGTCGAGCCGGCGCGCGCCGACCGGCAGGCAGCGTGCCGCCGCCCGGTAGCCCGCCGCCACGCCGGCCATGTTGGCGCCGTTGAGCCACAGATTCGCGAGCCAGCCCGTGCCGGCGAGCAGATCCGCCGCCAGGTAGGCGACGAAGGCCCCCAGCCACCCCGCTCCGGTGGCGCGTCCGGGATTGCGCAGCAGCATGCCGAGCAGGACGGCATTCGCCGGCCAGAACAGCGACAGCGGGCCCAGCAGCCGGGTCAACAAGGCGGAGAACAGCGCGCAGGGCAGGATGATCGCCGCGGCCCAGCAGAAATCCCGAACGGCCCGCCGGGCCCACTCCCCGGGCTCGGTCGCCTCGGACGAGCCGAAGGAGGACGCAGTCGGAAGATGCATGCGGCGGACTCTCGGGCGGCCTTGGCGCGGTGGACAGGCCTTGTCGTCGGGCCTGCGGCGAGGCGGCACCGCCTGCTTCGAGCCACGTCCGCTTCAGGTCAGATCGTGGCTCGGGTTATCATGCTTCAGCGATAGGGCCCAAGTTCTCACGGCTTATGTCGTGCGGGTTTCGTCGCTCCTTGACAACGTCTTCCCCTTGCCTCCGAGCCTGACTGAAGGACCCCACACGACGCTCGACCTTACGGAAATCCCACCCCCCGCGGCGTCGGCGGCGCCTCGTTGAGAAGCGTCACCGTCACCCGGCGGTTGGCCGGCAGGTACGGATTATCCGGGAACAGCGGCTCGGTATCGGCCTTGCCTGACACGGAAGCGAAGCGGTCGCCCGGCAGGCCGTTGCCGGCCAGGATCTCGCGCACGCTGACGGCACGGCCGGCCGACAGCTCCCAGGGCGGGGCGGCGGGGCGGCGGCCGGGGCGGTCGGCGGCGGTGTAGCCGGTCACCGCGATGCGGTTGGGCAGCCGGCGCAGGGTGGGCACGATCCGCTCCAGCACCTGGCGGGTGCGGTCGTTCGGCCGGGTCGAGCCTTCCGGGAACATCGAGCGGTTGTCCTGGTCGACCAGCGAGATGTCGAGGCCCCGTGCCGTCACCTCGATCACGATGCTCTTCGACAGTTCGGCGATCTCCGGCAGGTCCTGCAACGCCTGGCGCAGGGACGTCACCGCCAGGCCGAACCCGTCCTTGTAGGAGTTGCGTTGGGTCCCATTGGCCAGCACCTCGTCGGGGCTGGGCGGCTCGGGCTTGTCGGTCGCCTGCTCGGGGGCGATGTCGCGGGTGTCGCGCGGCTTGGTCGCGCCGGGCAGGCCGGCCTTCTCGATGATGCCGTTGAAGCGCGACTCGCGGTTGTTGCCGAAGGCGTCGCGCATCGAGCCGGCCACCGCCTGGAGCTTCTTCTGGTCCTGCGTCGAGTAGGCGGCGATCATGACGAAGAAGCTCATCAACAGCGCCATCAGGTCCGCGAAGGTCACGAACCAGCCGTGGCCGCCATGGGCCCCGCGCTTCTTTCTAGCCACCGCTCAGGTCTCCTCGAAGGGCGCGCAGGCGTCGGGCCGCCTCGGGCGGCCGTCTCGTCACGATGCGTCAGGCCGCCTCGGCGGCCATCTCGTCGCGGTGATTGTGCGGCAGGTAGGCGATCAGCATCTCGCGCACCAGCGAGGCGCTCTTCGAGTCGCGGATCAGCAGCACCCCGTCGATGATGAGGGTGCGCGACACGTCCTCCTCCTCGAGCTTGACGTGCAGCTTGTCGGCGATCGGCAGGGTGATCATGTTGGCGATGAGCGCGCCGTACAGGGTGGCGAGCAAGGCGGTCGCCATGGCGGGGCCGAGCTTCGAGGGATCGGACATGTTGGCGAACATCGTCACCATGCCGAGAATCGTGCCGATCATGCCCCAGGCCGGGGCGCAGTCGCCGAAGGCGCGGTAGACCTTCGAGCCCTCGTCGAGATGCATCAGGAAGTTGTCGCGGTCGCGCTCCATCGTGTCGCGGATGAACTCGCGGTCGTAGCCGTCGGCGATGTAGCGTACGCCCTGCGCCAGGAACGGGTCCGAGATCTCGAGATTCTCGATCGCCATCGGGCCCGAGCGCTTCACCACGTCGGCGATCTTGGTGATCTCGTCGATCAGCTCGCGCGGCCGGATCGCCCGCATGTTGAAGGCGTAGCGCAGGCCCATCGGCACGCCGTGGACGATGACCGAGAACGGGAAGCGCAGCATGGTGGCGGCGGTGGCGCCGCCGAAGATCACGATCACCGCGTGCTTGTCGAAATAGGCGGCGAAGTTGCCGCCATCGATCATGATGAGCACGAACACGACCGCGATGCCGCCGACGAGGCCGGCGCCGGTTGCGATATCCATCTGAACTCGGCCCCTTCATGCGTCGTCGCGCGGCCCCGGTCGCAGGGCGCGGTCCCGACCGTCGCGTGTGTCCTGGCCCGGAGATTACGGCGAACAGGCTCAACGAACGGTAAAAATGCCGAACCCGGCGCCCGCGCCGTCATGCGCCGTTCAGCGAGACACAGTCATACACATGACCATGCGATCGAACGGCCGCCACAACAGGCCGCGCGCGGGGCAGGCGGTGGGCGAGGGCCCGGTCCGCACACAAGGGCATCTCATCAGGGTTCACCGTCGATGCGGTTGATCAGGCTCTACGTTCGGGTCATGGGCCAGCTCGGGTCCGATCTGCGCCTCGGGGCGCTTCTGGCCGCCGCCAACATCGCGCTGGCAGTGGCGGCCTTCGCCGAGCCGGTGCTCTTCGGCCGCATCATCGACCGACTCACCCACCTGCCGGCCGGCGGCGCCGGCACGTCGAGCCTGCTTCTCCTCGTCGGCGCCTGGGTGGGCTTCGGGCTTTTCTCGATCGGCGCCGGGGTCCTGATCGCGCTCCATGCCGACCGGCTCACCCATCGCAGCCGGCTGTCGGCGATGGCGAACTACTTCGAGCACGTCCTCGACCTGCCGCTCGCCTTCCACTCGGCCAACCACTCGGGCCGGGTGCTGAAGGCGATGCTGGAGGGCACGAGCGGCATGGCGGCGACCTGGCTCGGCTTCTTCCGCGATCATTGCGCGGCGCTCGTCTCCCTCGTCGTGCTCCTGCCGATGACGCTGTTCCTCAACTGGCAGCTCGGCTCGATCCTGGTCGCCCTGATGGTGGTGTTCACCGCGCTCACCACCTTCGTCCTACGCCGCACCGAGACGCTGCAAGGCCAGGTCGAGGCCTACCATTCGGGCCTCGCGGCCCATGCCTCGGACGCGCTCGGCAACGTCGCGGTGATCCAGTCCTTCACCCGCGCCAAGGCCGAGAAGGAGGCGATGCACGGCATCATCCGCGACCTGCTCGCCGCGCAGATCCCGGTCCTGTCCTGGTGGGCGCTCGCCTCCGTCGCCACCCGCGCCTCGGCGACCCTGACCATGACGGCGATCTTCGTCACCGGCATCGTGCTGCACGGCCACGGCCTGGCCACCGTCGGCGACGTGGTCTCGTTCATGAGCCTCGCCACCATGCTGGTCGCCCGGCTCGACCAGGTCGTCGCCTTCGTCAACAGCCTGTTCCTCCAGGCGCCCAAGATGCAGGAATTCTTCGACATCCTCGACACCGTGCCCGCCGTCCACGACCGGCCCGGCGCTAGGTCAGTGGCGCGGCTCTCCGGCGACGTGTCGTTCGAGGACGTGCGCTTCTCCTATGACGGCCGCCGCCCGGCGCTCGACGGGGTGTCGTTCACGGCGCGGGCCGGCGAGACCGTAGCCCTCGTCGGCACCACCGGCTCGGGCAAGTCGACGACGCTCGGCCTCCTCCACCGCGCCTTCGACCCGGATGCCGGCACGATCCGCATCGACGGCGAGGATCTTCGCGACATCGGCCTCTCGTCGCTGCGCCACAACATCGGCGTGGTATTCCAGGAGCCGATGCTGTTTGCCCGCTCGATCCGCGAGAACCTGCAGGTCGGCCGGCCCGACGCCACCGACGCCGAGATGCTCGACGCGCTCGAGCGGGCCCAGGCCTCGGAATTCATGGCGCGCCAGCCCGACGGGCTCGACACGGTCATCGGCGAGCGCGGCCGCTCGCTGTCGGGCGGCGAGCGCCAGCGGCTCTCGATCGCCCGGGCGCTGCTGAAGAACCCGCCGGTGCTGATCCTCGACGAGGCGACCAGTGCCCTCGACGCCGCCACCGAGCGCAAGCTCCAGGGCGCGCTGGAAGCAGTGATGGAGGGACGCACCACCTTCGTGATCGCCCACCGCCTGTCGACCATCCGGGACGCCGACCGCATCCTGGTCTTCCACGAGGGACGGATCGTCGAGAGCGGCACGTTCGAGGACCTGGTGGCCGAGGGCGGCCGCTTCGCCGAGCTCGCCCGGGCGCAGTTCATGGCGGCGCCGGAGCCGGACGAGTACGCCCTGGCGGCGTGAGGACATGTGTTCCGAGGGGCAGGTGCGCCTGCCCCTTCCCGCATCGTTGGTCGAGCTTGCGAGCTGCTGGTCACGAGACCGGGGTCATGTCATGGCAGACGGGTGACCGATCTTTCCCACCTCCTCCCCCTTACGCCGCTGGCGAGCCTGGGCTGGCTCACCTTCTTCGAGGAGCAGCGTGAGCCGCACGAGACCGATCTCGCTCCCATGCGGATTGCCATGGTTCACCGCTCACGGCTGAGCGCCCTGTCGGTGGAGGGACCGGTCGAGCTGACGCTTCCCGTCCATACGAACACCGGTGACTTCGCCGTCGGCGACTGGGTCCTGGTTCATCCTCGAACCCGGATGCTCCACCGCCGCCTGAACCGGAGGACGGTCCTGGAGCGGCGCGTCGAAGGCAGCCGGGCGCTGCAGCCCGCCGCAGCCAATGTCGACACGCTGTTCATCGTCACCTCCTGCAACGCCGATTTCAACCAGGCCCGACTCGAGCGCTATCTGGCTCTGGCCAACCAGGGCGGCACCAATCCGGTGATCCTGCTCACCAAAGCCGACATGGCGGCCGATGGCGACGCCTACCGCCGTCAGGCCGCCGAGTTGCAGCGCGGGCTCGACGTCGTGACCGTCAATCCCCGGCGCCCGGAGGCGGCCCGCACCCTGGCCCCGTGGTGCGGGGTCGGGCAGACCCTCGCGCTGGTCGGCTCGTCCGGTGTCGGCAAATCGACCCTGGTGAACACGCTCGCGGGTCCCGGGCAGGCGCTTCCCCAGGAAACCGGGGCGATTCGCGAACACGATGCCAAGGGACGCCACACCACGACCTCTCGGTCCTTGCACGCCATCGCGGGGGGCGGCTGGGTGATCGACACGCCGGGGATGCGAACGCTGCACGTCAGCGGCGCCGAGGACGGGATCGCAACGCTGTTCGCCGAGATCACCGAACTTGCCCCCTCGTGCCGGTTCCGCGACTGCACGCACGCGCACGAACCCGGCTGCGCCGTGCAGGCCGCCATCGCCGACGGCGCGATCAACCCCGAGCGCCTGACCCGCTGGCGCAAGCTCCTCGATGAAAACCAGGACAACACGCCGGCCCCCGCCGGCCCCCGCGGCCGACGGGGTGGCGGCGGGTAGGCATGTCCTATCAGCGGCCCGGGCCGCGGTGAGCGGCTCACGCTGGCGGCGCATCGATTAGGTCTCGGGCAAGCCGATCGGACTTCGAACCAACGCCGTCGATCGCAGCCGACGCTCCCGCGCCGAAAAAATGCGTTTGCCCGATCGCCGATCGGCGAAAACGAATTTTTAGAAATCAGAGAAATTAAGCGGAACGCTTCGTTTGACGAAGCGGCATCCGTCGGCAATTCTTCTGCGGCACGATCAAGTCGAAGCCATTGATCGCGATCATCCTTGTCCGATTCATGTCTGACGAGCCGGCAATCCCGCCTGCGCGAGCGTCGGACCTTTTGCCCCGCGCGCCGGGGAAGGGGACGCCCCCGCCTACCGCCAATCCTGTCCACCGATTGCGGAGCCAGCCCATGAACATCGCCGTCAATCCGAGCCACATCGCCGAGCCTGCGCCGCGGGGCGCGCCCGGCCCCGCCCGCCCGGCCGAGCCCGCGCACGTCATCCGCGACGACGCGGAGGCGATCCGGATCGCCCACGCCCTCGCCGCCCGGTTCCGGGAGGGCGCCTCGGAGCGCGACCGCACCGGCGCCCGTCCGCTGGCGGAACTCGACGCCTTCTCGCAGAGCGGGCTATGGTCGATCAACGTGCCGCGCAGCCATGGCGGGCCCGAGGTGTCGTACCGGACCCTCGCCCAGGTGATCGCCATCGTGGCGGCGGCCGATCCATCGATCGCGCAGATCGCCCAGAACCACCTCGGCATCGTCGCGGCGATTCGCACCGTCTCCGATCCGGAGCAGCAGGCCGACCTCTTCGCCGCGGTGCTCGCCGGCACCCGCTTCGGCAACGCCTTCTCGGAGAAGGGCACGAAGCGCGCCGCCGAGTTCGAGACGCGCTTCACCGATCACGGCGACCACGTCGTCGTCCGGGGCCGAAAATTCTACGCGACGGGGGCGCTGCTCGCCCATCTCGTGCCGATCGTGGCCATCGATGACGAGGGCCGGCCCTGGTACGCCATCGCCGATCGCGACGCGCCGGGGCTGACCGTCATCGACGACTGGTCGAGCTTCGGCCAGCGCGGCACCGCTAGCGGCACCGTGCTCATCGACGACGTGCGGGTCGAAAAGAGCCGCCTGGTGCCGGCCTGGCGCGGCTACACCGCCCCGCGGGTCGACGGCGCGATCTTCCAGATCATCCAGGCGGCGATCGATGCCGGAATCGGGCGCGCCGCCCTCGACGATACCATCGCCTTCGTGCGCGAGAAGGCGCGGCCCTGGATCGACAGCGGCCAGGAGCGGGCCTCCGACGACCCCTACACGATCCGCGCCGTCGGCGACCTGACGATCCGCCAGCACGCGGCGGAAGCCCTGCTCGACCGGGCCGGCCTCGCCATCGACGCGGCGGTCGCGGAGCCGACGCCCGACAGCGTGGCGGCGGCCCAGCTCGCGGTGGCGGAATCGAAGGTGCTGACCACCGAGGTCGCGCTCGCCGCGTCCAACACGCTGTTCGAACTGTCCGGCACCCGCTCGACGCTCGCCGAGCACAACCTCGACCGGCACTGGCGCAACGCCCGCACCCACACCCTTCACGACCCGGTGCGCTGGAAGGTGGCGATCGTCGGCAACCATGCACTCAACGGAGTCAACCCGCCGTTCCACGCCTGGAGCTGACCGGGCCGGGCGCCGGGCTTCGCGGACGGTGGAGGGGCGTCTCCTCGCCGATCCGTTCAGAGATCGTCGTCGAAGGTTGCAGTCGGGATGCCGTCCCGGTTGAGGCTGTTATGCGCGCCGTAGCGGTTCACCGCGTTCCGGAACTGGCAGGAACGGCAGAGCTCGGGCGGGTCGCTCGAGTTGATGCGTTGGCGCAGGCGGCGATAGCGCTCCCCGGTCCAGATCCCCTCCAGGGTATCCTCCGTCAGGTTGCCGATCTTCGCGCCCGGCACGCAGCAGGCCATGACGTCCCCGTTCGCCAGGACGGTCGCGGTTTCCCATGGCAGGAGGCAGGGCTGCGGGCTTCCGGTGCCGGGACGGTCGTGGAATTCCTCGCCGATATTGAGCTGCACGCCGAGGGTCTCTGCCAGGGCCACGGCGTCGCGGCGCATGGCGTTGAAGCGCTCCGGCTCGTGGACGAGGGACTCGGCCAGCATCGGGGCGTGGTAGACCTCGAGATGGCGGCAGCCGATGGTATCGACGCCGGCTTGCGCGGCCCGCTCCACAAAACGCGGCAATTCGTGGATGTTCGACCGCATCAGCGTGAATCCCAGGCTGATGACCAGGTTCCGGTCCCGGCCGTGCCGCGCCCGCGCCTCGACCAGCCGCGCGGCGGCATCGAAGATGGTGTCGAGGTGGGGCGCGCCGATCCGGATGGTCTGGTAGGTCTCGTCGGTCGCGGCATCGATCGAGATGCTGACCGCGTCGACCTTGGACGCCATGATCTTGGCGATGCGCTCATCCGTCAGGTAGGCGCCGTTCGTGTCGATATGGACGGCGATGCCGAGGCCCGTCACGTAATCCAGTTCGCCGGGCTTCTTGTGGTCGGCGAACAGGAGGTCGCCGCTGTAATCGGTGAACATCCAGGTGATCTTGCCCGCCGCGACGAGGCCCTTGATCTCGTCCTTGATTGCCGACGACATGCGGACTGCACGCTTGCGGGAATGCCGCGAGATGCAGTGCGTGCAGTTCATGTTGCAGGAGGTGAGCGGGCTGTACAGCAATCCGGGCGGCGAACTCGCCACGGTCTCGGGCGAGCTGAAGATCAGTCTCGCCTGCAGGCCGTGGGACACGAACAGGCCGTCGCGGGTGTGAAGCCCGCCATGGCCCGCGATCCGCTCCTCGCCGCGCGAGACGAACGCCGTCGGCGACTCGTGCGCGCCGATCGCCGGCGAGGTGAGCCTGAGGGCGAACAGGGCGCCCTTCGAGTTCGGGAAATTCGGGAAGTAGACGTGGTGGTACGCGTTGTCGATCAGTTCGCCCGGCTCGATCGTGCAGCTTGCCAGGGCCTCCGTCGCGATCTCCGGCCATGCGGCCGGGCCGACATGATGCTCGTCGACCTCGAAGAGTTCGACGACGATCGGGATCGCCTGGGGGCGGCAATGGATCCCGAAGCGGATCGAGATGCCGCTCAGATGATCGTCGGGGCAGCGAATGAGCTGAACGACGCCGCCGAGTTGGTCGATCGGGCCGCAGATCCGATGGTCCTGGCTCTCGTCGATCGGTCCGCGAGGGGCGAGCGTTTCGACCGGCGGCAAGTCTCGTGGCAGTGACGGGACGAAGGTCCGACGCATCGCCTGCGAGGCAAGCGCGATGAAAGATCGTCCCATATGCCCCATCATCTTGGCCGCCCTGGTCGTTCGACGATCACCCGCTCCGACGATGTCCCGGCTGTGACGCGTCGCAAGCGAAGCACCAGCATACGCCATCGCGCCGGCCGCCTCAGTAACTTGCGGGACACAATCACGCGGTGAAAGCGTGTGTCGGCCACTCTACCGGGGAAGACGTTGGGCGTGGGCCAGGAATGACCCTGCGCCGGCCGGGATGCCCCCGGCCACCCTCTTGAGCGGAAGGCCCCTACATCAGCTTCACGGTGTCCCGCCGGCTCTGGGCCCGGGCCTGGAGCCGGCGGCGGCGGGCGGCGATCACCGTGCCGTTGATCTCGCCGCCGAACAGGAACATCGCGGCGAGCCAGTAGACGAAGACGAGGAACACCATCGCGGTGGCGAGGCCCCCGTAGGTCGACACGTAGGCGCTCGAGAACCGGTCGAGGTACATCCCGAAGCCGAGGCCGGCCAGCACCCACAGGCACAGGGTCACGGCGATGCCGGGTAGCACCATGGCCACCGGTCGGCGCCCGGCGGCGATGAACTTGTGGGCGATCACCAGCACGCTGGCGACGAGCAGCACCGTCACGCCGACCCGGCCGACCGCGACGGTGAGGCCGAGCGGCTCCAGCCCCGGCGCCACCAGCAAGAGACCGCGCCAGACCAGGGGGCCCAGCACCACCAGGAAGGTGAAGGCCAGCATCGCGAAGGCGGCGCAGATCACGTAGCCGATCGATTCCAGCCGCGTGAGCCACCACGGCCGCATCTCCCGCAACCCGTAGGCCCGGTTGAGCCCGACCCGCAGGCTCTCGACCCCGCTCGACGAAAAGTAGAGCGCCAGCACCGCGCCGAGGGTGAGGAGACCGCCGCGCTGCTCGGTCAGCACCCGGTGGACCTCGTTGGCGATCGGTCCCGCCACCTCGCTCGGCCAGATCTCGAACAAGAGGTTGCCGGCTTCGTCGGCGAGGGACTTGGTGCCGAACACACCGGCCAGCGCCGTGAGCAGGATCAGGAACGGGAACAGCGAGGTCAGGAGCGAGAGCGCGATGTGGCTGGCGATCGCCCAGCCGTCATGGGCGACGAAGCGCTGGGCCGCGAGGGCGGCGATCTCCAGGGCGGTGCGGGGACGGATCACGGCGCGCGGGCTCTCGGGGTGGTCGTTCCGGCGGAATCGTCGTCTCAGGTAGAGCGTGGGCGCCGGTCCTGGAAAGGCGAGAGGGCAGAATTGCGGCCTGCGCGTCCTTCCGGGCACGCAGGGTCGTCCGGGGAAAGGGGAAACCCGCGCCGTTCTCGTCTCAAAAGCTTATTCGGACAGCCATGCCCGGCACGGGCGGGGGGCTATTCTCGCGGCGCCGGTTGCGGAACGGCCGCGCTCGTGCTCGTTGCGCAGGCATCATGAGCCGCCTCCTGCCTCTGTCCGACGCTTCCTGGCCCGCCCGCCTGGCGCCCGGCCTGTTCGTGCTGATCTGGGCCACGGGCTTCGTGGTGGCGCGCCTCGTCGCGCCGCATGCCGAGCCGTTGACTTTCCTCGCCGTGCGCTTCGGCCTCACCGCCATCGTGCTGACGGGCCTCGCCCTCGCGGTCGGCGCCCGGTGGCCCCGGGGCTGGCGCGGCTGGCGCGACGCGATGGTGGCCGGGATCCTGATCCAGGGCCTCTACCTCGACGCGGTGTTCTGGGCGGTGCATCGCGGGCTGCCCGCCGGCATCGCCGCCCTGGTGGCGAGCCTGCAGCCGTTGCTCACCGCGGCGGTGGCCGGGCCGCTCCTCGGCGAGCGGGTCTCGGGCTTGCGCTGGCTCGGCATCATGGTCGGCCTCGTCGGCGCCGGGCTGGTGCTGGCGCCGAAACTCGGGGCGACCGGGGCGGCCGGCGGCATCCCGCCGGAGGCGCTGGCCGTGTGCTTCTGCGGGACCATCGCCATCACCCTCGGCACCCTGTGGCAGAAGCGCACGGCTGCCGCCGTCGACCTGCGCACCAACGCCGCCGCGCAGTTCATCGGCGCCGTGCTGCTCACCCTGCCGCTGGCACTCCTGACCGAGCGAGGGGAGTTCGACCTCTCGGTCCCGCTTCTCCTCGGTCTCGCCTGGGCGGTGTTCGGCCTGTCGGTCGGCGGCATCCTGATCCTGCTCGGGCTGATCCGCCGCGGTGCGGTGGCGGGCGTGGCGGCCCTGTTCTACCTCGTGCCGCCGGTCTCGGCCGCGATGGCCTTCGGGCTGTTCGGCGAGACCTTGGGCCCGGTCCAACTCCTCGGCATGGTGGTGGCGGTGGCCGGTGTGGCGATCGCCAGCCGCGGTTAAGCCCCTGGTGGGATTCGAGGCCTTAGGCTGCGGCGGTCTCCGGAGACCACCCGCATGCTGCGCCCCGCCCTGACCGCTGGCCTGACGATTTCGGTGCTCGCCGCGAATGTAGCGCTCGTCGCCCCCGCGATGGCGGGAGGCGAGCCCGACGCCTTTCGCCCGGCGCCCGCCGCGTCCGGCCGAGTCCGCCCGGGAGACGTGCCGGCTCCCCGATCCGTCCGCGGGCCGCACCGGCCCGGCCTCGTGCGCTTCCGCGGCTCGCCGGTGCAGCCGGTCTCCTACGGCGAGACCGACGGCGCGGTCTTCCACGCCTGGCTGCCGCGCAACGCCGACCTGCCGATCTACAACATTCCGCCGCCGTTCTTTCCCGAGCCTTGACGGGGTCTGCCCGAGCCTTGACGGGGTCTGCGCGAGCCCTGGCGGGGGCCGCCGGAGCCCTGACGGAGCCGTCTTGAAGCACCGACATCCGGCCTGGATCGAAGCGGGACACTTGGGCGTTAGACCTGGCGTAAAGACCCGTCAGGGAGCCGAGCCGTGCCCGATGCGATCGCACCATCCCACGATCACGTGCCGCCGTCTCCGATACCACTCGACCCGGACCTGCGCCCGATCGACCTCGCGGCGCCGGGTTCTCCCGACCGTCTCGACGACGAGGCGCGCCTGCACCTCGCCCGTGCCGGGCAGGACGCCCTCGATGCGTGCCTGAGCCGGTTCGCCCCCGAGGAGCGCGCGGCGTTCTGGCGCGCGTTCTGCCGCTGCTACAACCGGCCGTACAATGCCGCCGAGATCCCGCCGCCCGAGACCCCGCCGCCCGAGGCCTCGCATCCCGGCGCCGTGCTTCAGGCCTCGCCGGGCCCCGTTCCGGCCCCGCACGTGATCGAGGCCGTCGGCATCCTGCCGGAGGTTGCGCACCGGTGATCGCACGTGCGGCCCGCAGCGGGCGAGCCGGAGGCCGATGAGCAGGACACCCCCCGGCGGTCCGTCCCTGGCTCCCGTCCTGTCCCTGGACGAGCAGATGGGCCGGGTCGCCGCGGCCTGCCGGAACCTCGCCTGCGAAGTCGTGCTCCTCGGCCTCGCGGTGCAGAGCGCCTGGTTCGAGGCCTGGATGCAGCCGTTCCTCGCCGCGGCGGAGACACAGGCCGTCGGCCTCGCGCGTCGGGCAAGGCGCGACCGTCTGATGCGCCGCGGCGTGCCGGCCCACCTCGCGGGGGAGGCCCTGCGCCTCGTCCCGCGCGGCTCCCGGCCTGAAGGCGCGGGCAGGGGGGCGGATCAGCCGCCGTAGCTCTGCACCAGGGACCCGGCCACCAGGGTCCAGCCGTCGACCAGCACGAAGAAGATCAGCTTGAACGGCAGCGCCACGGTGGCGGGCGGCAGCATCATCATGCCGACCGACATCAGGATCGACGCGACCACGAGGTCGATGATCAGGAACGGGATGAACAGCAGGAAGCCGATCTCGAAGGCGCGGCGCAATTCCGAGATCATGAAGGCGGGGGTCAGGATCTCGAGGCCGACCGCCTCCGGTGTCGCCGGAGTCTGGGCCCGGGCGAGGTCGAGGAACAGCTTCAGGTCCTTCTCGCGCACGCTGCGCAGCATGAAGGCCTTGAACGGCTGGCTCGCCCGCTCGAAGGCCTGCGTCTGCTGGATCTGGCCCGCGAGCAGCGGCTCGATCCCGGTGCGGTAGGCCTCCCGCGCCGTCGGCGCCATCACGAAGGCGGTGAGGAACAGCGACAGGCTGACGATCACGGCGTTCGGCGGCGCCGTCTGGGTGCCGAGCGCCGAGCGCAGGATCGACAGCACCACCACGATGCGGGTGAACGAGGTCGCCATCACCAGCACCGAGGGCGCGAGCGCCAGCACGGTGATGAGGGCGACGAGCTGCAGGGCCCGTTCGGTGACGCCGCCGCTCGGGCCGAGATCGACGGTGAGGCTCTGCGCCATCGCCGTCCCGCCCGACAGGACCAGCAGGGCCACCGTCGCTCGGCAGAGAATCGGGAGGAGGGAGCGGGGAGTGCGGGGCGCCATGGCGGCGCACCCTGGCCTTCACGGGCACGGCCCGCAAGCGCCGCGCCCGCCGCACCCTGTCGAGGGCGGGCGGGCGCGGTTCCGATGCAACAGCCCCGGACGCCCGGGGATCGGCGAGAGGATCAGCGCTTGTCGAGCGGCCGGCCGAGGAGCCGGGCGAACTCGGCCTCGATCTCCTCGACCGAGAACGGGTTCTGGACCGAGGCCGGCTTCGCGGCCGGGGCCGGCTCTTCCGGCGGCGGGGGCGGAGGAGCCGGGGGCGGCTCGGGGATGGGTTCCGGCTCCGGCGGGGGGGACGAGGCCGGCTCGGGCTCCGGCGGCGGGGGCGGAGGCGGCTCGGGGATGGGTTTCGGCTCCGGCGGGGGCGGTGGGACCGGTTCGGGCTCCGGCGGCGGGGGCGGCGGGGGCGCCGGCTCCGGTGGGGCCGGCTCGGGCTCCGGCGGCGGGCTCGCCGTCACCGGGGCGGCCGGGCGGGCCGGTGCCACCGCCGAGGAAGGCCGCCGCAGGGCCTCCTCGAGCTGGCGGGCCATGTCGTTGAGGATCGCTGCATCCACGGTCCGCGGCTCGGCCCCGCGGGTGCCGGCCGGGGCGGGAACCGGCTCGGGGGTCGGGACCGGTTCCGGCGTCGGCGGCGGAGCCGGCACCACCGGCGGCACCGGCGCGGTGAAGGCGGGAGCCGCGAAAGGAGGCGCCTCTGGAGCCGACGGCATCTCCAGGGGAGGCGGCGTCTGGCGGGCGGCGCGCAGGCTCGGCGGCTCGACCCGGCGCGAGGCGTTGAAGCGCGAGGACGGCCGCGCCGGCTCGGGCGGCAGATCCGGGGCCGGGGCATCCTGCCGGGGGATCGGCGCGAAGGCGGCCGCGACCCGTTCGGGCTCCGGCTCGGGGAAGGGCGGCGGCAGGGGCGCCGGTTCGGTGCCCGCGGGCAGGGGGAGCGGGGCCTCGCTCTCGGGCTCCGACCGGTCGGCCAGCTCCGCCGTCACCCGGGTGCTGCCGGTCCGCACGATGTTGCGCTCGACCACCACGTCGTTCGGTCCGCCGACCAGCAGCAGGTGCTCGGTGTTGTCGCGCCGCAACAGGATCAGCTGGCGCTGCCGGTCCAGCTCGTAGATGTCGACGATGCCGAGCCGCGGCTGCCGGCTGCGGCCGGTCCCGCCGTTGCCCCCCAGGGTGAGGCGGCCCCGGGCGAACCGTTTCGCCCCGAGGGCGAACAGGCTGAGGAGCACGACCATGATCAGGAAGACGATCAGGTAGGAGAGCAAGGGCGAACCGTCCGTCCCGAGGATCGAGGAGAGCAAAGCATGGTCTCTCATATGAGGCGCACGCGGGGCACGCCGACGATGGGGAGCCTTCTAGCACGGCTGTGCCGGGCCTGCGCAGGGGACGTTTACATATCGTTAACAGCTTTGAGAGGCGTTGCGGACGAGCCGCGCGGGACGCGACGACAGGTGTCGTCTTAACCAGGTTTTAACCATGCGCTAGGCAGATTGTGCCGGTCAAAACCGGAAGGCCCGCCCGTGTCGGTCACCGATCTCCCCCTCGTCGCGATGTTGCGCAACCGGATGCAGTGGCAGCAGACGCGCCAGAAGGTCCTGGCCGAGAACGTCGCCAATGCCGACACGCCGGGCTTCAAGGCCCACGATCTCAAGGCGCCGCGCTTCCGCCCCGACGGCACCCTGGCGGCCGCCGGCTTGCCGGGGGTCGGCCTGGAGCGCACCAGCCTCGTCCACCTCGCCGGGACCGGCCAGGCCTCCCCGCCGGAGGAGCGGGCGGGCACGCGCTTCGAGATGATGCCGAGCGGCAACGCCGTGAGCCTTGAGGACGAGATGCTGAAGGCCGCCGACAACCAGGGCGACTACCAGCTGGCGAGCCTCCTCTACCGCAAGAGCCTGCAGACCCTGCGCATCGCGGTCGGCAAATAGTTCCTCCCGAACCCGCCGCCGCGCCGGCTCCTGCCGCGCCAGTCGGCTCCCCGAAACTTCGTCACACCGACCCGAGGTGGGTTCCCATGGATTTCAGCAAGGCGATCGGCATCGCGGCGTCCGGACTCAAGGTCCAGTCGGGCCGGATGCGGGTGATCTCGGAGAACATCGCCAACGCGGATTCGGCGCCCACCAGCGCCACCGCCGAGCCCTACCGGCGCAAGATCCCGACCTTCACCAACCACGTCGACCGCGAGCTCGACGCCTCGGTGGTGGATCTGGGCCGGGTGCGCAAGGACCAGAGCCCGTTCCGCTCCAAGCAGGATCCGGGCAACCCCGCCGCCGACGCCAACGGCAGCGTGCGGATGCCCAACGTCAACGTCCTCGTCGAGACCGTCGACATGCGCGAGGCCCAGCGCTCCTACGAGGCGAACCTCAACATGGTCACGCTCACCAACCGCATGGTGTCCCGCACCATCGACATCCTCAAGGCCTGACCATGACCACCAACGCTTTCGCGGCCGGCGCCTACGCCGCCATCCAGAACATGGGCCGCACGCCCACCTCCGGCATCGCCGGGGGAGCCGGCACGGGGGAGGGCGGCTTCACCCAGCTCCTGTCGTCGGCCCTCGACGGGGTGTCGGAAGCCGGCAAGCGCGCCGACGGCCAGGCCATGGCGGTCGCCGCCGGCAAGGCCAACGTCGTCGACGTGGTGACCGCCGTGGCCGAGAGCGAGACCGCGCTCCAGACCCTGGTGGCGGTGCGCGACCGGGTGATCTCGGCCTACGAGGACATCATGCGGATGCAGATTTAAGGAAGCGTTGGCGCCCGATGACCGGTCTCGCCATTCTCGACGTCGCCCGCGACGGCATCCTCACCTTCCTGAAGGTCGCCGGCCCGCTGATGGTCGTCGCCCTCGTCGTGGGCCTCGTCGTGTCGCTGTTCCAGGCCCTGACCCAGATCCAGGAACAGACCCTGATCTACGTGCCCAAGATCGTCGCGGTCTTCGCCGCGATGCTGCTGATGCTGCCCTTCATGGGCGATGCGCTGGCCGGCTACATGACCCGCATCGCCGCCCGGATCGCCTCCGGGGGTTGAGCGGGGGAATCCGGATGAGCGGGTCGAGCACGGATTTGACTTGCGGGCGGCGAATCACGGAAGCCTGTTTCATCCTAACCGCGACCTCATCCTGAGGTGCCGAAGCGAAGCGGAGGCCTCGAAGGAGGGCTCCAGATGCCGCTGCGATCCCTGGAGCACTCCTTCGAGGCTCCTTCCAGTCGCACCTCGGGATGAGGTCGTGGTTGGGACGGGCCGCTCGATGCGCCGAGCCGAGTTCGACAATCCCTATTCACCCCGAGTCGCCCCGGACGTGAACCTCCTCCTTCCCGGCCTCGCCTCGGCCTACCTCCTCACCTTCGCGCGGGTCGGCACGCTGGTGATGCTGATGCCGGGCGTCGGCGAGGCGATGGTGACGCCGCGCCTGCGCCTCGCCTTCGCGCTGCTGCTCTCCCTGGTGCTGTTTCCGGTCGCCCGCCCGCTGCTTCCCGGGGGCACCGGCCCGGAGCCCGGCGGCGCCGGCACGGCGCTCGTCGGCGTGCTGTTCGGCGAGATCGCGGTCGGGCTGGTGCTGGGCCTGAGCGTGCGGGCGGTCATCGCCGCGCTCCAAACCGCCGGGACGATCATCGCCCAGCAGCTCGGCCTCTCCTACGCGATGACGGTCGACCCGTCCCTCGGCAATCAGCAGGCGACGCTCGGCAGCTTCTTGAGCCTGCTCGGCCTCACCCTCGTGCTCGCCTCCGACCTGCACCACCTGGCGCTCGCCGGCATCCGCGATTCCTACGCCCTGATGCCGCCGGTCGGCATGCCGGCGACGGGCGATGCCGCCGCCTTCGCGGTGCAGGCGGTGGCCCGCGGCTTCACCCTGGCGGTGCAGATCTCGGCGCCGTTCATCGCCTTCGGCATCCTGTTCAACCTCGGCCTCGGCGTGCTCTCGCGCCTGATGCCGCAGATGCAGGTGTTCTTCGTCGCCACCCCGGCGGCGATCCTGATCGGCATGCTGGTCTTCCTGGCGACGATCGGGGTGATCATGGGGGTGTTCGTCGACGATCTCGGCCGCTTCCTGGCCGATCTCGGGAGGGCGTGAGCGGATGTCGGAACAGGCCGACCAGGAAGACCGCACCGAAGACCCGACCCAGCGACGCCTCGACGACGCGATCAAGCGGGGCGACGTCGCGACGAGCCAGGAGGTCAACACCTTCCTGATGCTCGGCGCCTTCACGCTGGTGTTGATGATCGGCGCCGCGCCCCTCGCCCGCGGCCTGCTCGCCGACCTGCGCGGTCTCCTCGCACATCTGCACGAGGTGCCCTCCGATCCGGCCGGCTACCTCGCCTTCGGCCGCCGTGCGCTCCTCGCCGGGCTCCTCGCGCTCGCCGTGCCGATGGGGGCGGTGGCGGCGGCGGGCCTCGTCGGCGGCCTGTTCCAGCACCCCCTGGTCTGGACCACCGAGACGCTCGCGCCGAAATTCAGCCGGGTCTCGCCGATGGCCGGCCTCAAGCGGCTGCTCGGCCCCGAGGCGTGGTTCCAGTTCGGCAAGGGGGTCGTCAAGATCCTCCTCGTCGGCATCGCCGCCGGTATGGTCCTGTGGGGCGACCGCGACCGGCTCGAGGCCTTCGCCCGGATCGAGCCGCAGGGCGTGCTCCAGGGCACCCTCGCGCTCTGCCTGCGGCTGATGGGCGCGGTGCTGGCCTCCTACGTCGTCGTCACCCTCGGCGACGCCTTCTACCAGCGCTTCCGCTGGCGGGCCAAGCTTCGCATGTCGAAGCAGGAGATGAAGGAGGAGATGAAGGAGCAGGACGGCAACCCGGAGGTGAAGGGGCGCCTGCGCCAGATCCGCATGCAGCGGGTCAAGAAGCGCATGATGGCGGCGGTGCCGGGGGCCAGCGTGATCGTCACCAACCCGACCCACTACGCGGTGGCGCTCCGCTACGAGGCCGGGATGGCGGCACCCGTCTGCGTCGCCAAGGGCGTCGACGCGCTCGCCTTCCGCATCCGCGAGGTAGGGCGCGAGCACGGCGTGCCGGTGGTCGAGAACCCGCCACTCGCGCGCGCGCTCCACGCCACCGTCGACATCGACGAGGCGGTGCCGCCCGAGCATTACCGCGCGGTCGCCGAGGTGATCGGCTACGTGCTGCGCCTGCGGCGGCGGCACTGATCCGCGGCCCGGCCGATTCCGCTCGGGCCGCGTCAAGCCCGCGCGGCGCCTGAGCGAAGGCGCTTTAGCGTGCCGGAACGAACCGGGAATTCATTCCACGGAAACGCCGTGCCTGCTAGGGAACGGACGAGACGGCCCGTTATGGGCAAGAGAATCGGGATCCGGACGCGGCGCCGGCCCCTGGGGAGTGTCGAGGCGACATGCCGGAGTTGAGCTCATCCGCGGCGGAATCCGCCCTCGACCGCTCCGAGCGGCCCGGCCGGGTCAGCCTGCTCCTGCTGCTGGCCGGCCTCCTCGTCGGCGCGGCGGTGGGCCTGAGCTTCGTCGCCAACGAGCAGGCGCAGCCGATTATCCTCGGCCTCCTGGCGCTGCTCGCCATGGCGGGGGTGTTCTGCCTGTTCGCCTTCGCCATCGGGGCGATCCAGCTCACCGGCCAGGGCACCCGCAACGACGTCACCAAGGCGGTGGTCGATGCAGCCCCCGACGGCATGATCGCGATGGAAGAGGGCGGCCGGCCGATCTACGCCAACGCCGCCTACCTGAAGCTCGCCGGCAGCGACACCTTCACCAACCTGCGCCCCGTCGAGCGGGTCTTCGTCGGCTCGCCGGAGGTGTCGGAGGCGGTCTACCGCCTCGCCCAGGCCGCGCGCGAGGGCCGCTCCCTGTCGGAGGAGATCCGCATGGCGCCGCCGCCCGGCGGCACGGCGGAGCGCGACTTCGCCTGGTTCCGCATCGGCGTGCGGCCGCTGCCGCTGCCGCGCCGGCCGGTCTCCCTGTGGAGCGTCGCCGACATCACCCACGAGCGCGAGCGCCAGGAGAACGTCTTCCAGGAACTCCAGCACGCGATCGACTACCTCGACCATGCCCCTGCGGGCTTCATGGCGGTCGATCCCAAGGGCTCGGTCGTCTACATGAACGCGACGCTCGCGGCCTGGCTCGGCCACGACCTGGCCCAGGTCGGCTCGGGCGGCTTGCGCCTGTCCGAGATCCTGCCCGACGATCTCGGGCCCGTCCTCGTCGGCGGCAAGGGCGAGCCCGGCGAGGTCCGCACCGACCGGTTCGACCTGGACCTGCGCCGGCGCAACGGCCACCCGCTCTCGGCCCGGCTCTACCACCGGGTCGCCTACGGCCAGGACGGAAGGCCGGGCGATTCGCGCACCCTCGTACTCAACCGTTCCGCCGGCGGCGAGACCGACGATCCGCAGCAGGCGGCAGAACTCCGCTTCGACCGCTTCTTCAACACCAGCCCGGTCGCGGTGGCGACGCTCGCCGCCGACGGGCGGCTCGTTCGCGCCAACGCCTCCTTCGCGCGGCTGTTCGGCACCCTGCCGCGCACCGGCGACGGCAGCGAGGTCGGTCCGCCGGTGCGCGACTTCGTGGTCGAGCGCGACCGCCACGTCATCGAGGCGGCGGCGCGCGCCGCTGCGGAAGGCCGGGGCGACGTGCCGCCGGTCGAGATCGGGGTCTCGGCGCCGGTCAACCGCTCGGCCCGGATCTGGCTCAGCCCCGCCGGTACGGCCGGCGGCGCCGAGGGCGCGGTGATCCTCTACGCCCTCGACACCACGGCCCAGCACCAGCTCCAGCAGCAGGTCAACCAGGCCCAGAAGATGGAGATGGTCGGCCAGCTCGCCGGCGGCATCGCGCACGACTTCAACAACGTGCTCCAGGCGATCATCGGCTACTCGGACCTCCTGCTCGCGAGCCACCGGCCGACCGACCCGGCCTTCCAGGACATCATGCAGATCAAGCAGAACGCCAACCGGGCCGCGAGCCTGGTGCGGCAGCTGCTGGCCTTCTCGCGCCGCCAGACCCTGCGGCCGGAGGTGATCCATCTCGGCGAGGCTCTGTCCGACCTCACCCTGCTCTTGAAGCGCCTGCTCGGCGAGCGGGTCGAGCTCGACCTCAAGCACGGCCGCGACCTCTGGCCGGTCAAGGCCGACGTCAACCAGTTCGAGCAGGTGATCGTGAACCTCGCGGTCAATGCCCGCGACGCGATGCCGGAGGGCGGGCGCCTGCTGATCCGCACCGCCAACATGATTGCGGAAGCGGTGGGGGCGTTGCGCCTCAACGGCCTGCCGGGCACCGACCACGTCTTGATCGAGGTGAGCGACACCGGCACCGGCATGACCCCGGAGGTGATGGAAAAAATCTTCGAGCCGTTCTTCACCACCAAGGAGGTCAACAAGGGCACGGGCCTCGGTCTCTCGACGGTGTTCGGCATCGTCAAGCAGTCCGGCGGCTATATCGACGTGCGCTCGACCGTCGGCCAGGGCACGGTCTTCGCCATCTACCTGCCGCGTCACGTGCCGGCACCGGAGGTCGAGGCTCCCGAGGCTCTGCCCGAGATCGCCTCGCCCGCATCCGGCACCGCTCCGGCCGCAGCGGCAGCGCCCGCGTCTGCGGCGGAACCGCCGAAGCCGCCGGCCCGCGACCTCACCGGCCACGGCACGATCCTGCTGGTCGAGGACGAGGATCCGGTCCGCGCCGTCAACGGCCGGGCGCTCACCGCCCGCGGCTACACCGTGCTGGAAGCCGCTTCGGGCCTGGAAGCCCTGCAGATCATGCAGGAGCGCGAGGTGCCGGTCGATCTCGTCGTCTCCGACGTGGTGATGCCCGAGATGGACGGCCCGACCCTGCTGCGCGAACTCCGCAAGGCCCATCCGAACCTGAAGGTGATCTTCGTCTCGGGCTATGCCGAGGACGCTTTCCGCAAGAACCTGCCCGACGGCGAGGAATTCAACTTCCTGCCCAAGCCGTTCAGCCTGAAGCAGCTCGTCGAGACGGTGAAGACCACGATGGCGGGGTGAGGGGAGGCCGATCGCGTCCTTGTGGCCGCCGCCCGCCGGACTTACATCCATGTATGTAACCAGGAGGTGGCCATGAAGACCGCGATCAGCATGCGCGAGCTCCAGAAGATGTCGGCCGGCGCGATCCAGGCGCTGCCGCACGCGATGCCGATCAAGAACGGTACCGCGACCGTCGGCATCCTGTTGCCGATCCGCAGCGTGTCTCCGGAACATATGCGCAAGGTGCTGGCCGACATCGATGCGGCGGCTGCCCGGCGGACACCGGAGGAGAACGCCGCGATCGACCGGTTGCTGGCGGAGCGCGGCATCGAATGACGATCTGATCGATCGTCGCTGTGAGAACGTCGCGTCCCCCCTCGCCGATGATCGTCGTCGGTACCAATATCATCCTGGGCGTCATCCTTGGACGACGGTCTCGTCCGGCCTTCGAGACCGTTCAAGTGTGCCGAAAACTCGTCACTTCGGCTCGCGCCGTCGACGAGGTTCGTGGCGTGTTGCGCGATCTGCCAGGGGCTCGAGGGGAGACGATCGCGCAGGCCGAAACACTTCTGAGCAGTCTCACGGTAATCGAGGCCTACGCGTACGACGAGCAACTACCCGAGGCAGCCCGCGTCCTCTCCCAAGCCGTCGCATCCCGCAACGGCTCGACCAGCGACGCGCATCTCCTCGCCTGCGCCTGGCTGCTGGATGCCGACATCTGGAGCCACGACCGCGACTTCGCCGGGACCGGCTGGCCGTCCTGGTCGAACGCCAACCTCCTCCGGGCCCTCGACGGCCCCTGATCCCCCCGAAAAATCCCCCGGCGAATGCCCCCACGCCCTTGCCGAATGAGAACAAAACAAGTACGTAACACCCAGCCGCGAGATTGAGACTTAGCGCCCCTCCTGCCATAAGGACCCCGCCGACATGGCTCAGCCCCAGACGCGAGTGGTGGAATTTCCGACCATGGACAAAGACAAGTCGAAGGCGATCGACGCCGCCCTCGCCCAGATCGAGCGCGCCTTCGGCAAGGGCTCGATCATGCGGCTCGGCAAGGGCGACAAGGTGCAGGAGGTCGAGGTCGTCTCGACCGGGTCGCTCGGCCTCGACATCGCGCTCGGCGTCGGCGGCCTGCCGCGCGGCCGCGTGATCGAGATCTACGGGCCTGAATCCTCCGGCAAGACCACGCTCGCCCTCCACACCATCGCTGAGGCCCAGAAGAAGGGCGGCGTCTGCGCCTTCGTGGATGCCGAGCACGCCCTCGATCCGGTCTATGCCCGCAAGCTCGGCGTCAATCTCGACGACCTCCTGATCTCCCAGCCCGATACCGGCGAGCAGGCGCTGGAGATCACCGACACCCTGGTGCGCTCCGGCGCCATCGACATCCTGGTGGTCGATTCGGTGGCGGCGCTGACCCCGCGGGCCGAGATCGAGGGCGAGATGGGCGACCAGCAGCCGGGCCTCCAGGCCCGCCTGATGAGCCAGGCCCTGCGCAAGCTTACCGGCTCGATCTCGCGCTCGAACTGCATGGTCATCTTCATCAACCAGATCCGGATGAAGATCGGCGTGATGTACGGCAGCCCCGAGACCACGACGGGCGGCAACGCGCTGAAGTTCTACGCCTCGGTCCGCCTCGACATCCGCCGCATCTCGACCCTCAAGGATCGCGACCAGCCGATCGGCAACAGCGTCCGGGTCAAGGTGGTCAAGAACAAGGTGGCACCGCCGTTCAAGCAGGTCGAGTTCGACATCATGTTCGGCGAGGGCGTATCGAAGGTCGGCGAGCTGATCGATCTCGGCGTCAAGGCCGGCATCGTCGAGAAGTCGGGCGCCTGGTTCTCCTACGACAGCCAGCGCCTCGGCCAGGGCCGCGAGAACTCGAAGGGCTTCCTGCGCGACAACCCCGATATCGCTAACAAGATCGAGGCCTCGATCCGGCAGAATTCGGGGCTGGTGGCCGACAAGATCCTGGAGAACGCCACCCCGACGGCGGACGATCTCGACGAGGGGTCGGCCTGATCTTAACGGATCGGCACCGACGATATCGGGGGCCGCCGCGCGACGAGCGCGGTGGCCCCTTCCGTTTTACGGGGCTGTAAAGGACCGAAAAAGCGCGGGTATCCCCCTCTCCCCGCGGGCGGGGAGAGGGCTCCATCGACCTTGTCGTCGATGGAGCAAGCGCAGGCGAAGCCGGAGCGAGGGTGAGGGGGCCTCGACGAGTGAGGCTCCTCCGGAAACACCCCCTCACCCTCGCCCTGCGGGCTCCTTTCGTCCCCTGCAAGGGGGACGAAAGCCTCTCCCCGCCCGCGGGGAGAGGGGAAACCCGCGCCTGTTCTGGTCCTCCGAAAGACCCGCTCGTCACAGGGCTCCCGGCCCGGCCCAGCCGAACAGCCCGGCGAACACGAACCCGATCCCGACGATCGCCACGCCCCAGACCGGCGTGCGGATCCACGGAATGCCGAAGCCGTAGATCGGCAGGTAGAGGAGGCGAGCCCAGAAATAGAGCTCCGCTCCCCACGCCACCGCGCCGCCCTGACGGCCCGAGACCGCGGCGGCCAGAACCAGGGCGGCGAAGAGCGGGAAGGTCTCGAAGAAGTTGGCCGAGGCCCGCTTCAGCCGGGCGGCGGCGCCGGTGACCTCACCCTCGTTGTCGCGGTTGCCCGCCGCCCAGGTCAGGCCGCCGCGCTGCTGGAGCCCGGCGACGGACGCCGCCATGATGTGGACGAAGCCGAGGGCGGCCGAGAGGGCGAGGAGGCGGATCTCGTCGGTCATGATGGCGTGGCTCCTGCCGGGCGGGCCGGCGGCCGCGCGTCCCCGGGCTTCAGATACTTGCCCCGGCTCAGATAGCGGCGCGGGCCCGCCTCGACACGGGGGAAGCGCGTGACTAAAGACACGCGGATGCATCCGCGGGCCGCCCGCCGGTGCGCCCCGATATCCGCGCCCGCCCGGCCCGCCTTCCGCAGAGACGATTCTTCCCATGAGTGGCGTCAACGAGATCCGGTCCACCTTCCTGGACTACTTCGCCAAGCACGGCCACGAGGTGGTGCCGTCCTCGCCGCTGGTGCCGCGCAACGACCCGACGTTGATGTTCACCAACGCCGGCATGGTGCAGTTCAAGAACGTCTTCACCGGCGTCGAGAAGCGGCCCTACCAGCGCGCCGTCACGGCCCAGAAATGCGTGCGCGCCGGCGGCAAGCACAACGATCTCGACAATGTCGGGTACACCGCGCGCCACCACACCTTCTTCGAGATGCTGGGCAACTTCTCGTTCGGCGACTATTTCAAGCCGCTGGCGATCGAGCTCGCCTGGAATCTCGTCACCAAGGAATTCGGGCTTTCGCCCGAGAAGCTGCTTGTCACGGTCTACGCCGACGACGAGGATGCCGCCACCCTGTGGCGCAAGATCGCCGGCTTCTCCGACGACCGCATCATCCGCATCGGCACCTCCGACAATTTCTGGCAGATGGGCGATACCGGCCCCTGCGGCCCGTGCTCGGAGATCTTCATCGACCAGGGCCCGGAGCTGTGGGGCGGCCCGCCCGGCAGCCCGGAGGAGGACGGCGACCGGTTCCTCGAATTCTGGAACCTCGTGTTCATGCAGTACGAGCAGATCGAGCCGGGCAACCGGGTCGGCCTGCCGCGGCCCTCGATCGATACCGGCATGGGCCTCGAGCGCATGGCGGCGATCCTCCAGGGCGTCAAGAGCAACTACGACACCGACCTGTTCCGCAGCCTGATCGACGCCGTGGCGCATCAGGTCGGCCGGGCGCCCGAGGGCAAGCAGACGGCGTCCTACCGGGTGATCGCCGATCACCTGCGCGCCTCGTCCTTCCTCGTCGCCGACGGCGTCCTGCCGAGCAACGAGGGCCGCGGCTACGTGCTGCGCCGGATCATGCGCCGCGCCATGCGCCACGCCCAGCTCCTCGGCTCCCGCGACCCGATGATGTATCGGCTGGT
Organism: Methylobacterium sp. SyP6R; assembly: GCF_019216885.1. NCBI lineage: Bacteria > Pseudomonadati > Pseudomonadota > Alphaproteobacteria > Hyphomicrobiales > Methylobacteriaceae > Methylobacterium > Methylobacterium synurae. Next base: position 3,678,792 of record NZ_JAAQRC020000001.1, on the reverse strand, counting down.
CCCGACCCTGGTGCGCGAGATGGGCCAGGCCTATCCCGAGCTCGTCCGCGCCGAGAGCCTGATCGCAGAGACCCTGCGCCTGGAGGAAACCCGCTTCCGCCGCACCCTGGAGCGCGGCCTGTCGATCCTCGACGCCGAGACCCGCGACCTCTCGGAGGGCGGCAGCCTGTCGGGTGAGACCGCCTTCACCCTCTACGACACCTACGGCTTCCCCCTCGACCTGACCCAGGACGCGCTCAAGTCCCGCGGCATCACGGTCGACACGGACGGCTTCACGGCCGCGATGCAGCGCCAGCGCGCCGCCGCGCGGGCCGCCTGGTCGGGTTCGGGCGAGGCCGCCACCGAGACCCTGTGGTACGGCTTGCGCGAGCGCACCGGCGCCACCGAATTCCTCGGCTACGACACGGAAGAGGCCGAGGCGGTCGTCACCGCCTTGGTGCGCGGCGGGGCCGAGGTCGAGGCGATCCGGGCCGGCGAGGAAGGTCTGCTCGTCGTCACCCAGACGCCGTTCTACGGCGAATCCGGCGGCCAGGTCGGCGATACCGGCATCGTCACCGGCCAGGGCCTTCGGGTGCGCGTCACCGCGACCGAGAAGAAGCTCGGCGATCTCTTCGTCCACCACGTCGCCGTGGAGGAGGGGAGCCTGACCCTCGGCCAGCCGGTCGAGCTGAAGGTCGATCACGGGCGCCGCTCGGCGATCCGCGCCAACCATTCGGCCACCCACCTGCTGCACGAGGCCCTGCGCCAGGTGCTCGGCGACCACGTCGCCCAGAAGGGCTCGCTGGTCGCCCCCGAGCGCCTGCGCTTCGACATCAGCCATCCGAAGCCGATCGAGGCCGAGGAGCTGGCCCGGGTCGAGGAGATCGCCAACCGGGTGCTGCTCCAGAACGAGCCGGTGGTGACGAAGCTGATGGCGGTCGACGACGCCATCGCGTCGGGCGCCCGCGCGCTGTTCGGCGAGAAGTACGGCGAGGAGGTGCGGGTCGTCTCGATGGGCCGCGACACGGCCGCCGACGGCCGGGCCAAGACCTTCTCGGTGGAACTCTGCGGCGGCACCCATGTCGGGCGCACCGGCGATATCGGTCTCGTGACGGTGCTGGCCGAGAGCGCGGTCGGGGCCGGCGTGCGCCGGATCGAGGCGATGACGGGCGACGCCGCCCGCCGGCATCTGGCCGGCGAGAGCCGCCAGCTCGCGGCGATCGCCGCCCTGCTCAAGGCGCCGGTGGCCGAGGCGCCCGAGCGCCTGGCGAGCCTGCTCGACGAGCGCCGCCGGATGGAGCGGGAACTCTCCGATGCCCGCCGCAAGCTCGCGATGGGCGGGGGCGCGGCCGGCGGCAGCGACGACGGCGTGCGCGAGGTCGCCGGCACCAAGCTGATGGCCCGGGTCGTGCAGGGGGTCGAGATGCGCGACCTCAAGAGCCTCGCCGACGAGGGCAAGAAGCGGCTCGGCTCCGGAATCGTGGCGATCGTCGGGGTGGCGCCGGACGGCAAGGCCGGCCTGGTCGTCGGCGTGACCGAGGACCTGACCGGCCGGTTCGACGCCGTCGCCCTGGTACGGGCGGGTGCGGAGCGGCTCGGCGGCAAGGGCGGTGGCGGACGCCGCGACATGGCCCAGGCGGGCGGCCCCGACGGGGCGGCGGCCGAGGCCGCCCTGGAGGCGATCGCGGCGTCCCTCTCGGCCATGTGAGGCTGCACAAGCCGGCCGGGCCTGCGAGGCAGACCCGGCCGCGGCCGACGAGGTTTCGCGCCATCTCGCCTGAGCGTATAGGCCGACCTGTCGGGACATCGTCCCGAAGGTTTGCCCATCCGTCCAGAAATTCCGCGGCGTGCCGATCCACGCGGCCTTCCCGGTTGCGCGGGGCTGTACGCACGCCTGGAGCATCGTCCGATCGCGCTGCAATCAGACGATGCTCCAGGCCTTTGATTCTGCCGCATTTTCTGCGACGAACCGGTCTCCACTTCGTCGGAAAATGCTCTATTGCCCTTCGCCGTCTCCGGTCTGCGGCCGATCTTGCTCATCTCGCGCCTGCGAAGTAGAGGCTGCAGGCATGCGGCCTGCGGCAGGTCCGGGCGACGCCGTTGTGCCATGTTTGCCGGGCAAGAGCCCCGCATCGATCAGGCGCGCGTTATCGGAAGGTGGGCAGGATGCAGGTCATCGATCAGGCGATCCCGGCGGTGAAGCTGGTGATCCCGAAGCGGCACGGCGATGCCCGCGGCTGGTTCTCGGAGACCTACCGGGCCGACCTCCTGGCCGCCGGCGGCATCGAGGACCGCTTCATCCAGGACAACCAGTCCTTCTCGGCGCAGCAGGGCACCGTCCGCGGCCTGCATTTCCAGCGCCATCCCTTCGCCCAGGCCAAGCTGATCCGCGTCCTCTCCGGGGCGATCCTCGACGTTGCGGTCGACCTGCGCCGGGATTCGCCCACCTACGGCCGGCACGTCGCCGCCCGCCTCGACGCCGAGAACGGCCACCAGCTCTACGTGCCGATCGGCTTCGGCCACGGTTTCTGCACCCTCGAGCCGGACACGATGGTGGCCTACAAGGTCGCCGGCGGCGTCTACAGCCCCGAGCATGACGGCGCCGTGCTGTGGAACGATCCGGACCTCGGCATCGACTGGCCGGTGAGCGAGGCCGAGGCCCAGCTCTCGGCCAAGGACACGATCGCGCCCCGCTTCGCCGACCTGCCCCCGCTGTTCTGACGCCCTGACGGGCACCCACCTTTTCGGAGATCACCCACCCCATGCGCATCCTCGTCACGGGCGGCTGCGGCTTCATCGGCTCGGCCCTGGTCCTGCACCTCGTCCAGGAACTCGGCCACGAGGTCCTGACCCTCGACGCGCTCACCTACGCGGCGAACCCGATCTCGCTGATGCCGCTCAAGGGCGACAACCGGCACCGCTTCGCCGAGGCCGATATCTGCGATCACGAGAAGGTCGGTGCGCTCTTCTCCGAGTTCCGCCCCGAGGCGGTGATGCACCTCGCCGCCGAGAGCCACGTCGACCGCTCGATCACCGGGCCGGGTGCCTTCATCCGCACCAACGTCGTCGGCACCCAGGTGATGCTGGAGGCGGCCCGCGCCTACTACAACACCCTCGAGGGGCCTGAGCGCGACGCCTTCCGCTTCCTCCACGTCTCGACCGACGAGGTCTACGGCTCGCTACCCCCGGGCGGCTTCTTCACCGAGGACAGCCGCTACGACCCGCGCTCGCCCTACTCGGCCTCGAAGGCGGCCTCCGACCACCTGGCCCGGGCCTGGCACGAGACCTACGGCCTGCCGGTGCTGGTGACCAACTGCTCGAACAATTACGGCCCGCGGCACTTCCCCGAGAAGCTGATCCCGCTGATGATCCTCAACGCGCTGGAGGGCAAGAACCTCCCCGTCTACGGCGACGGCCAGAACGAGCGCGACTGGATCCACGTCGAGGACCATGCCCGCGGCCTCGTCGCCGTGCTGGAGAAGGGCCGGGTCGGCGAGACCTACCTGCTCGGCGGCCGCTCGGTGCGCAACAACCTCGACGTGGTCAAGACGCTCTGCGCGATCTTCGACCGTCTCCGTCCCGAGGCCGGCCCGCACGAGCGCCTCATCAAGTTCGTCACCGATCGCCCGGGCCACGACCGGCGCTACGCCATCGACCCGAGCAAGGCCGAGGCCGAGGTCGGCTACAAGCCGAGCCGCACGTTCGAGCAGGCGCTCGAGGACACCGTGCGCTGGTACCTCGACAACGAGTCGTGGTGGCGCCCGATCCGCGAGGGCCGCTATTCCGGCGAGCGCCTCGGCCTGAGCGCGGAGTAAGGCGATGGCGCGGCGGGAGATCTTGGTCCTCGGCGGCGGCGGGCAGGTCGGCACCGAGTTGCAGCGGCAATCCTTCGGGGAGGGCGTGGTGATTCACGCTCCGACCCGGGAGGCGCTGGACATCACCGACGAGGCCGCGGTCGCCCGCGCCGTTGCCGAGCGGCCTTACGCGGCGGTGATCAACACCGCCGCGTACACGGCGGTCGACAAGGCCGAGAGCGACGTGGCGGCGGCCTGGCGGCTCAACGCGCTGAGCGCTGCCTACCTGGCGGCGGAGACGGCGAAGGCCGGCATCCCGCTCATCCACGTCTCGACCGATTACGTCTTCGACGGGACCGGCACGGGGGCCTACGCCGCCGATGCGCCGGTGCACCCGGTCAGCGTCTACGGCGCCAGCAAGGCCGCCGGCGAGATGGCGGTGCGCACCGGCAACCCGCGCCACGCGGTGGTCCGCACGGCCTGGGTGGTGAGCCCGCACCGGGCGAACTTCGTCAAGACGATGCTGCGGCTCGCGGGTGAGCGCGACACGCTGACGGTGGTCGACGACCAGCGCGGCTGCCCGACCTCGGCCGGCGACCTCGCGGCGGCCCTCGTCGCGATCGCGCTCCGGCTCATCGAGGACGAGGCGGCGCCCGCCGGCACCTATCACTGCGTCAATGCCGGGGCGACGACCTGGTACGATTTCGCCAAGGCCATCATGGCGGGTGCGGCGGCGCGGGGTGCGCGTGCGGTGCCGGTCGAGCCGATCCCGAGCACGGCCTTCAAGACCCCGGTCACCCGGCCGGCCAATTCCGAACTCTCGACCGAGACGCTGACCGCCACGTTCGGCCTCGTGCCGCGCCCGTGGCAGGCGGCCCTCGACGACATCCTGGACCAGCTGATCGGTCCCGCTGCGAAACAAGCCTGAGGAGTTTTCGATCATGAAGGGCATCGTGCTCGCCGGCGGATCCGGCACGCGGCTGCACCCGGCGACGCTGGCGATCAACAAGCAGCTGCTGCCGGTCTACGACAAGCCGATGATCTACTATCCGGTCTCGGTGCTGATGCTGGCCGGCATCCGCGACATCCTGCTGATCTCGTCGCCGGAGCACATCGACAATTACAAGCGCCTGTTCGGCACCGGCGAGCAGTTCGGGATCAACATCTCCTACGCGCTGCAGCCGAAGCCGGAAGGGCTGGCCCAGGCCTTCATCATCGGCCGCGAATTCGTCGGCGACGATTCGGTCGCGCTGGTGCTCGGCGACAACCTGTTCTTCGGCGCCGGCATGCGCCAGCTCCTGGCCAAGGCCAAGGCGCGCGAGACCGGCGCCACGGTGTTCGCCTACCACGTCGACCAGCCCGAGGCCTACGGCGTCGTCACCCTCGACAAGCAGGGGCGCGCCACCAAGCTCGTCGAGAAGCCGAAGAACCCGGAATCGCCCTGGGCGGTGACCGGCCTCTACTTCTACGACAACCAGGTGCTCGACATCGCCGCCGCGGTGAAGCCCTCGCCCCGCGGCGAATTGGAGATCACCGACGTCAACCAGGCCTATCTCGATCGCGGCCAGCTCCACGTCGAGTGCATGTCGCGCGGCTATGCCTGGCTCGATACCGGGACCCACGACAACCTGCTGGAAGCCGGCGAGTTCGTCCGCGTCATCCAGCACCGCCAGGGCATGCAGGTCGCCTGCCTGGAGGAGATCGCCTATCTCCAGGGCTTCATCACCCGCGAGCAGGTGGTGGCCCGCGGCCAGCTCTTCGCCAAGACCAATTACGGCCAGAGCCTGCTGCGGCTCGCCCGTGAGGAGGAGCCGGGCCAGGGCCTCTGATCCCATCCACCCGCCGTCGCATTGAGGGCCGCGCCACCCCCGCGAAGGGAGGGCGCGGCCCTTTGCGTTCCGGGCCGGCGCGGACCCGCCGGGACCTGTGCCTCGCCCAAAAAGACCGAGTTTTCGCCCTGCCCCGGCGCATGCTAAGGCCGCATCACGGTCAAGCCTCCCGGCGGGTGCGCGACTCTTCTTCAGGAATGGGCGACAGCATGAAGGACATCCTCGAACGGCTCGACCAGCGGCGTGCGCAGGCCCGGGTCGGTGGCGGCGAGAGCCGGGTGGCGGCGCAGCACAAGCGCGGCAAGCTCACGGCGCGCGAGCGCATCGAACTCCTCCTCGACTCCGGGTCGTTCGAGGAATTCGACATGTTCGTGCAGCACCGCTCGATCGATTTCGGGATGGAGAAGCAGAAGATCCCGGGCGACGGGGTCATCACCGGCTGGGGCACCATCAACGGCCGCGCCGTCTTCGTGTTCTCGAAGGACTTCACGGTCTTCGGCGGGTCGCTCTCCGAGGCGCACGCCCAGAAGATCATCAAGGTCCAGGACATGGCGCTCAAGATGCGCGCGCCGATCATCGGCATCTTCGATGCCGGCGGCGCCCGCATCCAGGAGGGTGTGGCTGCGCTCGGCGGCTACGGCGAGGTGTTCAAGCGCAACGTCACCGCGTCCGGCGTGATCCCGCAGATTTCTGTGATCATGGGACCGTGCGCGGGCGGCGACGTCTACTCGCCGGCGATGACCGACTTCATCTTCATGGTGCGCGACACGAGCTACATGTTCGTGACCGGTCCCGACGTGGTGAAGACCGTGACCAACGAGGTGGTGACGGCGGAAGAGCTCGGCGGCGCCAAGGTCCACACCTCGAAGTCGTCGATCGCCGACGGTTCCTACGAGAACGACGTCGAGGCGCTGCTGCAGATCCGGCGCCTGATGGACTTCCTGCCGGCCAACAACCAGGCCGGCGTGCCGGAGCTGGAGAGCTTCGACGATCCCGCCCGCCTCGACCGCAGCCTCGACACGCTGATCCCCGACAACCCGAACAAGCCCTACGACATGGGCGAGCTGATCCGGCGGGTGGTCGACGAGGGGGACTTCTTCGAGATCCAGTCGGCGTATGCGCGCAACATCATCACGGGCTTTGCCCGGATCGAGGGCCGCACCGTCGGAATCGTCGCCAACCAACCGATGGTGCTGGCCGGCGTGCTCGACTCGGACGCCTCGCGCAAGGCCGCCCGCTTCGTGCGCTTCTGCGACGCCTTCTCGATCCCGATCGTCACCTTCGTCGACGTGCCGGGCTTCCTGCCGGGCACGGCACAGGAATATGGCGGGCTCATCAAGCACGGTGCCAAGCTGCTCTTCGCCTTCAGCCAGGCGACGGTGCCGCTCGTCACCGTCATCACCCGCAAGGCCTTCGGCGGCGCCTACGACGTGATGGCCTCCAAGCATGTCGGCGGCGACGTGAACTACGCCTGGCCGACCGCCCAGATCGCCGTGATGGGCGCCAAGGGCGCGGTCGAGATCATCTTCCGCCAGGATCTCGGCGATCCGGAGAAGATCGCGGCCCGCACGGCCGAATACGAGGAGCGCTTCATGTCGCCCTTCGTCGCCGCCGAGCGCGGCTACATCGACGAGGTGATCATGCCCCACTCGACGCGCCGCCGCGTCGCCCGGGCGCTCGCCATGCTGCGCACCAAGGAGAGCGAGCAGCCCTGGAAAAAGCACGACAACATTCCGTTGTGATACGGAATCCGGAAGATGACTTCCGGATTCCGTATCACTCACACCTAGAGCACTTCACGATCGCGTTGCCATCGCGAAGCTCTCTAGGTTTTTGATTTTGCCGCATTTTCTGCGACGACCCGGCATCCACTTCGTCGGGGAATGCTCTAATCACTTCCGTGACGGCCGTAGCCCCGCGGGGAGAGGAGAGAACCCGCGCTTTTACGTTCTGGACTTGCCTTGCCGCCGCCGGGATCAGGCCGTGTGGAGCATCCGCCCGTCATGACCGGCAATTGACAGGTCGACGAGCGCTCCCGCCTCCATCCCCTCCGGCAGCCGCACCGGCAAGAATCCTTCCGTCCGCCCGATGCCGCCGCGCTCGGCCAGGATCCGTCGGGTCTCGCCGACCTCGCGGTCGAGGCGGCGGGCGAAGGCGGTGGCGCCGGCCTCGCGCAGGCGGGCGGCGCGCTCGCGGATCTCGGCGGGCGCGACCTGAGGCATCCGTGCCGCCGGCGTGCCGGGGCGGGCCGAGTAGGGAAAGACGTGGAGCTGGGCGAGGCCGCATTCCTCGACGAGAGCGAGGGAGCGAGCGAACTGCGCCTCGGTCTCGGTCGGAAAACCCGCGATCAGATCGGCGCCGAACACCGCGTCGGGGCGCAAAGCGCGGATCTCGGCGCAGAACCGGATCGCATCGTCCCGTCCGTGGCGGCGCTTCATGCGCTTAAGGATCAGGTCGTCGCCGGCCTGGAGCGAGAGGTGGAGATGCGGCATCAGCCGCGCTTCCTCGCCGAAGGCCGCCACCAGCTCCGGATCGGCCTCGACGGAATCGATCGAGGACAGGCGGAGCCGATCGAGCTCCGGCACCTCGCGCAGGATCGCCCGCACCAGGGCGCCGAGGGTGAACTCGCCGAGGTCGCGGCCGTAGGCCGTCAGGTCGACGCCGGTCAGCACGACCTCGCGGGTGCCGGCCTCCACCAGGGAGCGGACCTGAGCCACGACACTCGCCGCCGGCACCGAGCGCGAATTACCGCGGCCGAACGGGATGACGCAGAAGGTGCAGCGGTGGTCGCAGCCGTTCTGCACCGGCAGGAAGGCGCGGGTGCGCGCCCGCATCGGCGTCGCGTCGGGGAGCGGATCGGGCCTCTGCGCCATCACGTCGTCGATCCGCACCCGCTCGGGCGAGGGATCGGTCCAGATGCCTGCGTCGAGCTTGCGGCGGTTGCCGAGGATCTCGGCCACTTCCGGCATGGCGGCATAGGCCTCGGTCTCGACCTGCGCGCCGCAGCCGGTCACCACCACCCGCGCCGCCGGATTCGCCCGAATCGCGGCACGGATCGCCTTGCGGGCCTGCCGGCCGGCTTCGACCGTGACCGCGCAGGTATTGACGAGGAGGAGGCCGCTGCGGCCCGCGGCTTCCGCCTGCCGGCGCATCGCCTCCGATTCGGCGGCGTTGAGGCGGCAGCCGAAGCTCAGGACCTCCACGCTCACGAGGCCGCCCCGAACAAAGCGGGGGCGAAGGTGCCTTCGTGCTCCAGTTCGGTCGGGCCGGTCATGCGGACGTGGTCGTCCTCGCCCCAAGCGATGCGTAAGGAGCCACCCGGCAGGGTCACGGTGGCCTCGCGATCGGTCAGGCGCAGGCGCGCGGCCGCGACGAGAGAGGCGCAGGCGGCGGTGCCGCAGGCGCGCGTGAGGCCGGCGCCGCGCTCCCAGACCCGCAGGCGGATGTGGCCGCGGTCGATCACCTGCGCCAGCGAGATGTTGGCCCGGTCCGGGAAGATCGGGTGGCATTCGAGCAGCGGGCCGATCCGGGCGAGGTCGTAGCTGTCGGGATCGCGCTCGACGAAGAACACCGCGTGCGGGTTGCCCATGCTGACCGCGCCCGGCGAGTGCAGCACCGGATCGTCGATCGGCCCGATCTGCAATTCGATGCGGCGGGTATCCGGGAACGGCTCGGCGAGCGGGATCTCGTCCCACTTCAGGCGCGGCGCCCCCATGTCGACGGTGAAGTCCGCCGGGGACACGCGCACCACCTCGAGAAGGCCGGGGCGGGTTTCGAGCATCAGGTTCTCGCCGAGCGTCGGGCGGGCCATGAGGGAATCGTCCAGCATCGCCCAGGCGACGCAGCGGGTGCCGTTGCCGCAGGCGCCGGCCTCCGAGCCGTCGGTGTTGTAGATGCGCACATAGGCGTCGGTGCCCGGGGTCACGGGGTCGTGCAGCACCATCATCTGGTCGAAGCGCGAGGCCGGATCGGCCGCGATGGCGCGGGCCTCCTCCGGCTGCACCCGCACGTCGCTCCCGCGCAGGTCCAGCACCACGATCTCGTTGCCGAGCCCGTTCATCTTCAGGAAGCGGCGATGGGCGAGGGGGGACACGGGCAGGAGACTCCGGAAAACGGCACCGCTCAGATGGGGAGCCGGGAGGGTATGGACCAGAACCGGTGCACAGGCGAGCCGACACCGGCCCGCTGGCGAGCCGACACCGGCCCGCTGGCGAGCCGACACCGGCCCGCTGGCGAGCCGACACCGGCCCGCTGGCGAGCCGACACCGGCTCGCTGGCGAGCCGGCAGGAGACCCGCCTCCTCACGCATCCGCGATTGGCCCGCAACGGCTTTGCGCTTGACGCGTTCGATCCGTCCGGCGATGCCGGCCCACGCTTGAAGCCCGGAAGGCTGCGCCCGTGATGAAGACCCGTCTCCCGACGATCGCGATCGGCCTCGCGGCCTCCCTGGCCTGCGGGGCCTCGGTACTGGCTCAAGCGCCGGCCCCAGCGCCCGCTCCTGCGCCGGCTCCCTCGCCCGCCGCGCCCCCGGCCTCCACGCCGTCGCCGGCGCAATCGACGCCGCTGCCGACCACCACGGCGCCGGGCCCCGGCCCCGGGACCAACCAGGCACCGACCCCGCCCGCGCCCGAGAAGGCGCTGCCGCCCGCGACCCCGGTGCCGCCGACGGCGGGACGCGCGCCGCTCGTCGCCAATCCGGGCGATCCGTCCGACGTGGACGAGGTGACGCTGCCGGCCAAGCCCGCCGCGATCCTGTCCGGCACCGGGAAATGGGACCAGGCGGTCTCGAGCCTCAAGGACGCGATCGCCAAGGTCGAGGCGGCCCTGGCCGCGGCCGGCATCAAGGCGACCGGCAAGCCGCTCTCGGTCTTCACACGCACCGACGACGACGGCTTCCAGTACGAGGTGATGGTGCCGGTGGAAGCCGCCCCGAACCCGCGTCCCGCCGGCCTGCCCGACGACCTGCGCTTCGGCTCGACCCCGAGCGGCAAGGCCCTGCGCTTCACCCACAAGGGGCCCTACGAGGGGATCGACCAGACCTACGAGACGGTGACGGCCTATCTCGATGCCAAGGGCATCCTGGTCCAGGACGCTTTCGTCGAGGAATACCTGACCCCGCTCACCAGTCCTTCCGACGACGCGCTGGAGGTCAATATCTACGCACTGCCGAAGTGATCGGCCTGCGAGGGGCTGCTTATTGCCCCGACCGTGTTCACACCCTCCTCGTCATTCCGGGGCCGCGAAAGCGGAACCCGGAATCCAGACACTCAGGTCGTCGAGGAACGAGCGATCAGCATTCCGCTCGATTCTCTTCCATCCGCGGTTCTGGATTCCGGGCTCCGCTACGCGGCCCCGGAATGACGGGGAGGCTTTCAACAAGCTTCATGCAAACCGCATGAAAATCCGAGGAGCCGCAGCGTCCTGGGTTTTCCTGCACGGGCTCGGCTCAAGGGCGCGAGCGCGCTCCTACTTCATCGCCCTCACCCGCGCCAGGAACGCGTCGTAGTTCTCCGGCGTGATGATCCCGACCAGCTTCTCGCGGATCCGCCCGTCCGGCCCGATCACGAAGGTCTCCGGCACGCCGTAGACCCCGAGATCGATGCCGACCCGGCCGGCCTCGTCGGCGCCGACGGCCCGGAACGGATTGCCGTGGCGGCCGAGGTAGCGGCGGCCGTTCTCGGGCTGGTCCTTGTAGTCGATGCCGACGAGGTTCACGCCGTCGCGGGCGAGGCGGACCAGCATCGGGTGCTCGATCTGGCAGGGCGCGCACCACGACGACCAGACGTTCAGCACCGTCACCTTGCCCTTGAGATCGGCGGCGGTCAGGCCCGGCACCGCGGCGCCGTCCCGGGTCAGCCCCGCGACCGGCGGCAGGGTGAAGTCCGGAACCTGGCGGCCGATCAGGGCCGAGGGCACGGCCGAAGGGTCGTAACCGGTGGTGAGCAGCTTGCCGAGGAAGATGCCGGCGAGCGCGGCGAAGGCCAGGAGCGGCAGCAGGAACAGCAGCCGGGAGCGCCGCGGCGCCTCCTCGGCCTCCTCGATCGCGCCCTCTTGGACCGGCTGCACGGGGGCGTCGCTCACCGGCGGCTCCCCTGTGCGTCGTGCCTCTGCGGCTCCTGTGCGAGCCGGGCGAGCGCCCGCTCCTGCGCCCGCCGGTCGAGGATCGCGTGGGCGACGAGGCCGGCCACCACCAGGGCGGTGAAGCCGTAGGCACCGAGGATGAAGGCGGCGTGCGGTCCGAGGTCCATGCCGAGGTTCATGGTCAGGCCGCCTGCGGTGCCATCAGTGCGGCATCGAGCCGCTCGGCTTCGAGGATGGTGAGCGTGCGCACGCGGCGGCGCAGGATCTCGGTGCGCATCGCCTGGAGGTGGAGCGCGATGCCGAGCGCCGAGGCGGCGGCGATCATCACCAGCAGGGGATAGAGCATCGAGGCGTAGATGGTCGGCCCGCCCATCCGCAGGATCGAGGCCGGCTGGTGCAGGGTCGACCACCAGCTCACCGAGAACTTGATGATCGGCAGGTTGATGGCGCCGACGAGCGTCAGGATCGCGACCGCCCGCGCGGCCCGGTTCGGGTCCTCGATCGTGCGCCACAGGGCGAGAAGCCCGCAATAGATCAGGAACAGCACCAGCATCGAGGTCAGGCGCGCATCCCAGACCCAGTAGGTGCCCCACATCGGCTTGCCCCAGAGCGAGCCGGTGACGAGGCAGATCAGCGTGAAGGCCGCGCCGATCGGCGCCGCGGCACGCTGCGCCACGTCGGCGAGCGGATGGCGCCAGATCAGGGTGCCGAGCGCCGAGACCGCCATGGCGCCGTAGAAGAACACCGCCATCCAGGCCGCAGGGACGTGGATGTACATGATCCGCACCGTCTCGCCCTGCTGGTAGTCGGGCGGGGCCACGAACCAGGTCAGGTACTGGCCGACGGCCAGCAGCACGATCGCGAGGCCGGCGACCCAGGGCAGGAGAGCCCGAGACCAGCGCATGAAGTGGCCGGGCTGCGCCAGCCGGGTGAGGAGACCCATCGCCATGGCGCCGGTGTAGCGCGCGGGCGCCCGCTCGGGCAATGCGGACGAACGGCGCAGAGGGCTGTGAGGACCCCGGAACGAAGCGTGGCGGTGGCGGTTACCCACGCGACTTTTTTCGGCGACCGGAGTGCTCCCGCCATGTTGAAATGGGCGATCATCTTCTTCGTGATCTCGCTGGTGGCCGGTGCGCTCGGCTTCACCAACGTGGCGTCGGGCGCCCGCGGCATCGCGCGGCTGCTGTTCGGGCTGTTCCTGGTGATCGCCGTGGTGATCGTGATCGCGGCGGTGCTGCTGGGGCAGGCGGTGTTCTAGACAACCGGCGGCGCTCCCCCGGTGCGCGGCGCCGGGGGAGGATGGCAGTGGTGTACGACATACGTCCGGCGACGGTGGACGATGCGGCGCAAATCAGCCGTGTCGTCCTCGCGGCGTTGCACGAGAGCAATGCGCGCGATTACGGCCCGGAGACGATCGCCCGGGTCGCCAGGAGCTTCACGCCGGACGGAATCGCCGCGACGCTCGCGATGCGGCAGGTCTTCGTGGCCGTGGATGCGGCCCGCATCGCCGGCACGGCGAGTCGCGACGGCGCCGTCGTGCGCTCCGTCTTCGTTGTGCCCGACGCGCAGGGGCGCGGCATCGGCCGGGCCTTGATGGCCGAGATCGACCGGGCGGCCGTAGCCGCGGGCGTCGCGACGCTGACCCTGCAATCGTCCCTGACCGCTACGGGCTGCTATGGCCGACTCGGGTTCCGGGTGGTGCGGGAGCACCACCACGGCGAGGAGCGGACGATCGTCATGGAGAAGCGCTCCGCGATCTGAGAGGAGAGCCGGTGATGAACGCTCCGAACCGCGCCGCTGGTTATGTTCCGAATCCGCAGTATTCCCAGGAAGACTGGGACGAAGTGTCCGACAATCCGCCGCTGACGGACGAGGAGTTGGCTCGCGCCCGCCTGGGAACCGGGAGCATGCCCGCCGAGGTGGCCGCGGCCTTCACGAGCCGCGCCGGCCGTCTGAAAGCGGGTGCGAAGCGTGTGCCGATCTCGCTGCGGATCGATCCGGACGTTCTGGAGACCTTCAAGGCGACGGGTCCCGGCTGGCAGACGCGCATGCACGATGCTCTGGCCGAGGCGGCCCGGAAGCTGAAGGCCGCCTGAGCCCTACTCCCCCCACCGCAACGCCGCCGCCGCCGCCAGCGTCCCGACCACCCCGGCGACGAGGCTCAACGCCCCCAGGATCGCCAGCGGCGTCGCGAACGGCACGGTCCCAGCCAGCGCCGCATCCGCCGCCGAGACGCCGAAGATCAGGGTCGGCACCATCAGGGGCAGCACCACCACGGCGAGGATCAGGCCGCCGCGGCGGATCGAGGCGGTGAGGGCCGCGCCGACGGCGCCGATGAAGGTCAGCGCCGGGGTGCCGACCAGCAGCGTCAGGCTGGTCGCCGCCATGCCGGTGGGACTCAAGGCGACCAACAGCCCGAACAAGGGCGTGGCGAGCGCCAGCGGCAGGCCGGTGGTGAGCCAGTGCGCCGTGACCTTGGCCAGCACCAGCAACTCCAAGGGCGCAGGCGCGCCGGTGAGGAGGTCGAGGGAGCCGTCCTCCTCGTCGGCCTGGAACAGCCGGTCGAGGCCGATCAGCGTCGCCAGCACCGCGGCGATCCACAGGATGCCGGGGCCGATCCGGACGAGCAGGTTCAGGTCGGGCCCGAGGCCGAACGGCACCAGGGCGACGATCATCAGGAAGAACACCAGGGACAGGGCCCCCGAGCCGCCGATGCGGCCGGCGAGCCGCAGGTCGCGGGCGACCACCGCCAGGAAGGCGCGACCCATCAGAACGCCTCCGCGAAAGGATCGGCGGCGATGTCGGCGCGCCCGGTGCGGAAGGCTTCCACGGACAGGTCCCGGGCGTTGTCCAGACCGAGCGCCTGGTGGGTGGCGGCGATGACGAGGCCGCCCTGCGCCAGGTGCGCGCGCATCAGCCCGGCGAGCGCGGCTTGCGAGGCGACGTCGAGGGCGGCGGTGGGTTCGTCGAGGAGCCAGAGCGGCCGGCGGCAGACGAGGAGCCGGGCGAGCGCCACCCGCCGCCTCTGGCCGGCCGAGAGGTAGCCCACCGGCAGCCCCGCGGCATGGGCGAGGCCGAGCCGGGCGAGCGCATCGCGAGGCCTGAGATCGGCGTCGCCCAGAAGGGCGCGGGCGAAGGCGAGGTTCTCCTCGGCGGTGAGTGCGCCTTTGAGCCCGTCGCGGTGGCCGACGACGTGGAGGCATTCGGGAATCGTGCGCTCCCCGACCTCCTCGGCCCTGAGCCGTCCGGCCTCGGGCCGCAGCCGCCCGGCGAGGATGGCGAGCAGCGACGATTTGCCGGCCCCGTTGCGGCCGGTGACGGTCAGCGCCTCGCCGGCCCCCAGGGTGAAGGAGAGCCCGGCAAAGATGCGGCGGCCGGAGCGCCGGCAGGCGAGGTCCTCGGCGATGAGGCGCAAGGGCAGGGGGCTCCAGCGAGGGGGTGAAGCGGGGAGGGCGGTTTCCGCGTTTACGCGATGCCTGCCCCGGCGAGAATGACCGATTGCGCGGCCGACAGACCCGTAGCGGCCAGTTTCGAAGTGTTCTATACGCATCCCCGGCTGCGCCGCGCGACCTTCAGAGGCGTCCAAACCGTCCTTCGCGCATCCCAGTCCGGGCACCCCCGGGGCGGCGCGCGCACCGTTCGATTCTCGGCCGGCAAGGCGAGGGCGGGCGGCAGACGGGCGCGTTCCTTGCGTCGAGCAGGACCGACCCCGCAGCGCATCCGGCCGAACACTTACGTGTGGCGCAGGCCCTGCCTGTGCCGTGTTCGACAACCCCTCGCGAGGACCACGCCGTGGCATCCATCGACAGCTTCAAGGCCCGCCAGACCCTCCAGGCCGGGCAGAAGACCTACACGATCTACGCGATCCCCCAGGCCGAGAAGAACGGCCTGCCGGATGCGAGCCGCCTGCCCTTCTCGATGAAGGTGCTGCTCGAGAACCTGCTGCGCTACGAGGACGACCGCTCGGTCAAGAAGGCCGACATCGAGGCCGTGGTCGGCTGGCTCGAGAACCGCGGCAAGACCGAGGTCGAGATCGCCTTCCGCCCCGCTCGCGTGCTGATGCAGGACTTCACCGGCGTGCCGGCGGTGGTCGATCTGGCGGCGATGCGCGACGCCATGGTGGCGCTCGGCGGCGACCCGCAGAAGATCAACCCGCTCGTCCCGGTCGATCTCGTCATCGACCACTCGGTCATCGTCGACGAGTTCGGCACCCCGAAGGCGCTGGCCGACAACGTCGCGCTCGAATACGAGCGCAACGGCGAGCGCTACACCTTCCTGAAGTGGGGCCAGTCGGCCTTCGACAACTTCTCGGTCGTGCCCCCGGGCACCGGCATCTGCCACCAGGTCAACCTCGAATACCTGTCGCAGACGGTGTGGACCAAGCCCTTCGAGGGCCATGAGGTCGCCTACCCGGATTCGCTCGTCGGCACCGATTCGCACACCACGATGGTCAACGGCCTCGCGGTGCTGGGCTGGGGCGTCGGCGGCATCGAGGCCGAGGCCGCGATGCTCGGCCAGCCGCTGTCGATGCTGATCCCCGAAGTCGTCGGCTTCAAGCTGTCGGGCAAGCTGCCCGAGGGTACCACCGCCACCGACCTCGTGCTCACCGTCACCCAGATGCTGCGCAAGAAGGGCGTGGTCGGCAAGTTCGTGGAGTTCTACGGCCCCGGCCTCGACGACATGTCGGTCGCCGACCGCGCCACGATCTCCAACATGGCGCCGGAATACGGCGCGACCTGCGGCTTCTTCCCGGTCGACCAGAAGACCATCGACTTCCTGAAGGTCACCGGCCGCGCCGACGACCGTATCGCGCTGGTCGAGGCCTATGCCAAGGCGCAAGGGATGTGGCGCGACGCGACCACCCCGGACCCGGTCTTCACCGACACGCTCGCCCTCGACATGGGCGACGTGAAGCCCTCGCTCGCCGGCCCGAAGCGTCCCCAGGACCGGGTGCTGCTCGACGGCGCCAAGCCCGGCTTCGCCCAGTCGATGGAGACCGAGTTCAAGAAGGCGTCCGACATCGCCAAGCGCTATCCGGTCGAGGGCGCGAACTTCGACATCGGCCATGGCGACGTGGTGATCGCCGCGATCACCTCCTGCACCAACACCTCGAACCCGAGCGTGATGATCGGTGCGGGGCTCCTCGCCCGCAACGCGGTGGCCAAGGGCCTGCGCTCCAAGCCGTGGGTGAAGACCTCGCTCGCCCCCGGCTCGCAGGTCGTCGCCGAGTACCTGGAGAAGGCCGGCCTGCAATCGAGCCTCGACGCGCTCGGCTTCAACCTCGTCGGCTTCGGCTGCACCACCTGCATCGGCAATTCGGGCCCGCTGCCGGCGGCGATCTCGAAGTCGATCAACGACAACGACGTCGTGGCCGCCGCGGTGCTCTCGGGCAACCGCAACTTCGAGGGCCGGGTGAACCCCGACGTGCGGGCGAACTACCTCGCCTCGCCGCCGCTCGTCGTCGCCTACGCGCTCGCCGGCTCGATGCAGATCGACATCACGACCGAGCCCCTCGGCACCGGCTCGGACGGCAAGCCGGTCTACCTGAAGGACATCTGGCCCTCGACGGCCGAGGTCCAGGAGTTCATCGAGGCCAACATCACCTCGACCCTGTTCAAGTCGCGCTACGCCGACGTGTTCGGCGGTGACCAGAACTGGAAGAATGTCGAGGTCACCGAGGCCGAGACCTTCGCGTGGAACGGCGGCTCGACCTACGTCCAGAACCCACCCTACTTCGTCGGCATGGAGAAGACCCCCAAGCCCGTGGAGGACGTGGTCAATGCCCGCATCCTCGGCCTGTTCCTCGACTCGATCACCACCGACCACATCTCGCCGGCCGGCAACATCCGGGCGGCGTCTCCGGCGGGTCACTACCTGCAGGAGCATCAGGTCCGGGTGCAGGACTTCAACCAGTACGGCACCCGCCGCGGCAACCACGAAGTCATGATGCGGGGCACCTTCGCCAACATCCGCATCAAGAACCAGATGGTGCGCGACGAGTCCGGCACCGTGGTCGAGGGCGGCTACACCCTGTACCAGCCGTCGGGCGAGCGGATGTTCATCTACGACGCCGCGATGCGCTACGAGCAGGAGGGCACCCCGCTGGTGGTGTTCGCCGGCAAGGAATACGGCACCGGCTCCTCGCGCGACTGGGCGGCGAAGGGCACCAAGCTGCTCGGCGTCCGCGCCGTGATCGCCGAGAGCTTCGAGCGCATCCACCGCTCGAACCTCGTCGGCATGGGCGTGGTGCCGCTGGTGTTCCAGGGCGACACCTCCTGGGCTTCGCTCGGCCTCAAGGGCGACGAGACCGTGACGATCGAGGGCCTGGCCGGCGAGCTGAAGCCGCGCCAGACGCTCACCGCCAAGATCACCTCGGCCGACGGCTCGGTGAAGGAGGTCCCGCTGACCTGCCGCATCGATACGCTCGACGAGCTCGAGTACTTCCGCAACGGCGGCATCCTGCCTTACGTCCTGCGCCAACTCGCGGCGTAAGGATTGGTCCTCTCCCCTCGGATGACAGCCGGAGGGAGAGCTTTTGAACACCCGGGAGCCCGTGACAGGCTCCCCGGGCACCGCCACGACGACGGGGGCCTTTCCGACGGGAAGGGCCCCCTTCCTGTTCTCGGGAGAGCCTGCGATGAGCCCGGACGACAAGATCAACGGCCTGACGACGCTCTCGGCCCGCCATGGCGAGATGATCGCCCGGCTCTCCGAGGCGCAATCCGACGTCGCCGCCAAGCAGGTGGCGTTGCAGATGGCGGTGCGCTTCGTCGCCGGCATCCTGCGGGGGATCGATTCCGACCATTACCGCCACCAGCTCGGCGGCTTCCTCGCCATGCTGGAGGACGCGCTGACCCGCGAGGACCCGGATTCCGACCTCGCCCGGCGGGTGCTCGACACCGTCAAGGCGACGCTGGAGCCTGAGGAGGCGGAGGAGGAGTAGGGGGTCCGCTGCCGTTGGGCGCAGGACACGACGCAGCAGGCTGCCTGGATGCGGGGGCGACGGGCGCGACGCCGAGCCCTCCACCGCAGAGGGGGAGGATTCTTGCGCGGCGGCCGCCGCTCCCATCCGGTGACGTACAAGTACCGAGCCGGTCCCGGAAGATCAGCATGGAAATCCGGCGATCCGTGCATCACACTCGGATTGAGCAGGCCTGCGCCCGGCTTGGATCGTGCTACCTGCGCCCGCAGACATCGGATCCTATCCTGTACCCTTCGCGAGGCCTGTCGTGAGTCTTCCGGAAATCGTCGTCATCGGCCGCAGCGAATTCGAGATCAAAAGTCCCGGGCCCGATATCGACGTCGAAACGCGGCAATTGAACTGCTCGTTCTATCCGGACGACCATGATCTCGAACGCATCCTCATCGCGAAAAGGCCGCATGTGATCGCGACCTTCGGCGAGGAGGCGAAATTCCAGAATCTGATGCACGCCCCCTACGAGGTGCGCAAGCGCTGGATCAATTTCGCGGGCCCTGTCGATGCCGACGAGGTCGGGCGGCAGATCTTCTACTGTTTCCTGGACAACGCGACGACGTTTCGCCGCTCACGCCCGCTGGTGAGCGTCTTCACGCCGGCCTATCGGTCGGGCCACCGGATCCTGCGCCCGTTCCATTCGCTGCGGTCCCAGACCTACGTCGATTGGGAGTGGATCATCGTCGACGACTCGGACGATGACGGCGCGACGTTCTCCGAACTGAACGCCCTGGCGGCACAGGACCACCGGATTCGCGTCTATCGCCCGCACCGCCCCTCGGGCCGCATCGGAGACGTGAAGCAGACGGCCTGCCGGCTCGCCGGCGGCGACATCCTCCTCGAACTCGACCACGACGACGAATTGACCTCGTTCGGCCTGGATGCGGTCGTGGGGGCGTTTCTCCAGCATCCCGAAGCCGGTTTTCTCTACACGGACTGGGCGGAGGTCTTCGAGGACGGGCGCAACGCGACCTACGGCCCGGATTGGGCCTTCTTCTACGGGCGGGACCGGGTCGAAAACTACAACGGCCGGGATTACATCGTCCACGAGGCGCCGAGGATCAATGCCAAGACGATCCGGCACATCGTCTCGGCCCCGAACCACATCAGGGCCTGGCGCAAGGATTTCTATCACAGCATCGGCGGGCACAATCCGGATCTGGCCGCGGCCGACGATTACGAGCTATGCGTGAGAACCTTTCTCCATACCCGCATGATCCTGCTGCGGAAATTCTGCTACATCCAATATTATAACGAAGCGGGAAATACGCAGAGGCTGCGCAACAGGGATATCCAGAGGCTCACCCGCACCGTCAGCGAGAAATACGACGCGCGAATCCATCAGCGCTTCGTCGATCTCGGGGTGTACGACTTTACCTGGGATGCCGGCCGCAACGCCACCGATTGGTCGCGCGCCAACCCGGTCATCGAGCCGCATTGCAGCCTGGTCGTCGGATAGGTCCGGGCCCTGGTTCACGTCTGCGCGAGACGAATGTCCGGCGCGGCGGGGCGAACCATAACGGGCGGGGCTCGGACCCTCGAGCCCTGGTTTTCGGAGTGTCACCATGCCCTTTCTCAGGACGATCGCGGCCGCCGGCCTGATGCTGGCCGCAGGCGGTTCCCTCGGCGCCGCCCTCGCCGCGCCGCAGGTCGAGCGCCTGCGCGGCACGATCGAGCGCGTCGAGGCGGACGCGGTCACCATCCGCACCCGTACGGGCACGGTCGAGACCGTCCGCCTCGGCTCCGGCACGCGGGTGGGGCAGCTGGCGCCCGCGAGTCTCGACCAGGTCAAGGACGGCAGCTTCATCGGCACCGCCGCCAAGCCCGGCGAAAAGCCCGGCGACCCGCCGGTCGCCCTCGAAGTGCTGATCTTCCCCGAGGCGATGCGCGGCGCCGGGGAGGGGCATTATCCCTGGGATCGGCTGCCCGACGGCGCCGGCCCGGTCGAGACGAGCATGACCAACGGCACGGTCAAGACGCCCGAGGTCGAGACCAGCATGACCAACGGCACGGTGGCGGGCGGCTCCGTGATCGGCAACGGCCGCACCCTCACGGTGTCGTACAAGGGCCAGAGCCTCGCGGTCGCCGTGCCGCCGGGCACGCCGGTCGTGATGCTGGAGCCGGCCGACCGGGCGGTGCTGGTGCCGGGCGCCAAGGTCTTCGCCTCGGCAGTCCGTGACGGGGATAAGCTCGAAGCGCGCAGCATCTCGGTCGGCAAGGACGGGCTGACGCCGCCGATGTAGGGCGGCGTCCGGACGGCCATCGTCATGGTTGATGAGGCTTAAACGACGCGGCCTGCGACGAAATCCGTCGCGGCCGCGTGCTCCCGCGCACGGGATCGCGTTCGGCCGGGCGGGTTGCTCGAAAATCGCGCGCAACTGCCCTCTCGGAAGCGCGTTGTTCATGGCGAGCCGACCTTCCGCCGCCCCGGATCGACCGCGAGCCATCGACCACAAGTCATCGACCGACCATCATCACCGCTCGTGTGCCGATTCTCGTCCCCGACCTCGCCCTTGTCCTCGCTGGAGCCGGGAACCCCGTTCCCGTCATCGTGCCATGAAGTTGATCCCGAGCAATCACGCTGCGATCTACGGACAGTCGCACTCGACTGCGTCGTCCCTGGCCGATGCGCTGCTGCTCGCCAAGCTCGGGCAGGACTTGCGGGCGATGTATACCGATGTCACCGACGAGCCGGTACCGCGGGAACTCGACACCCTGATCGGCCGGCTTCACACGGTGCTTGGGAACGAGCCGGGGGACGGCAACTAGAACTTGCCGCGAAACGACCCGGAACCCCGCTTCTGCTCTCCGAATCGCGAGCGTGACTGTACCGCGGAAGCGACAAGCCTCAGAACGGTCGGCCTCGCGCGCGATCACGCCTTGAGTGCGGGCGCGAAACAGTGTGGGGTGCGCCTCCCGAGCCGCCAGCCCCCCAGCCTCATGCCTCCGCTCTCCCGCCTCCACCTCGTCCTTCCGCTCGCCCTCGCCCTCGCGGTCGTCAGTGGCGCGTCCGGTGTGAGCGCCGCCACGCCGCCCGCCCAGCCGAAGGAGGGGCCGGGAGGCCAGGCCTACCTCGCCGCGAGCGTGGTGAAGCGGGTGCTCGGCCGGGCCGGCGCGGTGACCTTCGCTTATTACGGCAACGGCCCGGCCCAGGCCGAGGGGCGGCCGGTGGCGGTGCTGCTGCATGCCTGGGGGGCGGTGAACCCGCAGGCCTACGGGGCCTGGATCGAGCACCTGGCACGCTCCGGCTACCTCGTGCTGTTCCCGCGCTTCCAGGAGGTGGGCCGCACCCGGCCGGTCGATGCGGGCGGCAATGCGGCGACCCTGGTCAAGGAGGCGCTCGCCGAGCTCGCCGGCGACCAGGAGGCGAAGCCCGACACGAGCCGCGTGGCGCTGATCGGCCACCTCGCCGGCGTGCCGCTGGCGGCCAACCTCGCGGCCCGCGCCAAGGCGAACGGCCTGCCGGTGCCGCGGCTGATCTTCGGCGCCGTGCCGGGCGGCATCGCCCGGGACGACAAGGCCCGCGGCATCGCCCTCCACGACCTCAACGACATCGACCCCGCGACGCTGATCGTCACGGTGATCGGCGATCGGGACGCCCGCGCCGCCGACATCGCCGCAAGGCGCGTGATGCGGGAGGCCACCGCCGTGCCGACCGACCACAAGCTGATGGTCCGCGCACTCTCCGACGATCACGGCTTCCCGGCTCTCTCCGCCACCCTGGCGGCTCCCGCCGGCGGCAACCCGGCCTACGATGTGGCGCAGCTGAAGCTGCCGACCGCCGACCCGAAGCAGAAGCCGGCTCCATTCAAGTGGTCGGCCGACATGACGCTCACCGGCGAGCAGACCGTGCTCGTCGGGCAGATCAACGCCGCCGGCACCGACAGCCTCGACTACCTCGCCTTCTGGAAGACCTTCGACATGGCGGCGGCCGCCGCGTTCTCGGGCCAGAATGCCACCAGCCTGAAGAGCAACCCGCGCTTCATCGACATGGAGCGCTGGAGCGACGGCTGGCCGGTGCGCCGCCTCAGCGTCGAGACCCCGCGCCCGCCGGCGCCCCCGAAGCCCGCGGCGCCGGGCGCCGCGCCGGCCGTCGCGAAGCCTGCCGCGAAGCCGACGGCGTCCGGGCGGGGGCAGTGAGCAGGTACCATGGATCGGTGACGACGGCCTGTGATGCGAGCTGCACCCTCGTCCCATCCAGAACCGCATCCTGAGATGTTGGCGATCGCAGATCGCACGCGATCGAAGATCGACCAACCTCGAAAGGAGGGCTCCGGATGCGGCTGCGATCCCTGGCGCCCTCCTTCGAGGCTCGGCGATCCTCGAATCGCCCGTACCTCAGGGTGAGGTCGCGGAATGGATGATCGGTAACCAAAACAACAGGAGGAACCCCATGAAGCTCTTCTACGCCAAGACGTCTCCCTTCGTCCGCAAGGTGCTGG
Source organism: Methylobacterium sp. SyP6R (assembly GCF_019216885.1). Lineage (NCBI taxonomy): Bacteria > Pseudomonadati > Pseudomonadota > Alphaproteobacteria > Hyphomicrobiales > Methylobacteriaceae > Methylobacterium > Methylobacterium synurae. The sequence continues at coordinate 3,655,694 of NZ_JAAQRC020000001.1, read as the reverse complement.
TCGTCGCCCACGAGCTCGGGCTGTTCGACAAGCTCGAACTGCTGCCGGCGGCCGCCCACCCGATCAACCGCGACGCGACCATCCGGGCACAGAACCCCCTCGCGCAGGTGCCGACCCTGCTCCTCGACGACGGCACGGCGCTCGCCGACAGCCGGGTGATCTGCGAGTACCTCGACCATCTGGGTTCGGGCGGGTTCTTCCCGGCGCCCGGCCCGGCGCGCTGGATGGCGCTCGCCGCCCAATCGACCGGCGACGGCCTGCTCGATGCGGCGCTGCTCTGCGTCTACGAGACCCGGGTGCGCCAGGAGACCGAGCGGTCGCCGGCCTGGGTTGCCGGGCAGCGTGAAAAGATCGTCGACGCGCTGGCGCGGATCGAGGCGGCGGCGCCCGGCTTCGGCGAGCGGGTCGACATCGCCACCATCACGTATGGCTGCTGCCTCGGCTATCTCGACCTCCGCCTGCCCGATCTCGGCTGGCGCGAGCGCGCCCCCGCGGCGGCGGAATGGTACGCGCGCGTCAGCGAGCGCCCGTCGATGCAGGCGACGCGGCCGGAGTGAGGACGGCGCGCGACGAGACACCGGCGGTCTGGCGCGGCTCTTGCTGAGCCTTCCGGGCAGACAGGCTTCGGGCAAGCTTGCCCGGGTCTGATGGTCGCGCCGCCGGCCCGCGGGACCCGGCGGTCGCATCCTCGCCCGCGGGGGATCTCGCTCATGAACGACTTCGTCGCGCTCCTGCTTGCCGCCCTGACCTTCTGTCTCGGCTACTGGGCGGCCGGATGGGCCGTGCGCTTCGCCGTGCGGCTCGATCTCGGCCACGCCCATCTGGGCGAGGGGAGCACGGCCCAGCTCTGCCTCGCGCTGGCGGTCGCCGTCGCGGCCTGGCGCCTCGCCAGGGGGCCTGCGCCCGTCCGGGCTTAGAACTCGCCCATCCATGCGGGCGGCTTCTGGCCGCCCTGCTCTGCCGCCCGTTGCGCGGGACGGGCCTTTTTCGCGACTCTCCGTCGAGGGACGGAGGTCGGGCCATGTCGACACGCCTGCTGCACAAGATCGCGATCGTGTTCGGGGCGGGCTCCGCCGGCACCGGCTGGGGCAACGGCAAGGCGGTGGCGGTCGCCTTCGCCCGGGAGGGCGCCCGGGTGATCTGCGTCGACCGCGGGCTCGCCGCCGCCGAGGAGACGGCCCAGATCATCGCCGAGGAGGGCAACGAGGCCGAGGCCTTGTGCGCCGACGTTACCGATTACGACGCGGTGGCGCGGGCGGTGGCCGCCGGCGAGACGCGGTTCGGCCGCATCGACATCCTGCACAACAATGTCGGTCTGCCGGAGGCCGGCGGCCCGGAGGACCTCGACGAGGAGACCTGGCGCCGGGCGATCGAGGTCAATGTCGGCGGGGTCTGGCGCACCTGCAAGGCGGTGCTGCCGGGCATGCGGGCCCGCCGGTCGGGGGCGGTGGTCAACATCTCGTCGGTCGCCTCCCGGCGCTGGACCGGAACGCCGGCCTTCGCCTACGCGGCCGCCAAGGCGGCGGTGAACCAGGCGACCGTGTCGGTGGCGATGCAATATGCCCGCGACGGCATCCGCGCCAACGCGATCTTGCCGGGCCTCCTCGACACGACGCTCGCCGACGAATGCCGGGGCGCCGGCACCCCGGAATCCGGCCGCGACCGCCGGGTGCCGCTCGGCCGCCTCGGCGAGGCCTGGGACATCGCCCATGCGGCGGTCTTCCTCGCCTCCGACGAGGCCCGCTTCATCACCGGCGTGTGCCTGCCGGTGGATGGCGGGCAGAGCTGCAGCATGGCGGCCCTCGCCTGACGGATTCCCACGGGGACCTGACCTTCGGAAACAATGTGGCCGAAGCGTTACAGCCGGGGCCGAAGCGACGGTCGCCGCCACGCTCGGCTTCCCCCTCCTCGCGGCGACGGCTAGGCTTCACGGCATAACGGCGCGGCGAGCCCGGACGGGCCCGGCCTTGCGCCGCCTGGAGCCGGCCTCCGGGAATCCCATCGGGGTTTCCGGTCGACCGGCTTCGCGTGATCCGGGAAAGCGACCGAATGCGGACGACAATCGAGGCTGCCTTGACCACGCGGGCCGCCCGCCGCGTCGCGGCCGTGGCGACCCTGGCCCTTCTCGCGGGCTGCGCCACGCCGGTGCTGACCCAGACCGGCCTGCTCACGCGCTACGACCACCTGACCTCGAGCGAGGCCACCGCGACGAAGTCGCGGATCTTCCTCGACAAGGCCGCGATGGCCCGGGTGCGCACGGTGCGCATCATCCCCACCACCTTCTCGGCGGCGGTGTCCGGCCCCGACGTGACCGAGCAGGAGCGCCGGGTCGTCGCCAACGCGGCGGACCGGGCGATGTGCTACGAGCTGTCCCTGCGCTACGACGTGGTCTCGTCCGGCCCCGCCGACCTGACCGTGCGCTCGACCATCACCCGGGCGAGCCTCACCAACGTGCCGGCCTCCGGCGTCGCGGTCGGCGCCTCGGCGGCGATCACCATCGCCGCGCAGGTCGGCGTCGGCTTCGCCGACACGATCGGCAAGGTGCCGGTGCCGCGCCTGCCGATCGGGCTCGGCGACCTCACGATCGAGGCCGAGGCCCTGGATGCCCGCCGCCAGCAGCGCGCCGCGATGGTGTGGGCCGGAGGCGCCAACTCCTTCACCAACCAGGCCCGGTTCTCCCCGGTCGCCGACATCTACGACCTCGCCGGCGATTTCGGCCAGGATTTCGGCTCGTATCTCGCCACCGGCGAGGATCCGTTCGAGTCCGAGCTCACCATCCCGACCTACGAGCGCATCCGCGTGACGATGCTGGGCGAGATGCCCCGCGATCCCGACTGCCAGGCCTTCGGCCGGGCGCCCGGCGTCGACGGCATCATCGGCGATTCCTTCGGCTTGCCGCCGGACTGGACCGACAAGGGGCCGACCGCCGGGCGCTGAGCGGGGCGGGGTGGCTTAACAGAAAGATGGCTTGGCGGTCATGAGCCAGAGGATCGCCAGCATCGCCGCGAAGGCCGGCCAGCCGCAGGCGAACCAGATCCGGAACAGCCGGTCGTAGGCCGTCGGCAGCGTCCGCCCCTCGGCGGCCGCCGCCCGTGCCAGGTCGCGCATCCGCAGCTGGATCGCCACCACCGGCAGCCAGAACAGGCCGACGACGACGTAGAGCCCGATCGAGGCCAGGAGCCAGCCCTGGTTCAGCGGCCAGCCGGCGAGACGGGCAAGCGCCAGTCCGGTCACAGGCTGCATCACCGCGGCGGTCGCCGTGAACAGGGCGTCGGCGATCACCACCGTGCCGGCGACATGCGCGACGAGACGGGGATCGCGGGTCCGGTGCGCCACCAGCATGAAGAAGGCGATGCCGGCCCCGGTGCCGAACAAGACCGTCGCGCCGATCACGTGCAGCCAGCGCAAGAGGTCGATCCACGGCATCGCTCAGCGCTCCGCGGCGAGCGCAAGGGCGACCAGCGCCAGGAGCGCGGCGGGTAGCGTCTTCACGTAAACGCCAAGGGGATCGACCCAGAGATCGGGGGCGAGCCACGTCCCGGCCGCCCAATAGGCCAGCGTGCCGCCGATCATCCCCGAAGCGGCGAGCGGCATCAGGCGCCGTACCAGCATCGCGGCTCCGAGGACCAGATCGAGGACGATGCCGGCCGCGACCGCGGCACCGGCGGCGGCCGGTCCGACGCCCCGATCGGTCAGGATCGTCGCCGCGGCATCGAACCGCACGAGGCCGACGAGGCCCGAGACCAGCCAGAACAACGCGAGACCGCCGATGACGGCCGGCTTCAGGAGCCAGAGCCGGCCGAACCAGCGCTCCTGGACGGTGGAGGGCAGGCGGCGCAGGCTGGCGCGCAAGCCCGTCGGTGCCGGGCCGCCGGCGCGCCGCCAGGGGCCGGGATCGCCGGTGACGCCCTCGGTGACCTGCACGAGGGCGGTCCTGCGCAGCGGCGAGCGCCAGCCGAGCCGCCCGAGCCCGTCGCAGAAGGCGACCGCCGGCCGGACGAGGAATCGCGGGACCGCCACGAGCCGGGCCGGGGGATGGCCGAGCCAGGCCCTGAACGCGGCGACGACCTCGGCCAGGCAGTGGGCCTCGTCCTCGACGAGGTCGTAGGCCGCTCGCGGCCGCACCCGCCCCTCGACGGCGAGGCGCACGGCCTCGGCGACGTCGTCGACATGCACGGTCTGGATCGGCCCGGCGCCGCCGACCAGGGCCATGACCAGCGGCATCGAGGCGAGCGCCCGAAGGAGGGCGGTGCCGCCATAGGCGGTGGGGGCCAGCACCAGGCCCGGACGCAGGATCGTCCAGTCGAGGTCGAGTTGCGCCAGCGCGGCATCGGCCGCGTCCTTGGTGCGCATGAACGCGGTCCGCGCGTCGGCGGAGGCACCGACGGCGGAGATCTGCACGATCTTGGCGATCTCGGCCTCGGCGCAGGCCCGGAACAGCGCCCGCATGGCGATGTCCTGTACGGCGCGCACGTCGTCGCCGGGTCCATCCTGGAGCACGCCGGCGCAGTTCACCACCGCGTCGCAGCCGGCGATCACCGGGTGCCAGGCGGCCGGCTCGCTCAACGCCGCGATGTCGCGGGCGATCCAGGTCGCTTCCGGGAAACGCCGTCGCGCCGCCGTGACGTCGCGCCCGAGGGCGACCATCTCGTGACCGGCCTCGAGCAGCCGCGCGAGTACCGCGGCGCCGATCAGGCCGTAGCCGCCGAGTACCAGGATCCTCATCGGGCGACGGCTTTCGGGTGGCGGACGGCCCTGTGCCGCGTCACGCGCCGGCCCTCAGCATGGCCGATGGATGGTGAGGAAAGTGCGAATGGGGCAGGGGGCGTCGGAGGCGCTCGGCCTCCCGCTACGGCAGAAACGCCGTCGCGATGACGAGTTTCGTCGGGAAAACAGAGTATTCGAGGAACGCCCCGGCACAAGAACGAGACGCGGGCTTTCCCCTCTCCCCGCGGGCGGGGAGAGGGCCGTGTCTCTGTTCAAGAGACGCGGCAAGCGGAGGCGGAGCCGGAGCGAGGGTGAGGGGGTGCTTCCGGAGGAGCCTCACTCGTCGAGACCCCCTCACCCTCGCCCTGCGGGCTTGCTGTGTCCCCGGCAAGGGGGACACAGCCCTCTCCCCGCCCGCGGGGAGAGGAGAAAGCCCGCGCCATTCCTGCTCCCGAACCGCCCCGCCGTAGGCGACGAGGGGAAGAGGTATCGACGACGCCGAACGCCGCCTAAAAATAGGACTTCAGCGGCCCACGCCGGCGCACGTCCAGCGTGGCGCAGTGGAACGAGCCGCCGAACGGGCCGTAGGACAGGAACGGCGTCGGGATCGGGTCGAAGCCCCAGTCCTTGAGCGCCTTGATCAGCGTCGGCTGGCTCGCATCGACCACGATCTTCTTCTCGTCGATGGCCAGCACGTTGATCGAGGTCCAGGGCGAGCACATCGAGATCTTGCTCATGAAGCCCTCGACGGGGTCGGGGCGGGGCGCGATCAGCACGTCCCACTTCTTGAGCACCGCCGGCAGCTTCTCGACGTCGATGTAGTCGGGATTGACCAGCACCTTGCCGGGGGCGAGCGGCATGAACGACGAATCGATGTGCATCGGCTGCGGGCAGCGGCTCTCGATCTCGTGGATCCGGAAGCCCGGGCCGAGATGGCGGCGCAGCCACTCGATGCCCATCAGGTTGGTCACGTTGGAGCGGGTGACGAACAGGTCGCGGCCGCAGCGCACGAAGTCGGCCGCGTCGAAGACCGGCTCGAACTCGTTGACCGTGAACTGCATCGGTTCGCCGGCCTTCAGGTTCGGCACCCGGTAGTCGTAATTGTACAGCTCGTCGGTGAGCTGGGGCCGCGGCGCCGAGGTCCAGCGCGCGCCGGCCCGGAAATACTCCTTGAACAGCGAGCGGTAGGCGTCGCCCTCGAAGTAGCGCGAGCGCCAGCACATCGGGCTCTCGATGATCTCGTCGCCGATCACCAGATACGGATCGCGCGGGCAGGCGACGCAGAAGCCGCGCGACGACCAGCGCGGCGCACGGAACTTCTTCGAGAAATCCACGGAATCGGGACGGCGGATCTTCACGCCCTCGCCGGCCAGGATCTTGATGAAGCCGTCCAGCTCCTGTTGAGCCAGCTTCTTCATGAAGCCGGGATACTTCCAGCCGGAGGCGAGCCGGTAGAACGGCTGGGCGGCCCGCGGCAGGTTGAAGATCACCGTCAGGTGGTGGGTCGGGATCGTGGCGCCGTCGAGCGAGCCGACGATCACCTCCTCCAGCGGGTCCCACTCGTTCCAGGCCATGACGGGCGATTGCGGCGACGGGGCGCGGCCGGGCGCCTCGCCCCCGAGGGCCGTCAGGTCGTGCGCGGTCGTGTCGTCGAGCGCGCCGCGCTCGGCCTCGAAGGTCGTCTCCCGATCCATGCTGTTCGTCCCCTGGCGGCCGTCACGAGCGGCCTTCTTTCGCGTATCCGGCCCCCGCCAGCCGGAGCTGGGGCGGGGAGAACGATGCGCCGTAAAGTGAGCTTGCGGCGATGCTGGGGCGGCCTTGCTTGTGCCGAAAAGCCGCGCCGGTGGTGAGTGCCGGTTTCGCCGGCACTGTGTCCGGGCGGTGATAGACAGCGCCCATCAAAGCTGCAACGTGCCGGGGTGCAACGGCGCTGCTTTGTTTCGACTCCGTTGCCGGAATGGCGCGCCCCCTCGAGGCCGCCGCCGCTGCGACAGAAAGAGGGTCATGAAGCGACTGACGACACTGGGCCTGATCGCCGGCCTCTGCACCGTGATCGGCCTGTTCGTCTCCTCGGGACCGGAGGCGGTCGCGGCGGCCCTGTGGGCGTCCGGCTGGGGCGCCGTGCTGGTCGTGGTGGCGCGCGTCGTGGCCGTCGCCTGGGCGGGCCTCGGCTGGTGGATCGTGTTTCCCCGCGGCGAGAGGCCGCTGCTGCGCGCCTGCGTCAGCGTGCGCTTCGTGCGCGAGGGGGTGAACACCCTGCTGCCCGTCGCGCAGGTCGGCGGCGACCTGATCGGCGCCAGGCTCCTGACCCTGCACCGGGTGCCCGGATCCCTGTCGGGCGCCAGCACCCTCGTCGACCTGATGATCCAGGCGCTCACGCAATTCCTGTTCACCGTGGCCGGTCTCGGCATCCTGGTGGCGCTCGGGGGCGACGGGCCGATCGTGCATTACGTGGGCCTGGGCCTCGTGGTGGCGGCACCGGCCCTCGTCGCCTTCTACCTGGTGCAGCGCCGCTTCGGCCAGAGCCTGCTCCAGGCCGCCATCAACCGCTTCGCGGGCGGCCGCGAGTGGCGGATCTTCGGCGCGGTCGACGTGCTGTTCGAGCGCCTGCGCGGCCTCTACGCCGCCCGCGGCCGCATCGTCGCCGCCATCGGCACGCATCTGTTCGGCTGGGTGATCGGCACCTTCGAGGTCTGGATCGCGCTGCGCTTCATGGGCTACGAGGTCGGCTTCCTCGAGGCGATCGTGATCGAGAGCCTGGCGCAGGCCGTGCGCGGCGCCGCCTTCGCGGTACCCGGCGCGCTCGGCGCCCAGGAAGGCGGCCTGATCGCGCTCTGCGCGGTGTTCGGCATTCCGGCCGAGGCGGCTTTGGCCCTGTCGCTGATCAAGCGGCTGGCCGACCTCGCGGTCGGGCTGCCGAGCCTGATGCTCTGGCACGCCATGGAAAACGAAGCCGATCAGGGCCGCTCCCCCGCGGCCGGGATCGGCGCGGCCCTGCGGACATGGCTTCGTCCGCGGCAGGCCCATGTGGCCGCCTACGGCTACGCCGCGGCGCCCGTCGACGGCAAAGGAGAGTAACCTGGTGCAGACCCGACGCGAGACCCTGCGCAACCTGGTGATCGCAGGCCTCCTGATGCCGGCGCTGCCGGCCCTGGCCCAGAATGCCGCCGCTCCCGCCGCGCCTGCGGCCGGGGAGGGCGATCCGGCGGTCGCCACCGTGCGGCGCATGACCGATGCCCTCGAGGCGGCGCTGAAGGCCGCCGACGTGCGCGCCCGCGCCGAGACCCTGGCCGGCCCGATGAAGGAGAATTTCGACCTGCCGGAGATGCTGCGCCTCGGCGTCGGCACCCGCTGGAAGGAGATCCCGGCCGACAAGCAGCAGGCGCTGGTCGCCGCCTTCGAGCCCTACCTGGCGGCGACCTACGCCACCCGGCTCGGGGCCGCCAGTGGCAGCACCTTCGCCATCGACCCGAAGAGCGAGCCGCGCGGCAAGGGCCGCATCGTCCACGTCACGGTGACCGACGGCAGCGGCGACACCTCCCCGGTCGATTACGTGCTGAACGCCGACAACAAGATCACCGACGTCTTCCTTCAGGGCACGGTGAGCGAGGCGGGCACCCTGCGCACCGGCTTCACCGAGCCGCTGCAGGAGGGGGGAGCCGACGCCCTGCTGGCCCACCTGAAGAAATCGACCGAGACGATGCTCGCCGCCCCGGCGCCCAAGGCCAAGTAGCCTCGGCCAAGTAGCCTCGGCCACCTAGCCCCGTCCGACCAGCTTCGCCCAAGCCGCATCGGCCAGACTGCTTCGGAAAGTTGACGACCGACGAATACCGGCCGTCAACCCTTCGATCGCACCCTCAACAACATTGCCCGCCGCGCCCCCCGCGCCGCCAACTCCTCCCAGGGATCGCCCCTCGCCATGGAATGGACCTGGATCTCCGCCCCCCTGATCGTCCTGGCGCTCGCCGGGTGCGTGTACGGCCTGACCACCGCGTGGCTCGCTGGGCGCCTCGCCCGGCGCCCGGTGCCGCGCCTGCCCGCCGGCTCGGCCCGCCCCTCCGTGACCCTGCTCAAGCCGCTCTGCGGCGACGAGCCGAACCTGCACGCCAACCTCACCACCTTCTGCGCCCAGGCCTATGCGGGCGCCGTGCAGGTGATCTTCGGGGTGCAGAACGCCGCCGATCCGGCGATCGCCGTGGTGCACCGGCTCCAGGCCGAGCACCCCTCCTTACGCATCGACCTCGTCATCGACGCCCGCCAGCACGGCTCGAACCGCAAGGTCTCGAACCTCATCAACATGGCGGGGCTCATCGCCCACGAGGTGGTGGTGCTGGCCGACAGCGACATGGTGGTGGCGCCGGACTATCTCGAGCGCATCGTCGCCGAACTGGCCCAGCCGGGCGTGTCGGGCGTCACCTGCCTCTATCACGGCGTGCCGGCCAATCGCGGCGCCTTCGCGCATCTCTCGGCGCTCGCCATCGACACCCAGTTCCTGCCCAACGTCCTGATGGGCACCGGGCTGGGGCTCGCCGATCCCTGCTTCGGCTCCACCATCGCGTTCCGCACCGAGGTGCTCGCCCGGATCGGCGGCTTCGAGGCGATCCGCAACGATCTGGCCGACGACTACACCCTCGGGGCGGCGCTCCGGGCCCAGGGCGGGATCGTGGCGATCCCGAACTTCACCATCGGGCACACTTGCGTCGATACCTCGCTCGCTGGCCTGTGGCGGCACGAGACCCGCTGGAACCGCACGATCCGCAACGTCGATCCGGTGGGATATGCCGGCACGCTCGTCACCCACGCCTTCCCGCTGGCGCTGATCGCGGCTTTGCTGCCCGATTCGGGTCCCTACACGCTCGCCGCCGCCGCCCTGGCACTGGCCTGCCGGATCGTGCTGTGCATGCGGGTCGAGCGGGCCTTCGGCCTCGAGCCGCACCCCTACTGGCTGCTGCCGATCCGCGACCTCCTGTCCTTCGCCGGCTTCGCCTGGTGCTTCATGTCCGGCGCCGTGACTTGGAAAGGTCATGATTATCGGGTCGTTGCGGATGGCACGCTGATCCCGGATTCCGGCCTCGCCCGCGAGTCCGGCGCTCCCTCGACTTAAAAGACATCTCATCGGGCCGCCCGGCGGCCTCTCCGGCCGCCGATGCGGCTCCCCTCTGTTGAGACACCTTCCCGATGATGCGGACCCTCTTCCTCCAGGCCCCCACCTTCGACGGCTTCGACGGCGGCGCCGGCTCGCGCTACCAGGCCAAGCGCGAGATCAAGTCGTTCTGGTACCCGACCTGGCTCGCCCAGCCCGCCGCGCTCGTGCCGAACTCCAAGCTGATCGACGCGCCGCCGCACGACATCAAGCTGCCGGAGATCGTGGCCCAGGCCAACGACTTCGACCTCGTGGTGCTGCACACCTCGGTGCCGTCCTTCAAGTCGGACGTGAAGACGATCGAGGCGCTGAAGGCCAAGAACCCGAAGCTGATCGCCGGCCTGATCGGCGCCAAGGTCGCGGTCGATGCCGCCGGCTCGATGGCCCAGGCCCCTTCGGTCGATTTCTGCGCCCGCAACGAGTTCGACTTCACCGTCAAGGAGGTCGCCGAGGGCGTGCCGATGGCGGAGATCAAGGGTCTCTCCTACCGCAACGCCGACGGTGTCGTGGTCCACAATCCGGACCGCGAGATCATGACCGACATGGACCAGCTGCCGTTCGTGACCTCGGTCTACAAGCGCGACCTGCAGATGGAGAAGTACTTCATCGGCTATCTCAAGCACCCCTACATCTCGTTCTATTCGGGCCGGGGCTGCAAGTCGCGCTGCACCTTCTGCCTGTGGCCGCAGACGGTCGGCGGCCACACCTACCGCACCCGCTCGGTCGCTCACGTGATCGAGGAGATCAAGTACTGCCTGAAGGAATTCCCGCAGACCAAGGAGTTCTTCTTCGACGACGACACCTTCACGGACAATCTTCCGCGCGCGGAAGAGATCGCCCGCGAGCTCGGCAAGCTCGGCGTGACCTGGTCGTGCAACGCCAAGGCCAACGTGCCGCGCGAGACCCTGAAGGTCCTGAAGGAGAACGGCCTGCGCCTGCTGCTGGTCGGCTACGAGTCGGGCAACCAGCAGATCCTGCACAACATCAAGAAGGGCATGCGGGTCGAGGTCGCGGAGAAGTTCACCCAGGATTGCCACGACCTCGGCATCGCGATCCACGGCACCTTCATCCTCGGCCTGCCGGGCGAGACCAAGGAGACGATCCAGGAGACGATCGCCTTCGCCAAGCGGATCAACCCGCACACCATCCAGGTCTCGCTCGCAGCACCCTATCCGGGCACCTTCCTGTACAAGCAGGCGGTGGAGAACGGCTGGCTCGACAAGGACAACGCCGAGCTCGTCGACGAGAACGGCGTGCAGATCGCGCCGCTGCACTACCCGCACCTGTCCCACACCGAGATCTTCAACTCGGTGGAGGAGTTCTACAAGAAGTTCTACTTCCGCGCCCCGAAGATCGCCTCGATCGTCAGCGAGATGGTCCGCTCGCCCGACATGATGAAGCGCCGCCTGCGCGAGGGCGTCGAGTTCTGGCACTTCCTGCGCGAGCGCCAGGGCGTGTCCAAGAAGGCGGCGTAAGCCCCGCAACCGACCGTCCCGCCTGATGGCGGGTGCGAGCCTCCCCGTCCCGCCGGACGGGGAGGCTCTTTCACGTCGAGAGACCGAGCCCATGCCCAAGCCCGCCAAGCGCCTCGTCGTCACCTCCGACGATTTCGGCCTCTCGACCCAGGTGAACGAGGCGGTGGAGCGGGCCCACCGCGACGGCATCCTCACCGCCGCGAGCCTGATGGTGTCGGCGCCCGGCGCCGCGGATGCGGTGGCGCGTGCCCGCGCGATGCCGTCGCTGCGGGTGGGCCTGCACCTCGTGATGGTCGAGGCCTGGCCGACCCTGCCGGCTGCCGACCTGCCCGATCTCGTGGACGCCGCCGGGCTGATACGGGCCGACCAGGGGCGGCTCGGGCTCGATCTGGCGCTGAAACGGAGCGCCCGCCACCAGCTCGCCGCCGAGATCCGGGCGCAGTTCGAGGCGTTTCGCGCGACCGGGCTGCCCCTCGACCACGTCAACGCGCACAAGCACTTCCACATCCACCCGATCATCGCCGGAATGGTTTTGGCGATCGGACGCGATTACGGGATGCGGGCGATCCGGGTGCCGCGGGAATCGCGCGAGGCCTTGCGCCGCGCCGAGCCCGGCGCCGATCCGGGCCTCGCCCTCGACACGGCGCCCTGGGCGGCCCTGCTGCGCGCCCGGGCCCGGCGCGCCGGTCTGCTCACCCCCGACGGCGTGCTCGGCCTCGCCTGGTCGGGCGCCATGAATCCGGCCAGGGTCGAGGGCCTGCTGCGCCACCTGCCGGACGGGCTGACCGAGCTCTACCTGCACCCCGCCACCGCGGGCGGCTTCCCGGGCGAGGCCCCGGGCTACGCCTATGCCGAGGAACTCGCCGCCCTGACGGCGCCGGCGAGCCGGGCGGCGCTCGCGGCCTCGGGTGCGGTGACGGGCGGCTTCTCGGATTTCGCTCGCTGAAGCGCGTAGGCATCGGCTAACGGTGGGGGAGGGCCGGGCACGCGGCCTCCGTCCCGGGAGCCCGACATGCGCCGACTGACGACCTTGATCCGAGGCCTGCGCCGCGCGGGCGGCGGAGCCTCCCTCATCCTCGCCCTCGGCGCGCCAGCGCAGGCGGCGGAGATCACGCTGCTGACCACGGGGGCGTACAAGCCCGTCGCGGCGGTTCTGGTGCCGCGTTTCGAGCAGCGCACCGGCCACAAGGTCACGATGCGCAACGACACTGCCGGAGCGATCGCGCAGGCGATCCGCGGCGGCGCCCGGGCCGACCTCGTCATTCTGACGCTGGATGTCCTCTCCGACTTGATCCGCGAGGCCCGCCTCGCCGGCGCGCCGCCGGTGCCGCTCGCCAAGGTCGGGATCGGTGTCGCGGTCCGGGACGGGGCGCCGCTGCCGGACATCGCCACCCCGGCGGCTTTCCGCGAGGCGCTGCTGCGGGCGCGGGCCGTCGCCATGGTGGATCCGGCCTCCGGCGGATCGAGCGGGATCTACCTCGCGGGGCTCTTCGAGCGCCTCGGCATCGCGGACCGGATGAAGGACAAGCTCGTGCTGGTGCGCGGCGGCCTCGCGGCGTCGCGCCTCGTCTCGGGTGAGGCCGACCTCGCGCTGCAGCAGACGAGCGAGCTGCTGGCCGTCGCCGGCACACGCCTCGTCGGCCCGCTTCCGGCGGAGGTGCAGAACGTCACGACCTATGCGGGCAAGATCCCGGCGGGGGCCGAACAGGCTGAGGCCGCATCGGCGCTCCTGCGCGACCTTGCCGGCCCCGATGCCGCGCCGATCCTGGAGGAGAAGGGGATGGCGCCGCCGGGACGATGAGGCGGGGTGATGCGGTCGGCCAGGGGCCCGTCCGGCTCGTTCTGGAAAAAAGCACCATCCGCTTCGTCGGCCCAGGTTCGTTGCCGGTCCCGCCTCCCCGGTGGGGGCGACACCGCGAGCGCCCATTCACGATGAAAGGACGCGGCTCGCGCCACGCCCCCTTTCCCACCTGTGCCGAGGCTCAGAACCGGTAGGTGAAGGTCCCCTTCACCGCGTGGTCCTCGGCCCGCGAACCCACCTGGCCGGTATACGACACCCCGATCGTCGCCGCCCGCGACACCCGCAGATCCATCCCCGCCGAGGCCACCAGCGCGTCCCGGGTGATCGGGATCCCCGCCGTCACGAAGCTCGGGCCCGTCCCGAAGGCCAGCAACGCCGTCGGGATCACGTCCCCGAAGGCGCGCCGGTAGCCCACCAGCCCGTGCAGCGACACCGGGGCGCCGAAGCCCAGATCGACCTCCGTCTGCCCGCGCACGCCCGCCGTCAGCGTCGGGATCTCCGACAACCGCGAGGCGCCGCTCAGGGCCGCGACGCCACCCGTCTCGGCGAACCGGTCGCGATCGATGCCGACATAGGCCCCGCCCACGAACGGCTCGATGTAGGATGCCGAGACCACCGAGGCCTTGCCGAGCACGCCTGCTCCAAGCGCGATCCGGTAGCCGATCTCGCCGAAGCCCTGCACCGTCGAACCGCCGTAGCGGGCGCTCTCGGTCTCCGAGACACCGGGGAAGACCACGCTGCGGCGCAGGCGCAGGCTGTTGTCGGCATAGACCGCCCCCAGGCGCAGGGCGAAGGGGCCGGCCTCGGTGCCGCCATAGACGCCGCCGAACCCGCTCTCGATCGTACCGCTCGCCGTCTGGCCGGGTGCGTCGAGGGTGGTGCGGGTGTAGCCGCCGGCCACACCGAGCGTGATGCCGCTCTCCAGCCGCAGATCGGCGCCGAGCACGAAGCCGGCGGTGTCGCGGTTGAGGGTGACGGCGTTGCCATCGCTGCGGGCCTGGCCGAAGCTGCCGAAGCCCTGGCCCCACAGGCCGAACACGCGGGGATCGAGCACCCGCACCGGCACCGGGGCGACCGGGGCGGCGCGGCCGGGCAGGTCGGCGGTGTAGGTGGCGGGCAGGCTGCCGTAGTCGCGGGTGGCCTCGCCCGACCCGCGCAGCCGGTCGAGGATCGCCTCGCGGACGAAGAACGCGGTCTCGTATGCGGCCGAGACCGAGCTGGCGTGGATGTCGCCGGTGAGCGCCTGGAAGGCGGTGACGGCCTCCGGCGTGGTGAGGCCGACGGTCCGGTTGTAGAGGCCCGCGCCCGACCCGGCACCCTGGACGGCGTTGGCGACCGCCGCCTGGTTGCGGGACCGGGCGATGGTGGCGAAGGCGATGTCGTTGCGGGTGAGCGTCAGGTCGACTTCCGCCGGCTGGTAGCGGAGCGTCGGGGTGAGGAAGGCGAGGGTGGAGGAGACGCCCGCGAAGGTGCCGGTGACGCCACCGTTGGCCGACAGGATGGTGTAGCCGGTGCGGGGGTCGTAGCGGCCGTTCTGCGCCAGCACCTGGACGGTACCGCCCTGGAGGGTGGCGGCGCCGGTGACGGCGAGGCGGTCGGACTGGCCGCTCGCATTGGCCTCGACCTGGAGCGTGGAGCCGGGTGCGAAGGCGGCGTTGCCGGCGACCGACAGGGTGCCGATGGAGTTGCCGGGGGCGACCGTGGCGCCGGATTGCGCCACGATCCCGCCGACCGTGCCGGTGCCGCCGAGCAGGCCGCCGGCGCCGACCGTGACCTGACCGGTGATGGAGCCGTTGGCGAAGAGTGCGCCGGTATTCCCGATGGCGACGTCGGTGGTCAGCCGGTCGGTGGCGGCCATCTGCAGGGTGCCGATGACGTTGCCGAAATAGCCGGCGGCCGAATACAGGTCGACGCGGCTCCAGTAGCTGAGCGGCGTGCCGTAGAGGGCGGTGAGCGCGGGCGACTCGGTGTTGACGACGATCTGGTTGATCGTGTCCGTGGCCAGCGTGCCGGAGAGCCCGCCATTCGGGGCGATCCGCTGGGCCGCCGCGGAGCTGCCGCCGTAGATCGGGGCGAGCAGGATCGAGGCATCGGGCCCGCCCGCGGGGGCCGTTTCGCGCGGTCCTTGAGCGAAGCTCAGGGTCGGCAGGCCGAAGCTCTGGCGCTGCTGGTAGAGGGCCTGGTTCGCCGCCGACGGCAGGTAGGGGTTGTTCGCGGCGACCCCCGCGCAGGCCGCCACCGAGGCGCCGCACTGGGCCGCGAGATAGATCTGCATCTGGCTCGAAGCCTGGTTGTACAGGCTCGGCAGGTCGATGGCGGTGCCGGTGGTCGCGGCGTTGTTGATGTAGAGCGGGTTGGTGAGACCTTGCGCCAGGTCGTAGGTCGCCAGCGCCCGGCCGCCGATGATGTCGAGCGGGTAGTGCACCCCGAGCACGATGCGGCTCTCGCCGTATTCGGAGGCCCGCATCAGCATGGACTGGTAGGCCTGCGGCGTGGTCATCGCCAGCAGGATGCCGTCGGTGAAGGCGTAGGTGGTGTGGCCGCTCGGGAAGGACGGGTTGGTACTGATGCCGTTCAGCGCCGTCGGGTCGAAGATATTGTAGCGGCCCTGCGCGACCTGGATCGGGCGCGACGAGCCGTAGACGTCCTGGCCTGCTTGCGTGTTGGTCACGCCGTAGGCCAAGTCGTAGACGCTGTCGCGGGTATTGGGCAGGCCGTTGAAGGTCGGCACGCTGTAGCCGGCCGGCGCGACGGCCGGGACCGGCACGTAGTTCGGCGGCGTCGTGCTCGGGTTGGTGGCCGCACCGTTGGCGAAGTAGTTCTTGGCGACGCCGAGATCGTTGCCGGTGAAGCCGTAGGCGCGCGCGAGCAGGTTCACCACGCTGCCGAGGGGGCCGTTCGTCCCCGCGGCGGTGCCGGCGACGTAGATCGGGCCGAGCACCGGGCCGAGGCCGCCGACCGGCTGCTGCGGCACGATGCCGTTGACGACGGTCTGGGCCGGCAGGCCGCCGGCCAGGTTGGCGCCGGCGCCGTAGGTGCCGAGGCCCGCCGACGACAGGGTGTTGGTGGCCGAGCCGAGCAGGTTCTTGTCGCTGATCGCGAGCTGCTGCTGCCGCAAGGTCGCGGTGTTGTTGGTGAAGACGGCCCGGTCGAGGTTCGCTTGCAGCGTCGCCCGGCCGGTCGCCGTGGCGTTCAGGCTCAGGAACGGGCTGAGCAGGTTCAGCACGTTGGCGCCGGTTGGCGCGATGGTGGCGGTCTGGGCACTGGCGCCCTCGGCCGAGAGCGCGGCCGCGGCGAGCGCGATGAGCGAGACGCTGTATCTGAAGAGCATGGCGCGAGATCCCCCAGGCGGCCGGCCGTCCGGCTCCCCCGCCCGTGCCGCACGCTTAAGAAATCGCTACGCTTTGCGCATATTCATAATCTCGTCACAATTTAAATTGCGAGCGTCTGTTGTTGCTGCGGCACATTTTGTTTCTTGCTTGTATAAAAGTCATTTCTTGTTGCGCTGTCGGCTAAACGACTTTGCCGGCAACGGTCCCGGGCGCCACGGCCACGCACCCCGCCCGCCGCACCGTCCCGATTTTTAGCTGCGTGCTCCTCCTTGAAACCGCCGCGGCGACCCCGCATGTAAATGTCGTTCACATTCACATCCTGCGGGAGATCGTGACGTGTCGTATTCCTCTGCCCCCTGGTCGAGCGGCCGCGGCTGCCGCAATGGCCCCTTCCCGCGCCGCTCGCTCGAGATCGGCGCGATCGTCATCGGTTTCATCTATGCGTGGCCGTTGGCCGCGGCCTACGTGGTGTGGAAGCTCATGGGTTATCCGGCTCTCAACGAGATGAAGTCCTTCGCCGAGCGCTCCTTCCGCAACGGGTTCTCGGGCTTCTCCGGCTTCAGTGCGGCCCGCCACGACAGCGGCAACTGGGCCTTCGAGGAGTATCGCCGCAAGGAGATCGAGCGCCTCGAAGAGGAGCGCCGCCGCCTCGAGGAGGAGAGCCGCGCCTTCACCGAGTTCGTGGACGAGCTGAAGCGCGCCCGCGACCGCGAGCAGTTCGACGCCTTCATGGCCCGCCGCCGCGCCGGCTCGAACTACTGAGCCTCGATCGGCCGAACGAGGGGGCGCCGCGGCCTGGATGACGGGTCGGCGGCGCCCTCGGAGAAGATCGACCGAAAAGATGACGGGCCGCAGCGCGCTCCAGGCTTCGATCCTGGAGCGCGCTGCGGCCTTTTGCACGGGCGACGTTGCCCCGATCGTTCATGGCCTCCCTCGGATTGGCGGCGAAGGTCGCCTGCCTGGGGCCGCGGCAGGAGAGGGCGGTCCTGCCGGACGAGGCGGTGCCGGGATGAGCTTCTCGAGACGTCGGATCGATTCGCACCCGTCGCCCGGCGCCGGTCGTGCCGCGGCTTCCGGATTCCAGGCGGCGAGAAGGCGCGGCGGCTCGGCCGGGACGCAAGCGTGCCTTTCCGCCCACGATGCACGCTCAATCGAACCGGAGCGGTAGAATTCGCTTGAGCCGGCGACGCGTTCGCAGGAATGGAACGCAGTAAGTTGCGCACGTCCGTTCCGGTCGCTTTGCGTCGAGGCGGGCCGTTCCGGCCCGCATGCTCGGCTTGCCGCAGCGGAGGAGTCCGTTCGTATGGGTGGGATTTAGGAATTTATAGCTATGATGCGGCAGCCTCGGCGCTTAACCGGATCTTGAATGTCGGCCCCGAGTCTAACAGACTTGCGTGCGTCGGACAGGGCGGAGACAGACATGGGAACGGGACGCTGCCGTCTGCGGCTATGCACGACCGTCCTGTCCGTATCCGTCCTGCGGGTTCGCCTCGCCCGGAGCCTCGCCTAGGGCATGGCGATCCTTCGCTCGATCCGCAGGATCTTCGCCGCCGGCCCGCCGGCCCGGGACCCGGCGCTCGCCGGCCGTCTGATGCGGATGATCTTCGGCTGCTACATCGTGGTGGCCGTCGGCCTCACGGCCGTGCAGATGCTCGTGGCCTACCGGGCGGCGAGCCAGCGCCTGCAGGACGACGTGGCGGCGCTCCAGCGCACCTTCAGCCCCGGCATCGAGGACGCGATGTGGCGCTACAACGCCGAGGTGCTGCGCGGCATCCTGGCGGGCATGAAGGAGATCCCGGCGGTGGTGGGCGTCGAGGTCCGCGACGAGGCCGGCCGGCGGGTCCAGGCCACCGGCACCTTCACCGACGAAGCCGGCAAGATCCGGCATATCGGCCGCAACGACGAGATGCCGGCGACACGCAGCTTCGGCACCCCGTTCAGCCGCACCTTCCCGGTCGTGCATACCGACGAGAACGGCCGCCTCTATCCGATCGGATCCTGGACCGTCCATTCCGACGACAGCATCGCGATCGACCAGGTCAAGAACACGCTCTACGTGATCCTGATCAACTCGGCGATCAAGTCGCTGATGTTGTGGTTCATCTTCTATCTGGTCATCCGCACCATGGTGGGCCGGCCGCTCGACCAGATCCGCTCCTACCTCGCCCGGATCGACGCCGACACCCTGGCGGCGCCGCCGCTCACGATCGAGGCCGGCGGGCGCAACGAGCTGCATGCGCTCGCCAACGCGCTCAACACCATGCGCGACCGGCTGCGGCGCTCCTTCGAGGAGAACGCCGCCCTGATGCGCGACCTGCGCGAGATGAACGCGACGCTGCAGGACCGGATCGCCGAGCGCACCCGCGATCTCGAGGCCCTGGCCCATACCGACCTGCTGACCGGCCTGTTCAACCGGCGCAAGCTCGACGAGGCCCTGGCCGAGGCGGCGGAGCGGGCGGCCTCGAGCGGCGCGCCTTTGTCGCTGGTCCTCGGCGACGTCGACAACTTCAAGTCGGTCAACGACCGGCACGGCCACAAGGTCGGCGATCAGGTGCTGGTCGCCTTCGCGGCGCTCCTGCGCGACGCGGTGCGGCCCGCCGACATCCTCGGCCGCTGGGGCGGCGAGGAGTTCATGCTGCTCTGCCCGGACGCCGACCTCGCGGCGGCCTCGGTGATCGCCGAGCGACTGCGCCTGCGCGTCGAGGCGACGTCCCTGCCGGAGGTCGGCTCCCGTACCTGCTCCTTCGGTGTCGCGACGCTGATCCCCGGCGAGAGTACCGACAGCCTCGTCGCCCGGGCCGACGCCGCGCTCTACCGCTGCAAGCGCAACGGCCGCAACCGCGTCGAGGCGAGTTCCGGGCCGTGGCCGGAGGCCGTGGAGCGCGGGGCGGCCTGACGCCCCCGCGCGGCTCGTCCGTTCAACGCTGCCCGTCCCACTTCCCGATCGCGTCCTTCGTCAGCCCGCCGACCCGGGCATGCGGGCGCCCGCCGGTGGTCATCGCCAGCGCGAACAGGATCTCGTCGGCGCGCGGACCGTCCGCCACCGCCACGGTGACGCCGTCGAAATGCGAGCGGACATAGGCCGCGTCCTTGTGGTGGATCGGCACGTCGAGGGAGGCGCCCATCGGCCCGACCTTGGTCATCGACGGGACGATGGCGAGCGCCTGGCCCAGCAATTCGCGCATCGCGTAGCCGCCGGGCACGTGCCACAAAGCCCCGTGCTCCAGCTCGCCGGACGCTCCCACCAGCGAGCCCTTGCCGTAGGCCTCGATCCGGCCGGGATCGCCGCCGAGCGCGTCGAGGAGCTTGCGGGCGCATTCGACGCCGAGCGGCTTCAACGCCTCCATCATCGGGGTGATCTCGGGCTCGTAGCGTCCGGCGAAGGGGTTCTTCACCAGGCAGGCGACGGCGCCCTTGAGGATGGGGTGGGCGAGGGCGGGGCCGCCGTCGTGGCGGACCTCCTCGACGGTGACGACGATCTTGCGGACCTCGATCATGGGCGGATCTCCCTTCTGTCCTCGAGAATGACGGAGCGGCCCTGGAGCATCAGGGCGGCGGAGCGGATCAGGCCGGCGGCGCGCATCGATGACGCTCGCTGCAGGCCGGCCGCGAGGGCGTCGTCGATCTCTCGTCCCGAGAGCACCGGCACCGCGACGGTGACGAGGCGGGAGCCCAGATCGGAATCCGGGTCGAGATCGGTGGCGGGGACGCGCCGGACACCCGGATGACCGGGCAGGTCGACCGCGTTGGCGATCAGCGTCGCGGCGGCGTCGGCGCCGGCGGCGTCGCGGGCGAGCACCGTCACCGAATCGGCGAGCCCGAGGGAGAAGGAACGGCCCTGCCGCCCGGAGGTGGCGATGCCGCCGATCCCGTCTTCGTAGCGCAAGGTGACCCGGCCGTTCATCGCCGGCACCGGGCCGCGGGAGAAATCCGCCGCCACGCCCACCGCCAGGGTCTCGCCCTCGGTGAGGTGCAGCGCGATGTCGCCGCCATCGTTGACGAAGGCCTTGTCGAGGGGAGCGGCCTCGCACATCGCCGCCAGGATCTCGTCGGACACCGCGCCGGCCACCGCGGCCATGGGCGTGACGAACGCCTTGTGCGGCCGGCACGCGGCGACCATCCGGCTGGCGATTCGACCATCGACCCGGGGGTGCTCGCTCATGCCTTTGCGCAATTCCGGCAATTCGCCGACCAGCTCGCCCAGGACCGTCGCGAAGCGGGCGATGGCCGCATGGTGCGCCTCGGCGACCGCGGCGTCCACCCCGTAGGCGCGCAGCACCAGATCGATCGGGCCGTGCTGGAGGTGCAGCCGCCCATCCGCCAGGACCTGGTGCGCCGGGCCGTCCATCGCTCAGCCGAGCCGGGCAAGCAGGCGGGTCAGCTCGGCGGCCTCCGTGGCGGAGAGGGGCGCGAGCGTGCGGGCCGTCACCTCGGCGCCGCGGCTCTTCATCGCCTCGATCACCCCGATCCCCTCCGCGGTCAGGGTCAGCAGCACCAGCCGGGCATCGGATTCGTCGGAGGTCGGCCGCACCAGGCCGCGGGTGGTGAGGCGGCGGGCGACGCCGAACATCGTCGCCGGATCGACGCCGACGAGGCGCCCGACCTGGTTCTGCGAGGTCGCTCCGAGATCGTGCAGCTTGCACATCACGGCGTACTGCACCGGCGTGACGGAAAAGTCCCGCATCACCGTCTCGAAGATCGCCGAGGCGCGCTGATGCGCCCGGCGGATCAGGTAGCCGATCTGATCCTCGACCCTGTAGGTGCGGATCGCCTCGGGGTCGATCTCCGGATCGGGCAAGGATGCGGGCAAGGATGCGGGCAAGGGCGCGGCGCTCGCGCGAGGCGCGCTCATGCGACCGCCCCGGCGGGCCAGGGATGATCGGGATTCCAGCCGTCGATCCGGGCGGCCGGCCCGACCTCGCGCAGGACGTCCGTCATCGCCACCACGTCGCCGTCGTGCCCCCCCAAGCGGGCATAGAGATCGCGCGGCAGGGTGAATTCGATCGGCGCCACGATCGCCGGGGTCGGCACGGAGCCGAAGGCGTTCTTCGGCAGCCGGGTCACGTCGGCCATCACCGTGATGCCGCCGCCGGGCCAGACCGTGACCGGCGCGCCGCCCATCGTCACCCGGGTCTCGCCGGCGGCGACCGAGCGGGTGAGCAGCACCGGGTTCTCGGTGACCCCGGCCCGCAGGGAACCGCCGGCCCCGGCCATGAACAGCACGGTGCAGAGCGAGGGCTCGCAATTCTCGCCGATGCGGTCGACCACGGCCTGCACCGGGGCCGGCATCTCGGCCGGCACGGGCTTCAGGTCGTCGTCGAGGACGAGCCAGAGGGCGTGTTCCCCAGTGGTCGAGGTCATGAGGAGGCGCAGGCCCGGCCAGGCGGTGGCGGGATCGATCGCCTGGATGATGCCGAGGGGGTCGGCGATGTCGGTGCCGCCCCAGCCGATGCCGGGATTGGCGACCTGGAAGTAGCGTCCCGGCGTCGAGCGCCGGCCCTTCACCCGGATGCCGGCCGGGCGCATGCCCAGCACCTTGCCGGCCTGGTGCTCGGTGAGCACGCCGGTGATGTGGTCGTCGACGACGATCACCTCGTCGGCGTGTCCCAGCCATTGCTTCGCGAAGATGCCGACCGTCGCCGAGCCGCAGCCGACGCGCATGCGCTGTTCCGGCACCCCGTCGACGATCGGCGCGTGACCGGCCTGGACCACGACCTCGTGGCCGTTCTCGATCGTCATCGTCACGGGCTCGCCCGCGCACAGGCGGAGCAGCGTGTCGCAGGTGACGGTGCCCTCCTTCTTCGAGCCGCCGGTGAGGTGGCGCACGCCGCCGACCGACAGCATCTGCGAGCCGTATTCGGCGGTGGTGACGTGGCCGACCTCCTCGCCGTTGACCCGGATGGCGGCGCGCTCGGGGCCGAGATGGCGGTCGGTGTCGATCTTCACCTTCACGCCGCAATAGCTGAAGATGCCCTCGGTCACGACCGTGACGGTCTCGACGCCCGCGTGCTCGCTCGCCACGATGAAGGGAGCG
Organism: Methylobacterium sp. SyP6R; assembly: GCF_019216885.1. Taxonomy (NCBI): domain Bacteria; kingdom Pseudomonadati; phylum Pseudomonadota; class Alphaproteobacteria; order Hyphomicrobiales; family Methylobacteriaceae; genus Methylobacterium; species Methylobacterium synurae. Next base: position 3,633,202 of record NZ_JAAQRC020000001.1, on the reverse strand, counting down.
GGCTTGTAGTCCGGATAGGTGGTGCCGGCGCCGATGCCGGTGACGAAGGTGCGCGAAGGATCGAGCACCCGCCCGTCCCATTCCGCCGCCCCGAACGGCACCAGCTTCCGGCCGGATTCCGCCGCGTCGTGCAGCAGCACGACCGGGTCGGTGCGCACGAGGTGGCCGTCCTCGTTGGCGTAGCGCGAGCAGGCGCCGGAGCGGCCGGGCCGGATCCGGCACAGGACCGGGCAGGCATCGCAGCGCACGATGCCGTCGGCCTCCTGCGCGCCGAATTTCTTGGAGCGGGCTTCGGTGGAGAGGCTGTCGGCGCTCATGATCGGCTCCCCCACAAGGTTTCGGTGTCGTCCGCCCGGTAGTAGCCCCGGCGCAGGTCGCGGGCGACGAGGGCGGGGTCGCGGGTCTCCGGCGCGCCGTAGCCGCCGCCGCCCGGGGTCATCACCTCGACCCGGTCGCCGGCCTTGATCGCGATGTTCTGGTCCTTCGACAGGTGGAGCGGGACGATCGTCTCCCCGTCGCGGTGGATGCGCACCACGTTCGGCGCCCCGTCCCCGCCGCCGAGCACCCCCGGCGGGCCGAAGCGGCCGTGATCCATCACGAAGGAGGCCCGGGCCTCGCCGCGCAGCAATTCCACCTCGTAATGCACGCCGAAGCCGCCCCGATGGGCGCCGGCTCCGCCGGAACCCTCGCGCAGCGCGAAGCGGCGGAAGAGGACGGGGTAGTATTGCTCCATCACCTCGACCGGGGCGGTCTTCGAGATGCCGATGGTCGAGCAGCCGTTCGACAGCCCGTCATGGGCGGCGTTGCCGCCGTAGCCGCCGCCGGTGATCTGGTACATCACGTAAGGCGCGTTCTTCGCCGGATCGAAGCCGCCGAGCGCGAAATTGCCCGAGGTGCCGGCCGGCGCCGCCGTCACCTTGCCGGGAATGGCCTGGACGAGGGCCAGGAACACGGCCTCGGCGATACGCTGGCTGACTTCCGCGGCGCAGCCCGAGACGGGCCGCGGGTAGCGCGCATCGAGGAAGGTGCCCTCCGGCCGATGGATCGTCAGCGGCTCGAAGGTGCCGGCATTGATCGGCACGTCCGGGAAGACGTGCTTCACCGCGAGGTAGACCGACGAATAGGTCGTCGCCACCACCGAGTTCATCGGGCCGCGGCAGGGCGGTGACGAGCCCGAGAAGTCGAAGGTGAGGCCGTCGCCGGCCTTGGTCAGGTTGAGGGCGATGCGCAGGGGCTCGTTCACCACGCCGTCGGAATCGACGAAGGCCTCGGACGTGTAGGTCCCGTCCGGGATCTGGCGGATCTCGGCCCGCATCCGCTCGGCCGAGCGGGCGCGGATCTCCTTGATCGCCGCGTCGAGCGTGTCGGGGCCGTATTTCTTGAGCAGGTCGGTGAGCCGGCTCTCGCCGACCATCAGGGCTGCCGCTTGCGCCTTGATGTCGCCGATGCGCTGGTCGGCGACGCGGATGTTGGAGGCGATGATGGAAAAGATCTCCTGGTCCATCGTGCCGCGCTTGAACAGCTTGACCGGCGGCAGGCGCAATCCCTCCTGCTCGACCTCCGTCGCATGGGCCGAGAAGCCGCCCGGCACCATGCCGCCGATATCGGGCCAGTGGCCGGTATTCTGGAGCCAGCAGAACAGTTTTTCTGCGACGAAGACCGGCTTGACGAACCGCACGTCCATCAGGTGCGTGCCGCCGAGATAGGGATCGTTGACGATGTAGATGTCGCCGGGCTCCGGCGCTCCGACCCGGCCCTCGCGGATCAGCCGGATCAGCTCCCCGGTCGAATACTGCATCGTGCCGACGAAGACCGGCAACCCGTACTCGCCCTGCGAGATCAGCGCGCCGGTGTCGCGGTCGTAGATCCCGTCCGAGCGGTCGTCGGCCTCGGCGATCACCGGGGAGAAGGCCGAGCGCGAGAAGGCGATGTCCATCTCGTTGCAGACCTGCTGCAACCCGGCCTGGATCACCGCCAGGGTGAGGGCATCGAGACTGCTCATACCCGGATCCTCACATTGCCGATGGCATCGACCCGCGCCGTGGCGCCGGGCTCGATCACGGTCGTGGCGTCGATCTGCTGGATGACGGCCGGCCCGACGATCTCGGCGCCGAGCGGCAGGGCCTCGCGGGTGTAGATCGCGGCCTCGTGCCAGGCGCCGCCGGCATAGACCGGGCGGGTGCCCAGGCGGGCACCCGCCAGATCGGTACGACCCGCCTCGTCGATCAATGCCGCGAGCGGGAAGGGCTTTCGCCGTCCGATCACCGAGGTGACGAGGTTGACCACCACGGCCCGGATCTCCGGCAGCCGGACCTGGAAGCGGCGGAAATACGCCGCCTCGAACAACTCCTGGAGCGTCGCGCGGTCGATCTCCGGGGAGGGCAGGGCGACGCGGATCAGGTGGGTCTGGCCGCGGAACTGCATGTCGGCCCCGTAGGTGACCGTGGTCTCCTCGATCTCGGCCTGCTCCTCGGCCACCATCGCGAGGGCATCCGCCGCCTGCTCCTCGAGGACTGCGCGAAGATCCGCCATGTCGAGCCCGTCGAGGGGCCGGTTGAGGGTGCGGACCCGGTCCTGGCGTAAGTCGGCGACGAGGCAGCCGAGCGCGTTGGTGAGGCCGGGCCGGGCCGGCACCAGCACTTCCGGGATGCCGAGTTCCCGGGCGAGCGCCACGGCGTGGAGCGGACCGGCGCCGCCGAAGGCGAAGAGCACGAAGTCGCGCGGGTCGTAGCCGCGCGACAGGGACACCATGCGGATGGCGCCGCTCATATGGACGTTGCCCAGGCGGATCACCGCCTCCGCCGCTTCCTCGACGCTCATCCCGAGGGGCCCGGCGAGGTCGCGGGCGAAGGCCTCGCGGATCGTCTCGATCGAGACTCCCGCCCGCACGGCGGTGAGCCGGGCCGGATCGAGGCGGCCGAGGACCAGGTTGGCGTCGGTGATGGTCGGCCGGGCGCCGCCGCGGCCGTAGCCGATCGGGCCCGGCTCGGAGCCGGCGCTCTCGGGGCCGACCTGCAGCATCCCGGCCCGGTTGACGGAGGCGATCGAGCCGCCGCCGGCCCCGACCGTGTGCACGTCGACCATCGGCAGGTGGATCGGCAGGCCGTAATCGATGGTCAGTTCGGCCGAGACCTCCGGGACGCCGCCGGCGATCAGCGCCACGTCGGTCGAGGTCCCGCCCATGTCGTAGGTGATGGCGTTCGTGAGCCCCGACTGGGCGAGGGTGGCCGCCGCCGCCATCACCCCGGAGGCCGGGCCCGACATCACGGTCTTGGCCGCCGCCTCGACGACGAGCCCCGCCGGCACGGTGCCGCCATTGCCGTTCATCACCAGCAGGTCGCGGGAAAAGCCCTGGGCGCGCAGGTCGTCCTGGAGCCGGCGGATGTAGCGGTCGAGGATCGGCTGCACCGCGGCGTTGACCGAGGCGGTGGTGCCGCGCTCGTATTCGCGGAACTCCGACAGCAGCGCGTGGCCCAGCGTGATGTAGGCGTTCGGCCAGATCTCCCGGGCGATGGCGCCGGCGCGCAGCTCGTGGTCCGGATTCGCGTAGGCGTGCAGGAAGTGGATCACCAGGGCCTCGCAGCCCTCTGCCAGCAGGGCGCGCACGGCCTCGGCCACCGCCGCTTCGTCGAGGGGGGTACGGACCGCGCCGTCCGCCATGATCCGCTCCGGCACCTCGCGGCGCCACTCGCGCGGGATCAGCGGCTCGAAGGTGCCGAACAATCCGTAGGGCTTGGGCCGGGTGCGGCGCCCGAGCTCGAGGACATCGCGAAAGCCTTCCGTGGTGATGAGGCCGACCTTGGCGGTCTTGCGCTCCAGCACCGCGTTGGTGGTCGCGGTGGTGCCGTGGATGACGAGGTCGAGGGTGCTCGGCGCCACCTCGGCGGCGTGAATGGCCGCCAGCACGCCCTCGGCCTGGTTGCGGATCGTCGTCGGCACCTTGGCGAGGCGCACGCGCACGCCGGACTTGTCCGCCTCCGTCAGGAGAAGGTCGGTGAAGGTGCCGCCGACATCGATGCCTGCCACGCGTCTCACGTCACACCTCGATCATTCGCCTACGAACGGTTTCGTTGGGGGCCGGCGGGGGGCCGGCGCTGTGTCGATGCACTACCCTTTGAAAGTAGCGCGCCTCTCCTCCCCCTTGTGGGGAGGAGCTGGAGGTGGGGGTGGTGCCGGATAAAGCGCTGCGCTCTACGCGGCACCACCCCCACGCGGGATCTTCGATCCCCATAGCCCCTCCCCACAAGGGGGAGGGGAAAGCGCCCGCATTTGTAACGGGTTAGTCTACTGGACGTGGGAGAGGGGATCCCGCGCCATCTCCGGAAAACCCCTCACACCGTCAGGTACGCTTCCCGCACCGCCTCATCCGCCTCCAACGCCGCCATCGTCCCCTCGAAATGGATCGCGCCCTTCTCGATCACGTAGGCCCGGTCCGAGACCGCGCCGGCAAAGCTCAAATTCTGTTCCGAGAGCAGGACCGCGATGCCCTCGCGCTTCATCCGGAGCACGGCGTCGGCCATCTGCTCGACGATGACCGGCGCCAGACCCTCCGAGGGCTCGTCGAGCAGCACCGCGTGAGGATTGCCCATCAGGGTCCGGGCGATGGTGAGCATCTGCTGCTCGCCGCCCGACATCGCGGCGGCCCGGCGGGTGCGCATCTCGGCGAGGTTGGGAAAGATCGAGAACAGCTTGTCCGGCGTCCAGGCGGCGCGCCCGTCCGCCGGCACCTTGCGGCCGACCTCGAGGTTTTCCATCACCGTGAGGTCGGTGAAGATGCGCCGCTCCTCCGGCACGTAGCCGAGGCCGAGGCGGGCGACGCGAAACGGCTCCCAACCGGTGACCGCCCGGCCCTCGAACCACACCGTGCCGCCGGTCGGCGGCAGCACCCCCATGATCGCCTTGAGCGTCGTCGACTTGCCGGCGCCGTTGCGGCCCATCAGTGCCACGACCTCGCCGGGGCGCAGGCGCAGGGTCACGCCGAACAGCACCTGGGCCCGGCCGTACGACGCCGTCAGGCCCGAGACGTCGAGAAGAGCGTTCATGCCACCGCCTTCCGGCGCGCGCGCATCGCCGCCTCGGTGCCGGCCTCGCCGAGATAGACCTGCTTGACCCGCGGGTTCGCCCGGATCTCCTCCGGCGTGCCGGCGGCGATGATCTCGCCGCGCACCAGCACCAGCACCCGGTCGGCATGGGCGAAGACCGCCTCCATGTCGTGCTCGGTGTAGAGAACGCCGATGCCGCGCGTCCGCGCCACCTCGGCGGTGAGCGCCATCAGCCCCGAGCGCTCCCGCGGCGCCATGCCGGCAGTGGGCTCGTCCATCAGCAGCAGCTTGGGCCGGGAGGCGAGGGCCACCGCCAGTTCGACCCGCTTCACGTCGCCATAGGCCAGTTCCGAGACCGGGCGCTCGGCGTCCGTCCGCATCCCGACCCCGGCGAGCAGGGACAACGCCTCGTCGCGGTAGAGCGCGCTCGCATCCCGGAACAGGCCGCGCGAGCGGCCGTGATGCGACAGGAGCGCCATCTGGACGTTCTCGGCCACCGTCATCGACACGAAGGTCTGGGCGACCTGGAAGGTGCGCCCGACGCCGGCCTTCCAGATCGCCCGCGCCGGCAGGCCGGCGATCGAGCGCCCGTCGAGCGCGATGGTTCCGGCATCGGGGCGGAGCTGCCCGCCCACCATGTTGAAGGTGGTGGACTTGCCGGCGCCGTTCGGCCCGATGATCGCCAGCATTTCGCCGGCCGCCAGGGTGAACGACACGTCCTTGGCGGCGGCGACGCCGCCGAAGCGCTTGGTCAGGCCCGCGACGACGAGGAGCGTCATGCCGAGACCTCCACCGGTTTGGGGGCGATCTTGCGGCCGCGCAGGGCTTCCGCCGCACCGGCGAGCCCGCGCGGGAAGGCGAGCACGGTCGCGATGATGGCGATCCCCAGGAGAAGCCGCCAGAACTCGGTCAGCGGCATCACCGCGTCCTTGAGCGCGTGGAAGAAGGCGGCGCCGACGAGCGGGCCCATCACGGTCTGGATGCCGCCGACCAGCACCATCACCAGGAAGTCGATCGAGAGCGGGATGCCGGTCAGCGTCGGGTCGATCGAGCCCTTCATGAAGGCGTAGAGCCCGCCCGCGAGCCCGGCCGCGGCGCCCGCGAGCGTGAAGGCGAGCCAGCGATGGGTGCGCACGTCGAGGCCGATCGCCTCGGCCCGGGTGGCGGAATCGCGCGCCGCCCGCAAGGTGTAGCCGAAGGGCGCGTAGATCACCCGTCGCAAGAGCACGATCGCGGTGAGCGACAGGGCTGCGACGAGGTAGAAGTAGGTATTGCGGCCCGAAGCCCAGGAGGACGGCCAGACGCCGACGACGCCGTTGTCGCCCCCCGTCACCTCGACCCACTGGAAGCAGACCGCGTAGACGATCTGCCCGAAGGCGAGCGTCAGCATGGCGAGGTAGATGCCCGACAGCCGCACGATGAAGAAGCCGAACAGGGCCGCGCCGATGCCGGCGGCAAGCGGCGCCGCGACGAGGGCCAGCTCCATCGGCGCCTTGAACGGCCCGGTGACGAGGAGCCCCGCCGCGTAGGCGCCGAGCCCAAAGTAGGCCGCGTGCCCGAACGACACCAAGCCGCCGACCCCGACCAGGAATTGCAGCGAGAAGGCGGCGAGCGCGAAGATCAGGATCTCGGTCGCGACCTTGACCTTGTAGGCGTCGCCGACGAGCGGCACCGCCAGCAGGGCGAGGATGGCAAGGCCGGCCAGCGCGGTTTCGGCCGGGCGGAAGCGGCGTAAGGCGGGAATTCCCTCCGGCGGCATCACCCGGCCCGAGGCGGCTTCCGGCCGGCCGAACAGTCCCCAGGGCTTGACCACCAGCACCACCGCCATCAGGGCGAAGACGAGGACCAGCGTCACCTTCGGAAAGATCAGGATGCCGAAGGCCTGGAGCTGGCCGATGATGAGCGCCGCCACGAAGGCGCCCGGCACCGAGCCCATCCCGCCGATCACCGTGACCACGAAGGCATCGGTGATGACCGAGAGGTCCATATGGGCGTTGGCGGGGATGCGCGGGATCTGGAGCGCGCCGCCGAGCCCCGCGAGGCTGGCCCCGAGAAACAGCGTCAGGGTGAAGAGACGGGCCTGGTTGACGCCGAGCGCGCCGACCATATCGCGGTCCTGGGTCGCCGCCCGGATCAGCACCCCGAAGCGGGTGCGGTGCATGAGGAGCCAGAGGAGACCCAGCACCAGGGGACCGACGGCGATCAGCACCAGCTCGTAGGCGGGGAAGCGCTGGCCGAGGATCTCGACGCCGTGGCGCAGCGAGGGCGCCCGGGGGCCGGCGATGTCGACCGGGCCCCAGACCTTCAGCACCAGATCCTCGACGATCAGCACGATGCCGAAGGTGGCGAGCAGCTGGAACAGCTCCGGCACCCGGTAGATGCGGCGCAGCAGCAGGACCTCGACCGCGACGCCGATCAGACCGACGAGGAGGGCCGAGAGCAGCACCCCGAGGAAGAACGCGGCCGGCGAGTACGACAGGTCGAGGAGCCGCGGCACGATCGTGACCGCGATGTAGGCCCCCAGCATGTAGAACGAGCCGTGGGCGAAGTTCACGATCCGGGTGACGCCGAACACGATCGTCAGCCCGGAGGCGATCACGAACAGCGACGAGGCGCTGGCGAGACCGGACAAGGCCTGGAGGACGAGGAAGGACGGGTCCATGGGGCCTTGCGCTCCGGCTCTTCGACGGGTCAGGCCTTGCGGGCCGCCTTCACCTCGGCCTCGGGGAACATGTAGTTCGCCCCGTCGGCGTAGCGGACGTTCTTCATCGTGCCCTGGCGGCCATTGAGCGCCGTCTCGCCGATCCAGGCCCCCAACGTCGACTGGTGGTCGAGCGCCCGCATCGTCACCGGGCCGGCGATGGTCTGGGAGGTCAGGCCTTCCAGCGCCGAAATCATCGCCTCGGTCTCGGTCGAGCCGGCTTTCTCCAGCATGTCGCGGATCATGCCGACGACGACGTATCCGAGCAGCGAGCCGAGGCGCGGGGTGTCGTTGAACCGGGCCCGGTAGGCGGCGACGAATTCCTTGTGGCCGTTGGTGTCGATGGTCTCCCACGGATAGCCGGTGGTGATCCAGCCTTCCGGCGTCTCGTCGCCGAGCGGGATCATGTATTCCGGCTCGCCGGTGAGCAGGCTCGCGACCTTGCGCTTCTCGAACAGCCCGCGGGTGTTGCCCTCGCGCACGAAGGCGGTGAGGTCGGCGCCGAACAGCACGTTGAACAGACCGTCGGCCTTCATCTGCGACAGGGCGCCGACGGTGGCGCCGGCATCGACCTTGCCCAAGGCCGGGAACTGCTCGCCCACCACCTCGAAGCCCGGCACCGCGGCGGCCATCAGCTTCTTGAAGTTGGCGGCGGCGGACTGGCCGTACTCGTAGTTCGGCGCCACGATCGCCCAGCGCTTGACGCCGCTGCCCTTCACCGCGTCCACCAGCATGCGGGTCTGCATGTAGGTGTTGGGCCGCACCCGGAAGGTGTAGCGGTTGCCGCTGCCCATGGTGAGCGCGTCGGTCAGGGGCTCGGTGGCGAGGAAGAGCGCCTTGCGCTGGTTGGCGAAATCCGCGACGGCCAGCCCGACATTGGACAGGAAGGTGCCGCACAGGAAGGCGACGTTCTCGCGGGTCAGCAATTCCTCGGCGACCCGGGTCGCATCTCCCGGGGTCGAGCCGTCGTCGCGAAAGACGATCTCGATCGGGCGGCCGCCGAGGGCCTTGATGCCGCCGGCCTTGTTGACGGCGTCCTGCGCGAGCTGCATGGCATTGCGGTAGGGCACCGCGAAGGCGGCCATGCGGCCATAGGAGTTCAGCTCGCCGATCCGGATCGGCCCTGTTCCTTGTTGCGCGACCGCCCGGGACGCCGCGAGCCCGAGCGGAGCGGCTGCGAGGCCACCCAGGACGGTGCGGCGGGACAGGGGACGAAACGTCTCGTCGCGGGTCGACATGGCGCGAACCTCCGGCCCATCCCGGCGCGACTTCGGCGACCGGAATGCAAACTCGTTCGTAGGCAAACGATACTGTGCCGGAGACGAGACGCAAGGCCCAAGTCTGAGGAAATTCAGGGCGCCACTTGTCGCCGAAATGCGCAACGTGGCGCTTTCGGAAGTCGGCTCCTCAGAATCCCGCCTCGCGGGCGAGCCAGGCATCGAGGGCGCGCTCGCGCTCCGCCTCGATCATCGCGGCGACCCAGGCCGCCTGCTCGATGCGCGTGGTCTCGGCCGGGTCCTCGTCGCGTTCGGGCGTCTGCTGCATGGCCTGTCCTCCGTTCTCATCCGTCGTCTCGATGAGAACAAATTAGGAACATGCCTCCGCGATGGCAAGTCGGGCCGCTTGTGGAAAATCGGGACCTTGGCCGGTCGGCTGCGCGTTGGGGCCTCACGATACCTCGGAGACGGAAAACACCCCATGCGAACGACGATCCTCGCCCTCGCCGCCACCTTCGCCCTCACGGGCGCCGCCCTGGCCCAGACCGGCGTGCCCGGCTCGGCCGAGAACAACATGAACAATCCGGGCAGCGTGAAGAGCAACGCCGAGAAGGGTATGCCGGGCCGCGAGATGCCCGCCACCACCGGCACCGTGACGCCGATGGCGCCCGGCGCCGCCACCCGCACCGACGACCTGCCGAGCCACAGCGGCGGCAACGCCGCGGCGACGAGCCCGGCCAACCGAGCCCGCTGAGCCCGGGCCCGCCGAATCCTTGCCACGGCGCGGGCGGGTCGCTCCCGCCCGCGCCTTTCGTCTCAGGTCTTCGCCACCGCCAGGGTGCCGTCATCCATCGCGATGAAGCGGATCCCGGCCCGGCGCAGGGCATCCATGGCCTTGTGGCGCGAGCGGGCGCCCTGACCCTCGGCATCCTCCTCGAGGCGCCGCACCGTCGAGAGCGACAGGCCGCTCGCCTGGGCGAGTGTCCCCCGCGACCAGTCGAGCAGGCCTCTCGCCGCCCGCAGGTGATCCGCCCGCACGGTCTGGTCGAGGGCGCGCCGGACCCGTCGGCTCGCGGGAATGTCGGCCGTCCGGATCGTCGCCGCCGAGAGATGGATCGGGTACTTCATGCCGGCCCGACCGTTGTAGCGCCCCGCCTCGTCCCAGACCGGCACACCGATGATGCGGAACTGCCAGACCTCGCCGTTGGCGAGGCGCTCGCGCGCCTTGCCCACAAAACGCACTTGCGGAGTGTGGACGGCCATGGCGCGCTCGCGGAACGCCGTGCGTTCCTCGGGCACGACCATGACGAAGGGGTCCAGGCTGATCTCCTGCAGGGACAGGCCATGCACCTGCGCCATCTCGGGCGGGAAATCGTGCGTCCGATCCACCCCCACCGCGTAGGCCGTCGCGTAGGTCGTCCGGTAGAGCGCCCGGCCGCGCCGCTGCTCGGCGGCCTGCGCCTGACGCAACTGCTCGCGGTCGGTGACGTCGAGGGCGACCCCGCTCAAGGATAAAGGCCGGCCCTCCGGCGAGACGCGCAGTTCCGACAGGACCGACAGAATGCGCAGCTCGCCGGAGGGCCGGATCAGCCGAACGGTCGCGCGCGGCGAGACGTGGCCCTGAACCGCCTCAGACGGGCTTGCCAGCTGCACCCGGTCGTCGGGATGCAGAAGTTCGACGAAGAGGTCGTAGCTGGCGGTGGCGATGGACGGGTCCAGGCCGAGGAGCCGGAAGAAGCTCGGCGACCACCGCTGCTCATCCGACGCGAACGTCCAGCGCCAGCCTCCCACGAGGCCGTAGTCTTCGATCGTGCGCAGGAAGATGTCGGAACATGAGGTGAGGTCGGCAGCGTCCATGCGCACAGCGTTCAGTGGCGAATTTTCATCATTTTTAAAGCCGACACCATGGCCGCGATGTCAAGGCCGTCGCCACGTTCTCCGTCCGGACTTTCGTCATCAGACCCTGGCCACTGCGATCGCGCCGTCATCCATCGCGATGAAGCGGATTCCGGCCTGGCGAAGCGCGGTCACGGCCTTGTAGCGCGAGCGGGCGCCCTGGCCTTCGAGGTTGTCCTCAAGGCGCCGCACCGTCGAGAGCGACAGGCCGCCGGCCGCCGCGAGCGTCGCCATCGACCAGTCGAGCAGCCCGCGGGCCGCCCGCAGGTGATGGCCTCGCACGGCCTGTTCGAGGGCGCGCCGCAGGGCGGGATCCTCGGGGGTGTCGGCGCGGCCCGCTGGCGCGCCGGATTCGTGGACCGGATACTTCATGCCGGTCCAGCCGCGATACTCGCCCGCCGCACTCCACACCGGCACGCCGACGAGGCGGAACTTGACCACCTCGCCGCTGGCCAGGCGCTCGCGCGGCATTCCCTGGAAGCGCATGTGGCGATCGTGCATCTCCCAGCCCCGGTTCCGAAAGGCCGCGCGCTCCTCCGGCACCAGCATCAGGAACGGATCGACCTGAATCTCCTCCAGGGACAACCCGTGCACCTGCGCGACTTCGGCAGGGAAATGATGCACGAGGTCGAGGCCGAGGGAATAGGTCGCCGTGTAGGAGGTCAGGTAGAGCGCCTGGCGGCGGCGCTGCTCGGCGGCCTGCGCCTGACGCAGCCGCTCGCGATCGGTGACGTCGAGGACGACCCCGCTCAAGGATAAAGGCCGCCCCTCCGCCGAGACGCGCAGTTCCGACAGGACCGACAGGACGCGCAGCTCGCCGCCCGGCCTGATCAGCCGGACGGTCGCGCGCGGCGAGACATGGCCCTGAACGACCTCCGACGGGCTTGCCAGCTGCACCCGGTCGTCGGGATGCAGGAGCTCGACGAACAGATCGTAGCGGGCGGTGACGACGGAAGGATCGAGGCCGAGGAGCCGGAAGAAACCCGGCGACCAACGCTGCTCACCCGACGTGAACGTCCAATGCCACCCTCCCGCGAGGCCGTAATCCTCGATCGTGCGCAGGAAAACATCGGAACATGACGTAAGATCGGCAGCGTCCATGCACCCGTCATTCAGAAAAACACATTCTTGTTGTAGCTATGGGATTCGCATGGCCGGCTCAAGCCGGATGAAATGGCATCACGGTTAGGCCGGGCCGGCCCGGGATGAGATCGCCCGTGCCGGCTCACCCACCGCGCTTGTCCTCCATCCCGGCGGCGGACGCCCTGGCCCGGGCGATCACCTGCTCGGGCGTCGGCGGGTTGGCCGGGTGGTGGCTGAGGCAGAGCGGCGTGCGGAGCTTCGCCGGCCGCCCCGAGCCCTCGGTGGCAAAGTAGAACTCGCCCGCCCCGAGCCGGCCGATATCGGGGGCCGCCCCGCCGCTCGCCGCCATGATCTCCTGGGCGGCCGCGATGGTCGCGGGGGCGCTCTGGCGGCCGAAGAACTGCGTCGTGCAGTTCGAGACGACCTGGTTGTGGATGCCCCGCGGCACCTGCGTCGCCACGATCATCCCCAGCCCGTATTTGCGCCCCTGCGCCACCAGCTTGATCCCGCTGCCGAGGCTCGGCGGCGTGCGCCCCGAGGGCAGGAAGGTCTGGGCCTCGTCGACCACGTAGAGCAGGCCCCGGGGCGAGGGGTTCTTCTTGATCCAGCCGAACAACGCCATCTGGAGACGGTTGACGAAATCCTCCCGCGCCGCCTCCGAGGCGAGGCCCGACAGGTTGACGACCGAGATCCGGGTTCTGTTGCGGGTCGGGCCGAAGAACAGCCGGGCCGGATCGAGCACCGCGCCCTCGATCCGCAGCAGCGGGTTGGTGGCGACGGCCGCGCGCAGCTGGTCCGCCATGTCGGCGGCGAGGTTCGTCGCTCGGCCGATCTGGCTGGTGCCGTCCGGCAAATCGGCGAGCAGCTCGGTAAAGGCGCCGAGCGTGCCGCCGCCGCGGCTCGCGAAGGCCCGCAGGGCATCGGCGAGGACGCCGCGCTGGAGGTTTCTGGTGGCACCGGCGAGCGGCCCCAGGGTCTCGGCCGCCATCTCGATCGCCTGGGCGCGCTCGTCGCGGTCGTCGCTCGCGGCGAGGTCCGGCATCGCCGACAGGAAGAGCGGGTTGCCGGCATGGATGCCCGGCGTCCACACCACCACCTCGACCCGATCGGCGTAAGAGGCGGCCTTGCAGTCGTCCTCCGGCGTGAACTTTTCGGGCCGCTCCGGCCAGGCATCGCCGAGGCGCGACAGGTCGTTGTTGGGATCGACCACGATCGCCGGAATGCCGGCGAGCGCCGCCTCCTCGACCAGGCGCCGCAGCAGCACGGTCTTGCCCGAGCCGGACCCGGCGATGATCGCGGTGTGGCGCGGCAGGAGTCTCAGCGGCAGGGCGACGGGCGGCGCATCGGGGGTGATGCGGTGGCCGACCGGGATGGCGTCGGGGATGGGCTCCGATGGCGGGGCAGCGCGCCGGGGGGCGGGCTCCTCGAGGGCGGGCTCCTCGAGGGAGGGCTCTTGGGGTGAAAGTGCCTCTGCGGCCCGCGTCACTGTCTCGAAGGCCTGGGCCGGCACGGCGCGCCGTGGCTCGGGCTCGGCGCGCTGGGGCGATGCGGGCTCCCGGGGAAGCCGCGGGGGTGTGCCGGGCTCGGCGCCGGCCTGCCTCGTCTCCGGTTCGGGGCCTGGGGCTGATGGATCGATGGTCCGTCCGGGCTGGCGGGGCGGCAGCGGCGGGAGAGATTCGCCGCCACGCCGCCCCCGCCCGCCTTGCGCCTCCGTGCCGTCGCCGGACAGGCCGATCCTGCGGAAGAACGCGGTTCCGCGCACCGGCAGCGTCTCGCGCATCCAGCTCTCGAACAGGTCGAACCGCCCGTCCCGCAAGGCCTCGTCGCGTAGGGAGCGCAGGGCCACGAAGGTGCGCAGGTCGTCGTCGGACGGGTCGATCAGCGTGCCACCCGCGGCGACGAACCGGCTGACCAGGGTGCCGGTCTTGGTGCCCGCCGGCACCGGGCCGCGGCGCACCAGCAGCAACTCCCGGCCCGGGATCTTCGACGAGATGCCCGAGGCGGTGAGCGCGGCGCGCAACCGCGCCTGGAAGGCGATCGGGTGCGGCTGGAGCAGGGCGCGGTAGCAGACGTGGCGCTCGCGGTCGTTCTCGTCCCGGTGAAGGAAGGTGAGCCGTCCGTGCAGGGGCGGCAGCTTCTGCTCCGGCTCGCCCTTGCTCACCACGTCGATCGCGTCGTGCGGGTCGTCCTCCAGGGCGTAGAGATCGAAGGCAGCGCGCAGCAATTCGCCGAGCCCGGCATCCTCGTCGTCGAGGATGTCGGAGATGTCGGCCTTGCGGCGAGCGTCTTCGAGGTCGAAGGGACCCGAGCCGCCTTTCTTGCCACTGTTGTTGTTGGGTTCGATGAGATCGTTGCAGACCGTGACGCTGCCATTCGCCAGGCAGTCGCGGCGGAAGGCGTCGCAGCGCATCAGCAGCGTGCGCGGCCGCATCGCGACGCGGGACGCGGCGGCGATCGCAGCTTCGCCGAACGGCCAGGTCGGGAAGGGCGGCGTGAAACCGGCCTCGGCGTAGGCCGGCGCGAGACGGCCGCGGATCAGCGCCGCTGCGGCGGCCGGCTTGTTCATGCCCGTCAGCACCACCGGCGGCTCGAACCGGTCGAAGGCGGATTTCAGCCCACGCTCCTCCAGCCGCCGCCACGAATCCGTCAGGCAGGTGATCAGCGTCATGCCGCGACCAGCGCCGTCATGCAGCTCCATCAGGCCGGCGGCCAGCATCTCGGCGAGGCCGGGGCCGGGCTCGAAATCGTCGTCGAGGGTCAGGCGGCTCGCATCGACCACGCCGTCGATCTGGTCGACGGCGACGAGGGTCGGGCCGCTCAGGCCCATGATCCAGGCCATGCCGCGCACGAGCTCGACAGGTGGGGGCGGCGGCATGGTGAAGCCGAGGCCGGCGCGGGCGGCCGGGTCGGCGTCGTAGCCCTGGAGCCAGGCATGGGCGAGGCCGACGGCGGCGAGGTCCTGCGAGCGCAGCAGGCACAAGGCCCGGAAGACGTCCTGGTGCTTGAGCGCCCGCACCGTATCGACGTGCATCAGCGCCCGGACCAGCAGGTCGACGATCTTTCGGGTGTCGATGTTGGGGGTGTTGAAGGCCTGCTCGACCTGCCCCTCGACCTTGAAGCGGCGGGCGACCCCGGCCAGCACCGCGTCGGACTGGCGCCGTCCGTCCGGCATCGGCTGCATCAGGGCGGTGAGGTAGCTGAGCGCGGCGCTGCGCCAGAAATCGGTCAGCCCGAGCACGTCGAGCAGCACGAACCAGCCGCCGGAGTGCCAGACCTCGCGGCGGATCTGACCGACGAGGTGGGTCTTGCCGATGCCCGGCTCGCCGACCAGCACCCGGCCGCGCGGGCGGCTGCCCGGCTCCTGCGCGTGGAGCGCATCGACGAGCCCTAAGATCAGCGCCTCGTTCGGCGCGCCGGTCGGCTCGGCATCGAGCCAGACGCTGTCGAGGGTGCGCACCCAGTCGAAGTTGACACGGCGCAGGGCGTCGAGGGCGTCGCTCATGCGTGGATCCAGATCTCGTGGAAGGGCTCGCCGGCAGGATTGAAAGCGGCGTCGCGCTCGGCGGCGTCGAGGGCCTTCGGGTCGCTGATCCGGGTCAGCCGGATGCTCGGATCGCCGCTCAGGATCGCCGCCAGCCCGGCATCGACGGCGGCGCGGTCGAGATCGGCGAGTTCCGCCCGCAGGGCGCTGAGGCGCACCGGCGCGGCCCGCCGGCCGCCGGTGCAGGCGAGATAGGCCTGTTCGATCCGGGCGCGGAGCCGGGCCAGATCGGGTGGGACGGCCTTGGTTTTCGGAGCCGTCCTGGGCTTCGGCGTGGCGTTCTTCCGGGCTCGCGGCGGCTTCGGCTCCGGCGGCCCCCGCTCGGGGGCGGGGCCGACGAACTCGGCGAGCGTCGCGCCCGTCGCGTCGAGGTGGTGGTGCAGGCGCGTGAGCCAGTCCTGGAGCACCCGCATGGTCGGGGGCAGGGGATCGCGCAGATGCCCGCCGGCCCAGTTCCAGCCCTTGTCGGTCACGGTGAGCCGCGAGGAGCGTCCCTCCTTCTCCACCGCCAGCAGCCCGGCCTTCCGCAAGGCATCGCGCGGGGCTTTCTCCGGTTTGATCTCGCTGTTCAGGGCGGTGCCCTGCCGGCCGAGCAGGCGCCAGAGGATCAGCGCCTGAGCCGGCGTCGGCGTCTCGCTCATCGGGTCGTGTCTCCTGAAGGGAGGCGGCGCAGCCGCACCACGGCGCGGACCTTCTCGACCGCGCGCTGCAGGTCGGCCGCGACCTCGTCGTTGGTGAGGCGCAGCACGAGGTAGCCGGCGACCGTCAGCTCGTAGTCGCGGTGGCGATCCTGGCCGAATTTCGGACTGGCCTGATGCTCCGGCCCGTCGATCTCGACGACGATGCGGTGCCGGCGGCAGACCAGGTCGACCCGCGGCTGCCGGCCGTCGCCCGCCACGGCGACGAGTTCATTGCCGGAAAACAGGCCGGCGAGCTCCGGGTCGGCCGCCAGCGCCGCCTCGATCCGCCGCTCGGCCGCGCTGGCGTGGTGGGCCCGCGAGCGCGGCGCGATGAAGCGCTCCGCCACCGGTGCCGCGGCGCGGCCGATCGCGACGGCACCGTAGAGGATGCGGTCATAGGGCGGTGTGTCGGGCGGCTCGGCCGGCAGGGCGAAGAGGCAGGCCGCGCCGTGCCCGGCGCACCATTCCAGCGCCTCGATCACCGCCCGCGCCCGCGCCGGCGAGACCGGATCGACCTCCGCCACCAGGATCATGCTGCCGGGATCGACCGCCCGCAGCAACTGCCCGCATTCGAGTGCCCGTGCCATCCTGCGGAACCGGGGCGGGCGCCCGGAGGCCGCCACCGCCGCCGCCGCCTTGAGCCAGGGGACAGAGACATCCGGCGCCACGGCGTCGCGCCACTCCGGCCAGCGGGCCAGCGCCAGTTCGGCGAGGTCGTCGAGCAGGCCGTCGATCACCGCGGCGCTGCTGCGCGGGTCATCGACGGCGACGAGGAGCGCGGCGCGATCGACCTCGCCGGCCGCCAGCGCTTCCCCTACGCCGTCGCGCGTCAGGCCGACGACCGTGAGCCGCTCGCCGCGCGCGAGGGCGGCGGCACGGCGCGCGAGCGCGGCCGGCGTCAGGCGCGGCCGGGCCGCTTCGGGCATCTCTCCGGACGATGGCAAGACGAGACCGCGTCCCCGGCGCGGGCCGGCGACGGTGCGCGCCGGTGATGACGGACTAATATGCAGCACAGGTTGCCGTACATTGCTAGCCGGTTGTGGCGCGGGCAGGCTGCGGATCGGCGTCGCGTCAACGCCAGAGACGGCAGAGCGTGTCGCCGGCCCGCTTGTGCTGACGAAACAACCCGACCGACCAGGAGTACCAGCCCCGTCGCGTGTACCAATCGTGGAGATAGATCACCGGGTTGGCTTTCGATGCCTTCATCAAGACCATCTGCGCACAGGTGCCCCGGGCGACGCCGTCGATGAGAAAGACGTCGGCGTCGTAGATCGTCGGATCGGGGTTGAAGTATTCATCCAAGCCGAGGGGATTCTCCTCGCTTGGCATTCCGTAGCCGTGATCGAAAAATCCGTTCGATGCGCACATGTGGTAAGTCAGGCGCTGGGCAAGATCTGGATCTGTGTCAATGACGTTCTTGACTTTGTTGAACCATAGCGCATTGTGTTCGATCGAGATAAGCCTCTGCCTGCCGTGCATCTCTTGCAGCCAGCGGATCGTCGAGGCGCCGGAGCCCCACTCGATCATGATCCCTTCTTCGGGCATTGCCCGGATCGTCGCCAGGATGGTCTCGATCTCGTCCGGTTGCATCTGGATCGGATTCTGTTCCTGGAACGTGCGGACGACCTGATTCGGTTCGAGCATGTCTACTATGCCTATGCAAGTTTTACCAATATTGTCCGCGGAGGTATAACCCTCGATGGACTCACAGATATCTGGGATTAACCGCCGCCGCCGCTCGCATGCCACGACCGTCGTCCCGGGATATCCTGCACAGGTTGCCGGACTTTACCAGGGGGTGTCGGTCCGGAGGTAGTCGAGACGTGTCTTCCGTCTCTCAGTCGATCCGGGGACCCGCGCCGTCAACCCTTTCCCGCAGAGGCGAGGCTGTCCGAGAACTGTAAAGGTCACGCATTTCTCCTTTCCCACTCGGGAGAGGGGAAACGCGCGCTTGATTCTAAAAAGAATTGTCCCCGGACGGCCCTGTGCAGGGGGGAGGGTTCAGTGCTGGGCTGGACGACCCGGTCCATGACCCAGGGGCGGGCGCGAGCCGAGATGCGAGCGCAGGGTCCGGCCCTCGTACTGGTCACGGAACAACCCGCGGCGGCGAAGCTCGGGCAGAACGAGTTCGATGAAGTCGTCGAGACCGCCCGGCAGGGTCGGCGGCATGATGTTGAAGCCGTCGGCGCCCCCGGCCCGGAACCGCGCCTCCATCTCGTCGACGATCTGGGCCGGCGTGCCGACGATCTGCGAGTGGCCCCGGGCGCCGGCGATCCGCAGATAGAGCCGGCGCAGGCTCAGGCCCTCCCGCCGGGCGAGGTCGAACATCAGCTGCTGGCGCGACTTCAGCCCCTCCGTCGCGGGCAGGTCCGGCACCGCTTCGTCGGGGTCGAAGCCCGAGAGGTCGTGGCCGACCATGCGGCTCAAGAGCGCCAGGCCCACGACGGGATCGATCAGCGCCTGCAACTCCTCGAACTTGTCCCGCGCCTCCGCCTCGGAGCGGCCGACCACCGGAAACAGCCCCGGCATGACCTTGAGGTCGTCGGGCGAGCGGCCGAAGCGGGCCATCCGCCCCTTCAGGTCGCGGGAGAACTCCACCGCCTCGTCGAGGGTCTGGTTGGCCGTGAACACGATCTCGGCGGTGCGCGCCGCCAGGTCCTTGCCGGGGCCCGACGAGCCCGCCTGGACCAGCACCGGCTGGCCCTGCGGCGTGCGCGGGATGTTGAGCGGACCCCGAACCTCGAAATGCTTGCCCTTGTGGTCGAGGGGCCGGAACCCGTCGGGCTTCGAGAACTGGCCCGACGCCTTGTCGATCACGACCGCGTCGTCGTCCCAGGTGTTCCACAACCCGAGAACCACGTCGACGAATTCCTCCGCCCGCTCGTAGCGGTCGGCGTGGCGGGAGATCGTGTCGTTGCCGAAATTCGCCGCTTCCAGGTCGGTGGCCGAGGTGACGAGGTTCCAGCCGGCGCGGCCGCCGCTCAAGTGATCGAGGGAGGCGAAGCGGCGGGCGACGTTGTAGGGCTCGTTGAAGCTCGTCGAGGTGGTGGCGACGAGGCCGATGCGGCCCGTGACCGCGGCCAGCGCCGAGAGCAGGGTGACCGGCTCGAAATGCGCAGAGCGGGCGGTGCGCTCGCTGGAACGCAGGTCGGCGTCGCGGATGCCGGTGCCGTCCTCCAGGAAGATCAGGTCGAACTTCGCGGCCTCGGCGCGCTTGGCCCATCCCACGTAGCGGTCGAGCACGAGCCCGCCATCGGCCTCGCTCGACGGGTGGCGCCAGCCGGCGACGTGGTGGCCGGTGGCGTAGAAGAAGGCGCCGAGGCGCATCGTCGCTGTCGTCATCGCTCGCTCGGGGTGTCGGGACCGGTCCCGTCGGATCTAGCGCACCCCGCAGCGCCCGTCGTCAGCCGCGGGCGACCGCGTCGAACGCCTGGGCGAGGTCCGCCAGCAGATCCTCCTCCGCCTCCAGCCCGACCGAGAGCCGCACCAGCCCGTCGCCGACGCCGGCCCGCTCCCGCGCCTCCGGGTCCATGGCGGCGTGGGTCATGGTCACCGGATGGGCGATCAGGCTCTCGACCCCGCCGAGCGACTCGGCCAAGCTGAAGACCCGCAAGCCCCCGACGAGCCGGCGCACCGCCTCGCGGCCGCCGGCGAGCTCGGCGCTCAGCATCGCCCCGAAGCCGCTCTGCTGGCTGCGGGCGACAGCGTGGCCGGGATGGCCCGCGAGCCCCGGATAATAGACCCGGGCCACCGCCGGATGCCCGTCGAGGAAGGCAGCGACCGCGGCGGCGTTGCGGCTCTGGCGCTCGATGCGGGGAAACAGCGTGCGCACGCCGCGCAAGGTCAGGTAGGCGTCGAAGGGCGAGCCGGTCACCCCGACGGTGTTGGCGAAAGCCGCGAGCTCGTCGCCGAGGGCGGCGTCGGCGGCGATCACCGCGCCGCCGATCACGTCGGAATGGCCGTTGAGGAACTTCGTCGTCGAGTGGACGACGAGGTCGGCCCCGAGCGCCAGCGGCCGTTGCAGGGCCGGCGACAGGAAGGTGTTGTCGACGACGAAGAGCGCGCCCGCCGCCTTCGCCAGGGCGGCGACGCGGCGCAGGTCGGTGATCCGCATCAGCGGATTGCTGGGCGTCTCGGTCAGCACGATCTTAGGCCCCTCGGCGAGGGCGGCCGTCAGCGCGGCCTCGTCGGTCTGGTCGACGAAGGCGACCCGGTAATGGCCGCGGGCCGCGCGCATCGACAGCAGCCGGTGGGTGCCGCCGTAACAATCGTGCGGCGCCACCAGGAGGTCGCCGGGGCGCAAGGGCGACAAGGCGAGGTCGAGGGCCGCCATGCCGCTCGACACCACCACCGCGCGGGCCCCGCCTTCCAGCTTCGCCAGGGTGTCGGCGAGCTGGTCGCGGGTCGGGTTGCCGAGGCGGGCGTAGTCGTAGGCCCGCGCCTTCTCGAATTCCGCGAAGGTGTAGGTCGTCGAGAGGTAGAGCGGCGGGGTCACCGCGCCGAAGGCCGTGTCCGTCCCGATCCCGTTCGCGGCGGCGATCGTCTCCGCCCGCCTGTTCTCGTCCGCCACGTCGCTCTCCCGGTCTCACGATGCCTCGGCGTCGTTCTTTATAAAGAACAACGCCGGCGATCAACGAAAAACCGTTCGTCCTGGCGGACGACGCGCTATTTCAGCCCGAAGCCGCGGCGCTCCAGGATTCCGCGCAACCGGTCGCGGCCGCTGAGCGAGCCGGGCCCGGCCACCCGCTCCAGGGCGGCGGCGCTCCAGCCGACCTCCGGCATCCGCTGCCCGGCCTGGAACGCCGCCATCGCCGCGTCGTAGGCCGCGATCGCCCCGGTCGCGAGGGCGGAATCGTAGCGGCCGCGATGCAGCACCACCTCTTGCGGCAGGCGCGGCTTCACGGCGGCCGGCCGCTCCGGATCGGGCCAGCCGACGCACAGGCCGAACACCGCCACCACGTTCGGGGGCAGGCCGAGCAGCTCGGCCACCGCCTCCGGGTCGTTGCGCAAGGCCCCGATATAGACCGAGCCGAGGCCGAGGGATTCGAGCGCCACGGTGGCGTTCTGGGCGGCGAGCGCCGCATCGACCACGCCGACCATCAGCATCTCGAGATAGTCGAGCCCGTCGGTCGGCCGGTCCCGGTCGCGGCCGAGCGCGCCGAGGCGCGACAGGTCGGCAAGCCAGACCAGCACCAGCGGCGCCTCGGCGACGTGGCGCTGCCCGCGCGCCACTTGCGCCAGGCGCGTCTTGGCGGCTGCATCCTCGACCGCGACGACGCTCCAGGTCTGGAGGTTCGACGAGCTCGGCGCCGATTGCGCCGCGGCGACGAGTGTCTCCAGGGTGCCGTCGGGGAGCGGATCGGGCCGGAACGCCCGCACGGTGCGGTGGGCGATGAGCCCTGCGATGACGTCGTTCCAGGCGATATCGAGCGCGGCGGCATCCACGCCGTAGCGGGCCTGCCAGGCCCGGTTGCGTTCCTCGGTCTCGGTCATCCGGCTCCCGTCCCCGATGCTCCTCGCGGCGCCGTGGAGTCGTACACGGAATTCTTCGGCCGGCCAGAGCGCTCGGGCCACCGAGGGAGCGCCGATGCCGTCCGGTGCGCCTCTACTTGACGCCGAACACCTGGACCATGGCCGGGGTGAGGATCACCACGAACAGGACCGGCAGGAAGAACAGGATCATCGGCACGGTGAGCTTCGGCGGCAGGGCGGCGGCCTTCTTCTCGGCCTCGTTCATCCGCTGGTCGCGGCTCTCCTGGGACAGAACCCGCAGGGCCTGTCCGACCGGGGTGCCGTAGCGCTCCGCCTGGATCAGCGCCGTGGTGACGTTCTTCACCGATTCGAGGCCGGTGCGGTTGGCGAGGTTCTCGTAGGCGATGCGCCGGTCGCTGAGGTAGGACAGCTCGGCGGTGGTCAGCGCCATCTCCTCGGCCAGCGTCATGCACTGGTTGGCGACCTCGACGCCGACGCGCCGGAACGCCGACTCGATCGCCATGCCGGATTCGACGCAGATCAGCAGGAGGTCGAGGGCGTCGGGCCAGTTGCGCTGGATCACCGCCTGGCGCTTCGAGATCTGGTTGCGCAGGAAGAGCTCGGGCGCCTTGATGCCGAGATAGAGCGCCACCACCACCATGCCGAAGCGGATTAGCACCGGCTGGTTCACCACCTCCAGCACGAACAGGTAGAACGCCGCCAGGACGAAGAAGGCGATCGGGATCACCAGGCGGAAGAACAGGAACCCGATCTCGGCCTGGGGCCCGCGGTAGCCCGCCATCATCAGGCTGTTCTTGGCGTGCTCGGTGCCGAGCCAGTCGCCGAGATGCAGTCGCTCGACCACCCGCTTCATGTAGGCCTTGGGCTCGTGGCGCAAGCTCGCCTTCTGGTTCAGGCGCTCCCGCTCGCGCAGGCGGATGCGGTCGCGCTCCTTGCCGACGCCCTTCAGGCGGCCGGCGAGCCGGTCGGGCTCCAGGAAGGGCTGGGCCAGGGTGAAGACCGTGGCGGCGGCGGCCACTGCGGCGAGCATCGCGCCGACGACATACGGGTCGATGAGCTGGGACAGGAACGGCACGCACCGCCTCCGGAAGTTGTCCGAGAATCAGATGTCGAAGCTGATCATCTGCTTCATCACGAAGACGCCGACCATCATCCACACGGCGGAGCCGGCAAGAGCGATGTGGCCGGTCGAGGTGGTCCAGAGCAGCGAGATGTAGTCGGGGCTGGTGAGGTAGGCCAGACCGGCGACGACGAAGGGCAGGGAGGCGATGATCGCCGCCGAGGCCTTGGCCTCCATGCTCATCGCCTTCACCTTCTCGGCCATCTTGCGCCGGTCGCGCAGCACCCGCGAGAGATTGCCCAAAGCCTCCGAGAGGTTGCCGCCGGATTTCTGCTGGATGCCGACCACGATGGCGAAGAAGTTCGCCTCCGGCACCGGCATGCGCTCGTAGAGGCGCGACACCGCCTCCGACAGCGACATGCCGACGGCCTGGGCCTCGACCATCGCCCGGAACTCGCTCTTGACCGGCTCCTGCGCCTCGCGGGCGATGATGCGCAGGCAGTCGCCGACCGGAAGACCCGAGCGGATGCCGCGCACGATCACGTCCATGGCGTTGGGCAGTTCGAGGATGAAGCGCGTCATCCGGCGCTTGCGCAGATAGGAGAGGATCCAGCGCGGCAGGCCGAGGCCCGCCGCGAAGGCGAGGCCGAGCGCCAGGAGCGCGTCGCCGCTCATCAGGAGGCCGAAGGCCCCGACCAGAAGGCCGCCGATCGCGCTGAAGACGTAGAACTGCTTCTTGCCGATCGCGAGGCCCGCCTGGGTCAGCCGCAGGTCGAGGCTGACGCGGGCCTTCTTCTCCTTGTCCTCGATCTCCTTGAGGCTCTTGGCGACCTGGTCGCGGCGGCTCACCGCCTGCACGCGCTCGGCGGCCTGGCGCTGGCCCACCAGGGCCTGCTGGCGCTTGCTGGCCCGGGCCTCGCTCGGCAGAAGCGGCACCACCACCGCCGAGGCGATCGCCACCGCGCTCACCGCGAGCAGCCCGGCCGCGATCACGGCGTCGAGTTCGATCACGGGCGCCTCCCCACGGCCGCGCGCGGCGTCATGCCGGCTCCTCCGTGCGGACTTCCGCCGCGTCGAGGGCGGCGGCGAGCGCCCGGTCCTCGCCGTAATAGCGCGCCCGGTCCCAGAATCGCGGCCGGCCGACGCCGGTCGAGCGGTGGCGGCCGATCAGCTTGCCGGTCGCGTCCTCGCCGACGATGTCGTAGATGAACAGGTCCTGGGTGATGATGACGTCGCCCTCCATCCCCATCACCTCGGTGATGTGGGTGATGCGCCGGGAGCCGTCGCGCAGGCGGGCGGCCTGGACGATGACGTCGATCGAGCCGGCGATCATCTCGCGCAGGGTCTTGGCCGGCAGGGTGAAGCCGCCCATGGCGATCATCGACTCGATGCGGCCCAAGCACTCCCGTGGCGAGTTGGCGTGCAGCGTCCCCATCGAGCCGTCATGGCCGGTATTCATCGCCTGGAGGAGGTCGAAGGCCTCGGGTCCGCGCACCTCGCCGACGATGATCCGCTCGGGCCGCATGCGCAGGCAGTTCTTGATCAGGTCGCGCATCGTGACCTGGCCCTGGCCCTCGAGGTTGGGCGGGCGCGTCTCCAGGCGCACGACGTGCGGCTGCTGCAACTGCAGCTCGGCCGCGTCCTCGCAGGTGATGATGCGCTCGTCGTCGTCGATGTAGCGGGTGAGGCAGTTGAGGAGCGTGGTCTTGCCCGAGCCGGTGCCGCCCGACACCACCACGTTGCAGCGCACCCGCCCGATGATCTGCAGGATCTTGGCGCCCTCGGGCGAGATCGAGCCGAAGCGGGTGAGCTGGTCGAGGGTGAGCTTGTCCTTCTTGAACTTGCGGATGGTCAGCGCCGGGCCGTCGATGGCGAGCGGCGGCGCGATCACGTTGACGCGCGAGCCGTCCGGCAGGCGCGCGTCGCAGATCGGCGAGGATTCGTCGACCCGGCGGCCGACCTGGCTGACGATCCGCTGGCAGATGTTCATCAGCTGCTGGTTGTCGCGGAAGCGCACCCCCGTCAGCTGGATCTTGCCGCCGACCTCGATGTAGGTCCGGTTGGCGCCGTTCACCATCACGTCGGCGATGTCGTCGCGGGCGAGCAGCGGTTCGAGCGGCCCGTAGCCGAGCACGTCGTTGCAGATGTCGTCGAGCAGCTCCTCCTGCTCGGCGATCGACATCACGACGTTCTTGAGGCCGATGATCTCGATGACGATGTCGCGGATTTCCTCCCGCGCCGCGTCCGGCTCGAGCCGGGCGAGCTGGGTGAGGTCGATCGCCTCGATCAGGGCGCCGAAGATCATGCTCTTCGTGCGGTAATACTCGTCCGAGCGGGCATTCTCCGGCGGGGCCTGCACCTCGCGGGGCGGGGTCGGGACCGGTTCGGCCCGTTTTCCGTCCTGAAACACCGGCGCGGCCGCCTCCGGGAGGACCGGGGCGGGGCCGGCGGGGCGCGGGGCCGGCGCCTTTTGCGCCGTCGCTCCGGGTCTCCTGCCGAACATGGGATCAGCGGCCTTCCTGCGACGCGGGCTTGAGGGGGATCCGGGCCACCGCTGCGGGCGGCGCGGATCGCGATAGGGACGAGGCCGGCCGGATCACGACGCCTTGCGGCGGGCGAGGCGGGCGAGCAGCGGCTGCAGCGGGTTCGCCCGGCCGCGGCGGGCCTCCGCGCGGCCGGTCAGGCTGCCGGCGAGTTCGCTCAGGATCTCGGTCACCTTGGATCCGGGCTGAACCTCCGCCAGCATCTGGCCGTTATTGGCGGCGGTGCCGAACAGGGCGGGCTCGAACGGCACCGCGGCGGCGACCGGGGCGTCGAGGGCCTTGGCGAATTCCGTGACGGCGATCTCGGGCCGCTTGGGCATGCCGACCCCGTTGAGGAGCAGGCGCGGCGCGCGGTCGTGGGGCCGGGCGCTGCGCAGCACCTCGAACAGGTTGCGGGCGTTGCGCAGGGACGCGAGGTCGGGGGCGGCCACCACCACGATCTCGTCGGCGCCGATCAGCATGCGCCGGCACCAGGCCGACCAGGCATGCGGCACGTCGAGCACGATGCAGGGCACGCTCGCCCGCAGGACGTCGATCACGCCGTCGAAGGTGCCCTCCGAGAAGTCGGTCGGGCGGTCGAGGGTCGCGGGCGCGGCGAGCAGGCTCAGGTTGTCGGTGCATTTCGACAGGAGCCGGTCGACGAAGTTCGCGTCGACCCGCTCGGGCGCGAACACCGCCTCGGCCACCCCCTGCGGCGGATCCTGGTTGAAGTTGAGGCCGGCCGTGCCGAAGGCGACGTCGAGATCGGCGATCACCGTCGCGGTGCCGAAGTCGCGGGCCACCGACCAGGCGATGTTGTGGGCGAGCGTCGAGGCGCCGACGCCGCCCTTGGCGCCGACCACGGCGATGGTCCGGCCGAGGGGCTCGGCGGTCGGATCGCTGAACAGCTCCGAGATCGCCGCGATCACCGCCACGGGATCAATCGGCGCGATCAGGTACTCGCTCACGCCACGGCGCATGAACTCGCGGTAGAGCACCACGTCGTTGACGTGGCCGATCACCACCACCTTGGTGCCGGCGTCGCAGACCTCCGCCAGGCTGTCGAGGGCCGACAGGGGATGGGATCGCCCGGCGCCGATCTCGACCATGAGGACGTTCGGGGTCGGCGCGTTGCGGAAGGCCTCGACGGCGGCGGCGCCGCCGCCCATCTGGACGCGGGCATGCGCCTTCTGCATCCGCCGGTCGCCGGCCGCCGCCTCGATCGCCGCCGCGACCTCGGCGCTCTCGCAGAAGGCCTGCACGGTGATGCGGGGGACCGGGGGGATGACCCTGGCGGTGGGATCGCCGGGCTCAGACATGGTACGCTCTCCGCCCGCAGGACGACGATCCCCCGGCGCGGTTACGCCTCGTCGCAGGAGCGGCCCTGGTCCGGCGCGTCGTCATCTCACTGTCCCACCTGGCTCTTCACGCTCGCGCGACCATCCTGCTTCCAAGTGGTTGACGGATCCTTTCCGGTGCGCAGGTCGGTCAGGTTCTGGGTCCGGCTCACCGTGTCGATCCGGCCCTCCTGGCGGCCGCGCACGAGGTCGATCGGATCGGCGATCTGGCTCGCGACGTTCGACCGGGTGGCGCAGCCGAAATTCCAGTAATTCTCGTTGCGGGCGTTGAAGCCCGGATCGCTGAAGCCGAGATCCTGCGGCCAGAGCCCGCAGGCTCCCGCTACCTTGGCCTGCATGCGCTGGAAGCTCAGCCGCAACGGCGCGCTCACCGCGACGTTGGCGACCGGATAGGGCGCGACGACGATCTCCCGCGCGCCCACCCCCCGGGCGAGCGCCCGGCCGCGCACGCTCTCCAGGGTGCGCTCGACCGCCGGACCGGGCACCTGCGAGCCCCGCGGCACCTCCAGGACCAGGACGCCGCGGCCGTAGCGGCGGTACTCGGTGAGGAAGGCGTCGACGTCGTCGGCCTGGCGCGGGTCGACGTGTCCGGTCCCGGTGACGAACACGTCGAGGCTGCGGGGCGAGTCCGACAGGACGAACGGGTGCCGCTCGGCGGCGGTCGACGGGCCGGTCGAGCCCGTAGTCAGCCCGCCTCTGGAGGCGCAGGCGGCGAGGCTGGCCGAGGCGGCCAGCAGGATCAGGCGGAGGGCGATGCGGGTCATGGCGGTGATCTGCCTCGGAGGGCCGGGGTCCCGGGCACGGATTTCGGGGCGAGGATGTCTGGGCTGACGTCAGTCGGTGATGAAGCCGACGCGGCCGCGATAGCTCGACCCGAGGGGGGCGGCGCCGACCACGCCGTAGAGGCGGTTGAAGCGGCCGAGCAGGACCGCCTGGCCGTCGCTCGCCTCGGTGAAGCCGTCGTCGGGCTTGCGCACCTGGCCCGGGTCCATCGGCTTGGCGATGTAGGGCGTGACCATGATCATCAGCTCCGTCTCCTGGCGCTGGTAGTCCCGGGAGCGGAACAGGGCGCCGAGGATCGGCAGGTTGAGCATGCCGGGCAGGCCGCTGATCGCCTGGCGGTTGCGCTGCTGGATCAGGCCCGCGATCATCATCGTGCCGCCGGAGGCCAGCTCGACGGTGGTCTCGGACTTGCGGACCGTCAGGCCCGGCACCGAGATGGTGTTGTTGCCGTTCGAGACGGGGATCGCGTTCTGGGGATCGAGCTCGGTGACGTTGGTGCCGACCCGGATCGAGATCCGGTTCTCCGACTGGACCACCGGCGTGAAGTTGAGGGCGACGCCGTAGGGCTTGTAGTCGATGCCGACCGAGCAGTTCGCGGCGGTCGAGGCCACGGCCGCGGTGCAGCTCTGGCTGGTCGGGACCGGGATCTCGCCGCCGGCGGTGAAGTTCGCGGCCTCGCCGGAGATCGCCGTCAGGGTCGGCTCGGCCAGCACCCGCGACACCCCGGCCTGCTCGAAGGCCTTCAGGGTCGCCTGCAGCGAGAACCCGCCCGAATTCACCGTGCCCTGCAGGACGTTGTTGGGCGGGAACGCGCCGCCGGTGAGCGGGAACGGCAGCGTGTTGACGAAGTTCATGTTGCTCCAGTTGGCATTCAGGTTGATGCCGAACTGCTTGAGCACCTGGCGCGAGACCTCGACCACGGTGACGCGCAGCATCACCTGGTCCTTGCCGCGGATCGTCAGGTTGTTGATCACCGCGCCGCGGGCGCCTCCCCCGGCCGCGCCGGTGCCGACGAAGGCGTTGGCGATGTCGATGGCCTGCTGGGCTTCCTGGGCGGAGCCGACCGAGCCGGTGAGCAGCACCGAATCGCCCGCCGGACGCACGTCGAACCGGGCGCCGGGGATGCTGCCGGCCAGCGTCTGGCGCAGCACGTTGAGGTCGCGCCCGACCGTGACGTCGAGGGCGGCGATCTGACGGCCTTCGCCGTCCATCACGAAGATCGAGGTGGCGCCGTTCTCGATGCCGATGATGAACACCTTGCGGGTCGAGCGCACGACGGCGTTCGCCACCTTGGGGTTCGCCACGAACACCTCCTTGGCGTCCCGCGGCAGGTCGATCACCAGCGACCGGCCCATGGTGAGGTCGACGCGGCGCGACACGTCGGCCTCGTTGGGGCCGACATTCACCACCGGCGCCGGCGCGAGGCCGCCGCGCTGGCCCGTCCCGCGCAGGCCGATGCCGTCGAGCGCCGCGGCGGGACCGGCCGCGAGGACGGCCAGGGCGCCCGCGCAGGCGGCACGCGCGACGAGGCTGCGGAAGGCGGGGCGATGGGCTGCCGCGGGAGGCTCGGGCTTCGTCATGGAACGGGGACTCGCGGGGCGGGAAGAGGCGCGGCGGTCGAAGGGGGATCCGCTCATCGGCGGGGCATCTGCTTGCTGACGCCGTAGCGCACGACGGTGAGGCCGCCACTCTCCGCCGCCTGCGGCTCCGGCGCGTCCGGGGCGGCCTGCCCGGCATCGGCGAGGCTGCGCAGGGTGAGGGAGAGCTGGCCGACCTTCTGGGCCAGGGTGACCGCCTCGGCCTGGGCCGGGGTGAGTTCGAGCGTCGCGGTATCGCCGGTGACCACCCGCTCGCCGTTGCGCTCCTGCACGGTCTGGCCGACCGCCAGGACCCGGATGTTGGTCAGGATGGTCGCGGCGGTCTGGACGTCGCCGGTGCCGGAGCGGGAGGCATCCTCGTCGCGGGCGGTGCGCAGCACGTCGACCCGGTCGTTCGGCAGGATGAAGCCGCCGGCGGTGTTCGAGCCGCGGGCATCGATCGAGATCGCGACGGCGCGCTTGCCGGAGGGCAGGATCGCCGACAGGAAGCCGCTGCCGTTGGCCTTGATCAGCTTCTCGCGCCGGATCGGCTCACCGGAGAGGAACGGGCTGCGCACGATCGACCCCACCGTGTCCTCGAGCGCCGTCGGTGCCGCACCGCGCTGGAGGGAGCCGTCGCTTGCCGCGGATTTCGGCCAGGATTGCCAGCGCAGGTCCGCGGGCTTGATGGTCTGCCCCATCGGCAGCTCGGCGGCGGCGACCAGCACCTCCGCCATCTCCATCGCCGGGGGCGGCGCGGCGACGGTCACGGCCGGCGGCGGCGGCGGGGGCTCGCGGCCGCTCATCATGACGAAGGCACCGAAGCCGGTCACGACGGCGACGCTGATGAGAAGCAAGCGCGATGACTTCATGAGGCGCCAACGAGTGAACGGACAAGGGGCGGCGCGGCGCCGTCCCTTGTCCGCACTTCATCAGGCATTCCTCAAATTAAGGTTAATCGCGCTTAGGGTTAACGCTTCGTCGCGATCGGTCCAGGCGGACCGTCCCGGTCGCCGGACAGGGCTGAGCGACGGCCGCCCCCTGGGGCACCGTCGCTCCTGTCCCGGATCGGATGCATGAAGACCGTACGCCCGGGGGGCCGGGGGTTCAGCCCGGCAGGGCAAGGCGCCAGAGCGTGGCCGAGGGGCAGGTGACGAGGGCCGAGGCCGCGAGCGCCACGCCGTAGGGCATGCCGACCGATCGGTCGTGCAGGTGCACGGCGAAGGGCCACGCCGCCGCGAAGCCGGGCAGGGGATGGCGGCGCATCGCCAGGATGGCCAGCGCCAGGACGCCGCCGAGCATCGAGGCGTTCACCACGTAGTCGAGCAGGGGGCCGGAGCCGAGCCACAGGGCGGTCGCCGCCGCCAGCTTGGCATCGCCGCCGCCGATCACGCCGGCCGAGAACAGCCCGAACCCGATCGCCAGAACCAGGAGGCCGGCCCCGGCATGCGCGGCGATAAGCGCCCAGTCGAGCCCGGTCGCGACGGCGAGCAGCGTGAAGGCTCCGACGAGCGCCGCGCTCACCCGGTTGGGGATCGTCATCGTGAGGATGTCGCTCATGGCCGCGTAGGCCATCAGGAACGGGAACACGACGAGGAGGCAGAGGCTGGCCATGCGGGCTCGCGGCAGGAAAGCGGGTATGCGGGGCCGGGCCGCCGGTGGAGGGGCGGTCTCGGCGTCTCGCATCTCCTGGGACGCGCCGACCCGCCGGATGCGGGTCGGCCCATGACGTCCAGACAACACCGTCGAAAATGCATCGCCCGATGCGGAGGAGGTCCTCCCGTCGAACGAGATGCCGTCAAATCCAATGCGCGGAGCAAGGCCCGATCGCCGCGCGATCGAGCGCCTGTCTTACTTGAGGCTGTTGGCGATCTTGTTGAACTGGTTGCCCAGGTTGTTGCCGACCGTGCCGGCGGCGACGATCACCGCGAGGGCGATCAGGGTCGCGATCAGGCCGTACTCGATCGCGGTGGCGCCGGACTCGTCGCTGACGAAACGCTTCAGCTTGGTGATCATAACTCGGTTCCCGCCTCAGTGGTCTCGGTTAGTCCGTCGACAATCGACTGGCGCCGATCGGGACTGACGACAAGCTATGCGGGCCACGTTGAGGTTGGGTTAAAACGATCGTCGCTCCCGTGTCGCTGAACCGAAATCGCCGCCTTGGTTAACGATCGGTCCATCGGCTTTTCGGGCGCTATGACGCCGGGTCGCCGCACCGGGCTTAGCGGTTTGTCAACCGTCCGGCGCTTGACTGTCGGATGTCATGAGACGCGTCCGAAAGACCATCCGCCGATGAGCCCGCACCGCGATCCGAGCCTTCCGCGCGCAGCGGGCCTGCCCTCCGCCGCCAGCGTCCTGGCGTCCGCGCTCGTCGTGTCCGCCGCGCTCTCCGCCGCCGTACTCTCTGCCGCCGTGCTCCTGGCCCCCGCCGCCGCGCGGGCGAACGACGGATCGACGGTGACGGTCTCGGTCGACAACGCCAAGGTGATCCGCCTTCCGGAACGCACCGCCACGGTGATCGTCGGCAACCCGATCATCGCCGACGTGTCGCTGCAGCGGAACGGAATCGTGGTCCTGACCGGCAAGAGCTTCGGCAGCACCAACCTCATCGCCCTGGACGGAGCCGGCACCATGCTGGCGGAAACCGCGATCAGCGTGCGGGCGGGCAGCCCGTCGGTGGTGACGGTGCAGCGCGGGCTCGAGCGCGAATCCTATTCCTGCACGCCGGCCTGCCAGCCGGCGGTGCAGCTCGGCGACGCGCAGCGCTACTTCTCCGAGGTGAGCGCCCAGACCGGCCAGCGCAACTCGCTGGCGATCGCGGGCGCCGGGGCCGCGGCTGCGGCGGGGCGCTGAAGTCTCGACGATCGGCGCAACCGATCCGCAACGCTTCGACCCATAGAAGTCTCTCACGGCACTCCCGTCGCGCCGCCGCCGCAAGCGACCGTCAGCGATCGATCCTGCCCGCGAGGCGCCATTCCGCCGGTTCGCCTCGGTCCAGTCGCCGCCCCTCCCTCCGGACCTGAACCGCGCCATGCCCCGTCACCGCCCGCTCGATGCCGTCGGAAAGCCGGCCGGACGGGTCCCCGCGCTCTGCGGCCGGATCGGCGCGCGGGTCGCCCGGTTCCCGTCCGACCGCGAGGGGGCGACAGCGGTGGAATTCGCGCTGATCGCGATGCCGTTCCTCTGTCTCGTCGCGGCGATCGTCGAGACCGCGCTCGCCTTCTTCGCCGGCCAGGTCCTCGACAATGCGGTCTCGAGCGCGTCGCGCCAGCTCTATACCGGGCAGTTCCAGGCGGCCCGGTCCGGCGATCCGGCCCCGCCGCCCGACACCACCGCGCAGGCGGTCGCCTTGCAGAAGTTCAAGGACGCGATCTGCCACGGCCGGGTGACGATCTTCTCGTGCAGCAGCGTCAAGGTCGACGTGCTGGCGATGGCCGACGGCTCCGACCTCACGCCGCAGAGCCCGGTCGACGGCGCCAGGCGCGACTGGCGGACCGATTTCGGCACGCATTACCAGAACCCGGGTTCGAACCAGATCGTGATCGTGCAGGCGGCGGTGGAGTTCCCGGTCTTCTTCGGCTTCCTCAACCCCGACACCCTGGCGAATGGCAGGCGGGTGCTGCAGAGCACCGTGGTCTTCCGCACGGAGCCGTTCCAATGATCGCGCGAGGGAAGCCGGGCCGCCCGGGCGCAGGGTTGCGCCTCCGGCGCGATGCCGCGCGCTTCGGGCGCGGCTTTGCGCGCTACTCGCGCGCACAGGACGGCGTCGCCGCGGTCGAGTTCGCGATGGTGCTGCCGCTCCTCGTGCTGCTCTACTTCGGCGCCACGGATCTCGCCGGCTACGTCAGCAACTTCCGCAAGGTGACCCTGTCGGCCCGCGCCGTGGCCGATCTGCTGGCGCGGGAGGGGGGGGACGTCTCGCCGGGGCAGTTCGCCGCCATCGTGAGGGCGGGACGGGCGGTGCTGGCCCCCTATGACGGCGCCTCGGCGCGAATCGCCGCCAAGGCGATCGGCGTCTACGACGCCAATGGCAGGGCCAGGGTCTGCTCCTACCAGGTGGAGGCCGGCAACGCCGCCGCGCCGGCGCCGAGCGGACCGACCGACGTGCCGACGGTGCCCGACGCCTACAAGAAGGCCGGCGCCCGCTACCTCGTCGTCGAGCTGACCATGGCCTACAAGCCGATCTTCGCCGCCGGCCTGGCCAAGCGGTTCAACCTCGGCACCCAGACCGAAACCGTGATCTGGCCGGTACGCAACGGCAAGGTCTACAACGTCGCGGTCACCTCGAACCCGGAAGTCGTGCTGCCGACCGTCGTGAGCAACAGCAACGGCGGGGCCTGCCCGGTCCCATGACGCCCGGCCGGGCCCGGCCGGCCGGTCCCACGCTCAGCCCCGCAGGATCAGTCATCCTCGCAGGATCATCTTGCCTCCCGCGACCTCGAACCCGCGCAGGCGGCGCAGGAACGACATGCCGAGCAGGCTCGTGTCGAGGCGTCCGCTCGGCAGCACCAGGGCGTCGACGTCGCGCAACCTGATTTCGCCGATCCGCATCTCCCGCACCCGCACGCGGGCGGCCGGCACCGGCCCGTTGGCCGTGGCGACCTGCGCGGTGAAGTCGCGCTCGGTGACGTTGAGCCCGATCCGGCCCGCATCCTCGCGGGTGAAAACGCAGAGCGTGGCGCCGGTATCGACCAGCATGCGCAGCACCTGCCCTTCGACCTCCGGGTGGACCCGGAAATGACCGGACAGGTCCTGGGCGAGGGTCACGCTGCCGTCGGATCCGGGCGGGATGCCCGGCGCCGCCGGGGAGGACGCGGCGGCCGGGGCGCGTCCGATCCGGGCGACCCGCTCGATCACGGGTCCGCCGGTCAGCACGGCGCCGGCGAGCACGCCGAGGGCCCAGAGGATCGGGCGCGTCACGGACAATCTCCGGGTGGGAGGAGGGATGGCGGGCAGGCTCGCGCCGGACCGGTTAAGGATCCGTCCGGCGGTCGCGTCGACTCCCGGTCGATCCCCGCTTCTCGCCAGTTCTTGCCATCGGGGCCCGCGTCTGCTAGCAGCACCCCGCCCGCCGGACACCCTTGGAGGCCGGATTCCCGTCTTGGGAACGGGCGTGGCGACGTCGGTTCACAGGGCCGTCCTCGAGGGGGCGGCCTTCGGCGTTTGAGCCATCCGCAAACACCAGTTTTAAGGATCACGCCATGAGCGCCGTGAAGCCGCTTGAGGCCGTGGCACGCGACCGGGTCGGCAAGGGGGCCGCCCGGGCCGTTCGTCGCCAGGGCCAGGTGCCGGCCGTCATCTACGGGGGCAACCAGCCGCCGCAGGCCATCGCCATCGACCTCATCCGCACCCGCACCCTGATCTACGCCGGCGGTTTCCGGACCACCGTGTTCGAGATCAGCGCCGGCGGCCGCAAGGTCCGGGCGATCCCGCGCGACTTCCAGCTCGACCCGGTCACCGGCGTGCCGCTGCACGTCGACTTCCTGCGCGTCGTCGCCGGCCAGTCGATCGAGGTCGAGGTGCCGGTGCACTTCACCAACGAGGACGCGGCCCCCGGCATCAAGCAGGAGGGCGGCACGCTCAACGTGGTCCACCACACCGTCACGGTCGAGGTCGCCCCCGAGTCGATCCCGGATGCCATCACGGTCGACCTGACCGGCAAGGCGATCGGCGACACCGTCCACGTCTCCGACCTGCCGGCCCCGGCCGGCGTCTCCTTCGTGCTCGGCGGTGACGAGGTCGTCGCCACGGTCGTGCCGCCGACGGTGCTCGGCGCCGAGGTCGAGGCCGAGGAGGCCGCTGTGGCCGAGGCCGCCCGCGCCGAGTCGGCCGCCGAGGCCGAGGCCGAGGCTGCCGAAGAGGCCGCCAAGGACGAGGCCGCCAAGGAGGACTGAGCCCTCCGGGTTCGCCCTCATCCTGTCATGGGACGCCCCGGTCGCGAGACCCGGGGCGTCTTTTCGCTTTCTCGGGGAGCTGTCTGTCGCCATGCGGCTGTTCGTCGGCCTCGGCAATCCCGGGACCCGCTACGCGGGCAACCGGCACAATATCGGCTTCATGGCGCTCGACGCGATCGCGCGCCGGCACCGCGCCGCGCCGTGGCGCCGCAAGTTCCAGGGCGACTGCACCGAGGCGGTGATCGGCAGTGAGCGCGTGCTGCTCCTGAAGCCCCTGACCTTCATGAACGAATCCGGCCGGGCGGTCGCGGAAGCGCAGCGCTTCTACAAGATCCCGCTGGAGGGCGTGGTGGTGTTCCACGACGAGCTCGATCTGGCTCCCGCCAAGCTCCGAGTGAAGAAGGGCGGCGGCAATGCCGGCCATAACGGGCTGCGCTCGATCACCGCGCAATGCGGCAACGAGTATTGGCGCGCCCGCCTCGGCATCGGTCACCCGGGCGACAAGGCCCTGGTCCACGCCTACGTGCTCAACGACTTCGCCAAGGCCGAGATGCCGTGGGTCGAGGACCTGTGCGATGCGATGGCGGACGCGGCCGAGCTCATGGCCGCGGGCGAGGATGCCCGCTTCCAGAACAAGGTCCACGTCGCCATGGCCGGGCGCGGCTGGGACGAGGTGAAGCGCGTCGGCGAGAAGCCGGCTTGACCCCGACATCTCCACACCGCAATGGCGACGCACCAGACAAGCGGGCCGGCGGTCCAAGCAATTCGAACGGAACGATCTGATGGGCTTCAAATGCGGCATCGTCGGCCTGCCGAACGTCGGCAAGTCGACGCTCTTCAACGCGCTGACGCAGACCGCGGCGGCGCAGGCGGCGAACTATCCGTTCTGCACCATCGAGCCCAACGTGGGCGAGGTGGCGGTGCCGGATAGCCGGCTCGACGACCTCGCCCGGATCGCCTCCTCGAAGGAGATCATCCCGACCCGCCTGACCTTCGTCGACATCGCCGGCCTGGTCCGCGGCGCCTCGAAGGGGGAGGGCCTCGGCAACCAGTTCCTCGCCAACATCCGCGAGGTCGACGCCATCGCGCATGTCGTGCGCTGCTTCGAGGACGGCGACGTCACCCACGTCGAGGGCAAGGTCGACCCGATCGCCGACATCGAGACGATCGAGACCGAGCTGATGCTCGCCGACCTCGACAGCCTCGAGAAGCGCCTCACCGCGCTCGAGAAGAAAGCCAAGGGCGCCGACAAGGAAGCCAAGGAGACCCTCGACCTCGTCCAGCGCGCCCTCCCGCTCCTGCGCGACGGCAAGCCGGCCCGCCTCGTCCAGCGCAAGGCCGAGGAGGAGCGCCTGTTCTCGCAGCTCGGCCTGATGACGGCCAAGCCCGTGCTCTACGTCTGCAACGTCGAGGAAGGCGCGGCCGATTCGGGCAACGCCCATTCGGCCGCCGTCTTCGCCCGCGCGAAGGAGGAGGGCGCCAAGGCGGTCGTCGTCTCGGCCAAGATCGAGAGCGAGATCGCGGTGCTGCCGCCGGCCGAACAGGTCGAGTACCTGGAGGCGGTCGGCCTCGCCGAGCCGGGCCTGAACCGGGTGATCCGCGCCGGCTACGAGTTGCTCGGCCTCATCACCTACTTCACCGTGGGCCCCAAGGAGGCGCGGGCCTGGACCATCACCAAGGGCACCCGCGCGCCTGCCGCCGCCGGGGTGATCCACACCGACTTCGAGAAGGGCTTCATCCGCGCCGAGACCATCGCCTTTGCCGATTACACGGCGCTGAAGGGCGAGGCCGGGGCCCGCGAGGCCGGCAAGCTCCGGCTCGAAGGCAAGGAGTACCTGGTACAGGACGGCGACGTGCTGCATTTCCGCTTCGCCAACTGACGAGCCGATGGATCTCGTCCGGCGCCACGACTGGAACCTGACGCCGACGCGAGCGGTGGCGCTCCAGCGTGAGCTCGCCGACGAGATCGTGGCCGACAAAGCCCTCGATCTCGACGCCGTGCGGCTCGTCGCCGGCGTCGACGTCAGCGTGAAGAACGACCGGTCGCACGCGGCGATCGTGGTCGCGACCTATCCGGATTTCCGGGTGGTCGAGACCGTGACGGCCTTGATGCCGACGCCGTTCCCCTACGTGCCGGGCTTGCTGAGCTTTCGCGAGGGCCCGGTGCTGGAAGAGGCGTTCGGGCGCTTGAAGGCCGAGCCGGACGTGTTCCTGTTCGACGGCATGGGAACGGCGCATCCGCGCCGCATCGGCATCGCCAGCCATCTGGGCCTGTGGCTCCAGCGTCCGACGATCGGGGTCGGCAAGACCCGGCTCTGCGGCCGCAACGCCCCGCTCGCCGAGGAGAAGGGCGCCCACCAGCCCTTGATCGACAAGGGTGAGACGATCGGCGCGGTGGTCCGCACCCGCACGGGCAAGCACCCGCTCTTCATCTCGCCGGGGCACCTCGCCGACATCCCGTCGAGCGTCGCCCTGGTGCTGGCCTGTGCGCCGAAATTCCGCCTGCCCGAGCCGATCCGCCTCGCCCACAAGGCCGCGGGGGCCTTCGGTTAAAGGCGTTTGCGTCAGACCTTCGCCGTGCTAGCCCGGCGGCCCGCAACGCCGCCGGACGCTCCCCATGCCCCGTTATTGCTTCGAGGATCTCACGCCCGGCGTCACGCTCGATTTCGGGCCGCTAGTCGTGAGCCGCGACGACATCGTGGGCTTTGCCCGCGAATTCGATCCGCAGGGCTTCCACACCGACGAGGCGGCGGCGAAAGAGAGCTTCGTCGGCGGGCTGATCGCCTCGGGCTGGCATACCTGCGCGCTCGGCATGCGGCTCGTCGCCGACGGCTTCATCCTGCAATCGAGCTCGATGGGCTCGCCCGGCATCGAGGAGGTGCGCTGGCTGCGCCCGGTGCGGCCGGGTGATGAACTGTCGATGCGGATGAGCGTGACCGAGAGCCGGCCCTCCGGCAGCAAGCCCGACCGCGGCTTCGTGCGCTTCCTGCTCACGATCACCAACGGCGCCGGACAGCCGGTGATGACCCAGGATTTCTGGGCGATGTTCGGCAAGGCCGGCACGCCGCCGCTGCCGCCCCGTCCGCGCCCGCCGGAGGAGCCGGCGCCGGCCGCTCTGCCCGACGGTGAGGCGCTGCCCTCCGCCTACCTGGAGGACATGCCGCTGAACCGGTCTTTCGACCTCGGCGCGCACCACTTCACCCGCGACGACATCCTGCGCTTCGCCCGCGCCTTCGACCCGCAGCCGTTCCACGTCGACGAGGCGGCGGCCGCGCAGACGCATTTCGGCGGCTTGTGCGCCTCGGGCTGGCACACGGCGGCGGCGTGGATGAAGCGGATGGTGGCGGGCCGCGACCGCGGCCGGGCGCTCGCGATGCAGCGCGGCGAGCCGATCGTCGAAGGCGGGCCTTCGCCGGGCTTTCGCGACCTGCAATGGTTGAAGCCCGTCTATGCCGGCGACACGATCCGCTACGACGTGACCCTGACCGAGGCCCGGCCCTCGCGCACCCGGCCGGGCTGGGGCGTCGTCAGCCACACGGCGACGGGAACCAACCAGCGCGGGGAGCCGGTGTTCCGATTCTCGGGGGCGTGGCTGGCGCCGAGCCGGGGGGCGTGATCGGCGGTCCGCTCGGGGCCCGTGACCCGCAGGGTCGTTCCACCCTCCATCGTCATCCCGGGTTCCGCGACGCGGCCCCGGGATGACCCTGTGAGGTGGACGTGTCGTCTCTCGTTCTGCAACGAGGCAGTCTACGCCGCCGCCCTCCGCTCCGGATACAGCCCGAGCAGCCCCTCCGGCGTCGCCTCCGCCACGCCGCGCTCGGTGATGATGCCGGTGACGAGCCGAGCCGGGGTCACGTCGAAGGCCGGGTTCGCCACGGGGCTGCCGGGCGAGACCACCGCCACGGTGGCGAAGGCGCCGTCGTCGGTGCGGCCGGTGAGGTGGGTCACCTCGCGGGCGTCGCGCTCCTCGATCGGGATGCCGGCGACGCCGTCGGTGAGCGTCCAGTCGATCGTCGAGAACGGGAGCGCGGCGTAGAACGGCACGCCGCAATCGCGGGCGGCGAGCGCCTTCAGGTAGGTGCCGATCTTGTTGCAGACGTCGCCGGTCGAGGTGGTGCGGTCCGATCCGACGATGCAGAGATCGACCTGCCCATGCTGCATGAGATGCCCGCCGGCATTGTCGGCGATCACCGTGTGGGGGACGCCGTGGGCTTTGAGCTCGTAGGCGGTGAGCGCCGCGCCCTGGTTGCGCGGGCGGGTCTCGTCGACCCAGACATGGATCGGCAGACCGGCATCGTGCGCGACGTAGATCGGCGCCAGCGCCGTGCCCCAATCGACAGTCGCGAGCCAGCCCGCATTGCAGTGGGTCAGGACGTTGACCGGTCCGCTCTTCGTGCGGGCGATGTCGGCGATCAAGGCCGCCCCGTGCTCGCCGATCGCCCGGCAGCTCGCCACGTCCTCGTCGGCGATGCGGGCGGCCTCCGCGAAGGCGGCGGCCTCGCGCTCGGCCGGGGCGAGGGGGTGCAGCAGGCCTGCGACCCGGGCGAGGGCCCAGGCCAGGTTGATCGCTGTCGGCCGCGTGGCGGCGAGCCGCGCCCGCGCCCCGTCGAGGTTGCGGTCGGACGGGTCCTCCCGCATCGCCAGCGCCAGCCCGTAGGCGGCGGTGGCGCCGATCAGCGGCGCACCGCGCACGATCATGGTGCGGATCGCGATGGCGGCCTCCGCCTCGGTCGTGAGCGTCCTCGTCTCGAAGGCGAAGGGCAGGCGGGTCTGGTCGATGACGCAGATCCCCTCGCCGTCGGGCGCGGGGAAGATGGTGCGGTAGTGGCGGCCGTCGATCTTCATGGGGCGGGGTTTAGCACGAAAGGTGGGGTGGGGGAGCCTGCACGGTGGCGCGCCTGAGAGCGTGTCGGCGCGCAGCCACGCCCGGGCATCGGCGGGACATCGTTTCGCGACAAGGCGTGCCCTTCGGACCACCCCGGCGAGAGGATCGGTCCGGCGTCCGAGGACGATGATCCGGCACATGCCCATCCGTGCTATGGTGTCGATCGAGATCGGGAGATCGTCATGAAGGCGATGGTTTTGCCCAATGGGAGCCTCAGCCTTCCCGCTGCCCTGCGCGAGAGGCACGGCCTCGCGCAGGGGGGGAAGTCTTGGTCGAGGATACCGGCGATGCGATCGTGCTGCGTACGCTGGATCAGGCCGTCGCTCGGGCCCAAGCCTTGAGCCGCCGCTTGGTCGCGGGGCGGGCCGGTGCGTCGGTCGACGACTTTCTCGCGGCGCGTGCCGGCGACACAGGGGCCGAATGAGCGTCTTCGTTCTGGATGCCTCGGCCCTTCTCGCCCTCCTGCTCGACGAGCCGGGCGCGGATCGCGTCAAGGCCGTCATCGATGGCGCCGCCATGGGGGCCGTGAACTGGGCGCGTGAACTGGGCGGAGGTCGTCAGCCACTACGCCAAGCTCGGTGCGGCGCGTTCCGACATCGAGGCGATGCTGCGGCCGCTCCCGATTCGCGTCGTGCCGGCGGATGCGGACCTGTCCGTCTCCGCCGGGATGTTGAGGCCGATCACGCTGCATCTCGGCCTGTCGCTCGGCGACCGCTACTGCCTGGCCTTGGCCAGGCGGGAGGCTGCGACGGCGCTGACGGCGGAGCGGCGCTGGCGCGACATCGCGGCCACCGCGGCCGTCGCGGTCGAAACCATCCGCTGAGGAGGCGGGACGCCATCCGGCAATCCCGCCTCACGCCCCTTCAGAACCGTACCGCCCGCGCCCGCTTCACCTGCGGAATCGCCTCGATCGCCTGCAGGAGGTCGGGCGAGACCGCCTCGTCGATGGCGGCAAAGCAGATCGCGTCGCCGCCCGGCCGGTCGCGGCCGAGATGGAAGGTGGCGACGTTGACGCCGGCCTCGCCCATCAGCGTGCCGAACCGGCCGATGAAGCCGGGCTGGTCGGCGTTGCGGATGTAGAGCATGTGCGGCGCCACCGCGGCCTCGAGCGCGATGCCGCGGATCTCGACGAAGCGCGGGCGGCCGTCGCCGAACACCGTGCCGGCGGCGTCGCGGGGCATGTCCTCGGCCTCGACCGTCAGGTGGAGGCGCGACGCGTAGGGGCCCTCGACGGCGGTGCGGGTCGCGGTCTCGACCTGGATGCCGCGGGCCCGCGCCACCTCGATCGCCGAGACCATGTTGACGCCCTCCAGGAACGGCCGCAGCGCGCCGGTCACCGCGGCCGCGGTGAGCGCCTTGGTGTTCAGCTCCGCCGCCTCGCCCTCGTAGACGAGGCGGATGCCGCGGATCGGCGCCTCGGTGAGCTGGCCGAGGAACGAGCCCAGCTGCTCGGCGAGCGTCACGTAGGGCCGCAGGCGCGGCGCCTCCTCGGCGGAGATCGACGGGAAGTTGACCGCGTTGCGGATCGCGCCGTGGAGCAGGTAGTCGCTCATCTGCTCGGCGACCTGGAGCGCCACGTTCTCCTGCGCCTCGGTGGTCGAGGCGCCGAGATGCGGCGTGCAGACCATGTTCGGATGGCCGAACAGCACGTTGTCCTTGGCCGGCTCCTCGGTGAACACGTCGAAGGCCGCGCCCGCGACGTGGCCGGATTCGAGAGCGGCGCGCAAGGCCACCTCGTCGACGAGGCCGCCGCGGGCGCAGTTGACGATCCGCACGCCGGGCTTGGTGCGCGCCAGCGCCTCACCTGAGAGGATGTTGCGGGTCTTGTCGGTGAGCGGGACGTGCAGGGTGATGACGTCGGCCCGGCGCAGGAGGTCGTCGAGCTCCACCTTCTCGACGCCCAAAGCCACGGCGCGCTCGGGCGTCAGGAACGGGTCGTAGGCGATGACCCGCATCCTGAGGCCGATGCCGCGGTCGGCCACGATCGCCCCGATATTGCCGCAGCCGATGACCCCGAGGGTCTTCGCCGTCAGCTCGATGCCGAGGAAACGGTTCTTCTCCCAGCGACCCGCTTGCGTCGAGGCGTCGGCCTGCGGGATCTGGCGGGCGAGCGAGAGCATCAGCGCGATGGCGTGCTCGGCGGTGGTCACGGCGTTGCCGTGCGGCGTGTTCATCACGATCACGCCGCGGGCGGTCGCGGCGGGCACGTCGATCGTGTCGACGCCGATGCCGGCCCGGCCGATCACCGCGAGGCGGCCGGCGCGCTCCAGGAGCGCGGCGGACACCTTCGTGGTCGAGCGGACGGCGAGGCCGTCATACTCGCCGATGGCCGCGGCGAGGGCTTCCTTGTCCTTGCCGAGCTCGGGGCGGAGATCGGCCTGGATGCCGCGCTCGCGGAAGATCGCGATCGCCGCGGGGGAAAGGGTGTCGGAGATCAGGACTTTTTTGATGGGGGTGGGCATGGCGAGCCTCGAACGGGGTCGCGCCATCGCCCCGCTGAGGGAGCGGGTCGGCCGGGGGCTCGCGCGGTCACACCGGGTTGTGCGCATCCTCCTCTCCCCGCGGGCGGGGAGAGGGCTGTTGACCCCTTGTCGGGTCAACAGCGAGGCGGCAGCCGAGGGTGAGGGGGTGGTGCCGGAAGAGTCTCATCCGGAGACACCCCCTCACCCTCGCTCCGGCTGCCCCTGCGCTCGTCGCTTGCACACCAAGGTGCAAGCGACCCTCTCCCCGCCCGCGGGGAGAGGAGAGAACCCGCGCTTCATTCGGCAATGTGTGATCGTCGTGGGCCACGCCCGGCCGACGCCGGCTCCCGCTCATGCGGGGTTCCGGCGCCAAGATACGGCGATGGTGGGCGTCAGGCCGCCTGGGTCAGGCGAGCCTTCTCCTGGGCGAAGGCCCAGTCGAGCCACGGCGTCAGGGCCTCCAGGTCGGACGCCTCGACCGTGGCGCCGCACCAGATCCGCAGGCCGGGAGGCGCGTCGCGGTACGAGCCGATATCGAGGGCGACGCCCTCGCGCTCGAGCGCCGTCGTGATGCCCTTGGCGACGGAGGCCACGGCCTCGGGGCCGCGCCCGACCACGTCGGGATCGCTCACCACCAGGCAGACGCTGGTGTTGGACGCCGTCGCCGGATCCTCGGCGAGATTGGCGATCCAGGGCGTGCGGGCGACCCAGTCGGCGATGACGCCGGCATTGCGGTCGGCGCGGGCGCGCAGGGCCGGCAGCCCCCCGAGCTTGTCCGCCCACAGGAGCGCGTCGATATAGTCCTCGACCGCCAGCATCGAGGGCGTGTTGATGGTCTCGCCCTGGAAGATGCCCTCGATCAGCTTGCCGCCCTTGGTCATGCGGAAGATCTTCGGCATCGGCCAGGCCGGGACGTGGCTCTCCAGCCGCGCGACGGCGCGGGGCGAGAGGATCAGCATGCCGTGCGCCGCCTCGCCGCCGAGCACCTTCTGCCAGGAGAAGGTGACGACATCGAGCTTTGGCCAGTCGAGGTCCTGCGCGAAGGCCGCCGAGGTGGCGTCGCAGATCGTCAGGCCCTCGCGGTCGGCGGCGATCCAGTCGGCGTTCGGCACGCGCACGCCCGAGGTGGTGCCGTTCCAGGTGAACACCACGTCGCGGGTGCGGGTGTCGACGGTGGAGAGGTCGGGCAGGCGGCCATAGGGCGCCTTGACGACCCGGGCGTCGAGCTTGAGCTGCTTGATCGCGTCGGTGACCCAGGTCTCGCCGAAGGATTCCCAGGCCAGCATGTCGACCGGGCGGGCGCCGAGCAGCGACCACATCGCCATCTCGACGGCGCCGGTATCGGAGGCCGGCACGATGCCGATGCGGTAGTCGGCCGGAACCTGCAAGACCGTGCGGGTGAGGTCGATGGCTTGCTTGAGCTTGGCCTTGCCGAGCTTCGCCCGGTGCGAGCGGCCGAGCGCCGCGTCGGAGAGGGCCTCGGGGGTCCAGCCGGGGCGCTTGGCGCAGGGGCCGGAGGAGAAGAAGGGCGCGCGCGGGCGCACCTCGGGGAGGCGGGTCGTCGTCATGCTGGTGTCCATCCTTCCAGATGGGCGCCTCCCGGTGGGGGGAGGTGTCCCGCCGCCGGGGATGCGCCGCGCCGGCGGCTGCGTCAAGCCCGTCTTCGCTGTGCCCTGGCCCGCCGCCGTCCCGCCGGATACGACGGGAACGGCAAGACGGGGGTGACATGCAAGACGGGGGTGACATGGACGAGTTCGCGCGCGCCCTGGGGCTGGCGGTCGCGATGATTCTGCGGGCGGATCCCGATCTCGTCGCCATCGTCGGCCTGTCGCTGCGGGTCAGCCTCACGGCGGCCGGCCTCGGCTTCCTCCTCGGCGCGCCTTTGGGGGCGCTGCTCGCCGCGACCCGGTTTCCCGGCCGCGGGCTGTTCCTCGTCCTCGTCAACGCGCTGCTCGGCCTGCCGCCGGTGGTGGTCGGGCTCGTGCTGTACCTGCTGGTCTCGCGCTCGGGGCCGCTCGGGAGCCTCGGCCTGCTGTTCACGCCGGGCGCCATGGTGATCGCGCAAGGGGCGCTCGCCCTGCCGATCGTGGCGGCGCTCTCGCATCGCACCTGCGAGGCCCTGTGGGCCGAATACGGCGATGCCTTGCGGGTCGACGGGGTGGGCACGGGCCACGCGGCCCTGATCCTGCTCGCCATGGCGCCGGCTCCCCTCGTCACCGCGTTCCTCGCGGCGTTCGGAAGGGCGATCGCCGAGGTCGGCGCCATTCTGATGGTCGGAGGCAACATCCGCGGCTACACCCGCACCATGACGACCAGCATCGCGCTCGAGACGAGCCGCGGCGACCTGGCGCTGGCCTTGGGCTTAGGCCTCGTCCTCGTCAGCCTGACGCTGGTGGTGAGCGCCGCCGCCTTCGGGATCAACCGGGTGGCGGCGCTGCCGCGGGCCTGATTACTGGCTCGGCATCGTGCCGGTCGGGAAGAACAGCTGCTCGCCGTTGATCTTGAACGAGGCGATGGCTGCCCGGCCGCGCTCGGAAGTGAGCCACTCGTGCCAGATCCTGGCATCGGCCGCATGGATCTGCGGGTTCTTCGACGGGTTCACCAGGATCGAACCGTAGGGGTTGAACAGGGCGGGATCGCCCTGGACCAGGATCACCAGGTTCTGGCGGTTCTTGAAGCTCGCCCAGGTCGCCCGGTCGGTGAGGGTGTAGGCGTCCATCGCGGCCGCCGCGTTGAGCGTCGGGCCCATGCCCTGGCCGAGCTCTCGGTAGCCGCTCCCCAGGCCGC
Source organism: Methylobacterium sp. SyP6R (assembly GCF_019216885.1). Taxonomy (NCBI): domain Bacteria; kingdom Pseudomonadati; phylum Pseudomonadota; class Alphaproteobacteria; order Hyphomicrobiales; family Methylobacteriaceae; genus Methylobacterium; species Methylobacterium synurae. The sequence goes on along the minus strand of NZ_JAAQRC020000001.1, from coordinate 3,588,221 downwards.
GGGCGTCGATGCCGGCCTTCTTCCACAGGCGCAGTTCGGTACGGTTGGTGCCGCTGTCGTCGCCGCGGCTGGCGAAGGGGGCCTTCGCCTTGGCGATGCGGGCGAGCGCGTCCGTCGCGTCGCGCCCGCCCTTGATCCCGGCCGGGTCGGCGGCCGGCCCGACGATCACGAAGTCGTTTGCCATCACGTCGCGGCGGTCGAGGCCGTGGCCCTCGGTGACGAACTTGTCCTCGCCGGGCCGGTCGTGGACGAGGAGCGCGTCGGCGTCGCCCTTGGCGCCGATGGCGAGCGCCTGGCCGGTGCCGACGGCGACGACCCGCACCGCGATGCCGGTCTCCCGCTGGAAGATCGGCAGCAGGTGGCCGAACAGGCCCGATTGCTCGGTGGAGGTGGTCGAGGCCAGCGTGATCGCCCGATCCTGCGCGGCTGCGGGCCGGCCGAGGGCCGGCGCGAGGGCCAGCAGGGCGAGAAGGGCGAGGCGGCGCGGGATCGAGCGGCTCACGGACGGGGCTCCGGTGGGGTGTCGGGCCAGCGATACCCCGTAGCCCCGGTCCGACGCCAGGGTGTATCGGCCGGCGCGGCATCAACCCTTCGTCGCCGGCCCCGCTGCCGCGAGGCTGTTGGCGATGGTGGCGAGCATGGCGGCGGCGTAGGACGCGGTCTGCGGCTCGTGCCCGTCCTCGACCAGGCGGCGCTTGGTCTCGATCACGGTCTCCACCGCCTCGATCACCTCGTCCGCCGGGATCACGCCGCGCTCGACGAGGACGAGCATCAGGCTCTCGACCAGCATCAGGGCGGCTTGGGCCGCGGCGGCATGGAACCGGTCCATCCCGTCCTCAGGGACCGGCATCGTCGCCGCCCTGTCCGGCTTCCGCCTCCCGCCGCCCGACGAATTCCGGGGCGTCGCGCTCCGACATGTCGAGGAGCGGCCCGGCGATCCGCACCAGGGCATCGAGGTCGCCGATCGTCACCCGGCGCCCCCGCATGGTGACGACGCCGTCCTCCCGGAACGACCGCAGCACCCGGTTGACGTGCACGTTCGAGATGCCGAGATGGTCGCCGATCTGCTCCTGGGTCATCGGCAGGTCGTAGGCCATCGCCCCCGGCGCCAGCACGCCCGAGCGGATCAGGCGGCCGCGGAAATCGACCAGCAGCATCGCCAGGCGCTCGTCGGCACTGCCGCGGCCGAGCCCGACGACCCAGTTGTGCAGCCGGCGCTCCTCCTCGATCACCTGCCACAGGCAGCGGGTCGCGAGGTCGGTGTCGCGCTCGTAGGCTTCGCGCAGGGTGCGGTGGTCGACCTGCTCGACCAGGATCTCGGACAGGGCCTGGACCGCGTCCGGGCTGTGGGTGACGAACAGGCTTTTGACCGCGAACAGGTCGCCGGGCAGGAAGATCAGGATGAACTGGCTGCGCCCGTCCTCCAGGGTGCGCAGGCGGCCGACCCAGCCCTTGCGCAGGCGGAAGATCGTGGTGTTCGGGCTGTCGGCCGCCACCAGCAGCCGGCCGGCCGGGTAGAGGCGACCGGTGCCTTCCATCACCCGGTCGAGAGCCGCCTCGCCCCGCCGCAGGGACTCCAGGATCTCGGGCCGGTGCAGCAGGTAGCGGGCGGAATCGGGCATGGCGGCGCGGAAGGTCCGGGGCAGGGCGGTCCGGGAATGCGTCGCCGGAAGAAAGCGGCAAGGGACGGCGCCGGGCGATGGTGACCCTCTAGGAAGGACCGTCCCCGCGGACATTTACCTGTGTTGTCTTTTCCGCATCCTGCGCCGGGGTGTCCCCAGGCGTCGACGATCCGCCGCCGCTCAGGGCATGCGGCCCGGTGCCGGGAGGTCCGGGACGAGGTCCGGGCGGCGCTCGCGGGTGAGCCGGGCGGATTCCGCCGCCCGCCAGCGGGCGATCGCCGCATGGTTGCCGCCGGTCAGCACCTCGGGGATCTCGCGTCCCTCCCAGTCCCGCGGCCTCGTGTAGTGCGGGTATTCGAGGCCGCCGCTCTCGAAGCTCTCCTCCACGCCGGAGGCGTGCTTGCCCATCGTGCCGGGCAGGAGGCGCACGCAGGCATCGAGCAGCACCAGGGCTGCGGGCTCGCCCCCCGACAGGACGTAATCGCCGATCGAGACCTCCTCGAGGGCGCGTCCCGCGATCACCCGCTCGTCGACGCCCTCGAACCGGCCGCAGACCACGATGACGCCCGGCCCCTCGCTCAGCGCCCGGACGCGTCCTTGCGTCAGCGGCCGGCCGCGCGGGCTCATCAGCAGGCGCGGGCGGGGATCGTCGGCGGAGGAGGCGGCATCGATCGCGGCGGCGAGCACGTCGCAGCGCAGCACCATCCCGGCCCCGCCACCGGCCGGCGTGTCGTCCACCGCCCGGTGCCGGCCGATGCCGTGGTCGCGGATGTTGCGCGCCTCCAGGCTCCAGGCGCCTCGCGCCAGGGCATCGCCGGCGAGCGACAGCCCGAGATGGCCGGGGAACATCTCAGGGTACAGGGTCAGGATCGTGGCGCGCCAGGGCGCGAGGGAGGTGGGGGAGGTCATGCGGGTTGATGGCGCCGGCGCATGGGGCGGTCAACCATGGGCTGGCTCGAGGGTGATCCTTCCTCTCCCATTCGCAACCTCATCCCGAGGTCGCGTGTGGGATCGAGAAAATCCCTCTCGGCTTGCCCGAACACGTGCTGTCTTCACGCCTCCGCCGCGCACAACGCGTCGACCGCCTTCAGGTAGGCCTTGGCGTCGAATTTCTTGAGCGTGTTCGGCCCGAGATAGCGCACGGTGCCGAACACCTTGCGCCGGCCCCACGGCCGGTCGTGCAGGCCGAACAGCCAGCCGACATTGGTGAAGGAGTTCGCGTCGCGCCCGTCGAGGAAGTAGCGGTTGTTGAGCCGTAACGTTACCGCGAAGGCCTCTTCGGGCGAGGGCGACCATTCGAGGATCTTCTTGCCCCAGTACATACGCAGGTGGTTGTGCATGTAGCCGGTCTCGCGCATCTCGCGCATCGCGGCGTTCCAGTATTCGTCGTGGGTGCGGCCTTGCGCCAGCGCCTCCTCGTCGTAGAGGTGCGGGCGCGGATCGCCGGCGTGTTCCGCCAGAGCCTTGCGGGACCAGTCCGGCAAAGCCGTCTCGTAGCGCTCATAGCCCGGATTGGTGTGGACGTGGTTCATCGCCAATTCGCGCCGGACGATCAGCTCCTCCAGGAACGCCGCCCGGTCCTCCGGGCCGCCTTTCTTGGCCGCCTGCACCTTGAGGGCCGCGGCCACCGGCGAGATCTGGCCGAAATGCAGGTAGGGGCTCAGGTGCGAGGCCGCCCCCGCCTCGGGCCGGTTGCGCACGGTGCCGTAATCGGCGAAGGGCCCGGCGAGATAGGCCTCCAGCCGGCGATACGCCTCGATCTCGCCGCCGCGGAAGCGGCGCACCGGCGGCACGGAGCGGTCGAGGGTCATCGCGGCGAGCGCCGCATCGGGATCCGAGACGTCGATGTCGCTCTTCAAATCCAGGTCGTCGGCCGGATGCTTGACCTTCCGCGCCCGCAACGGCGCCAGATAGGGTTCCCAGGTCTTGTGCAGCTTCGGCCGCAGCGTCCGGGCGGCGAATTCGTGCTTGGTCGAAGCGACCTCGACCGGCACGACCACGTCGCCCTCGACCTGGATCAGCCGGCCGTCGAATTTCTTTTCGATCTCGGCGTACCAGCCCTTCTGGATCGTCAGGTAGCCGCGATCGAGCACCAACACCGCGGCTCGTTTGCCCAAATCGAGGGCAGCTTTCGCCGGCGTCGCGCGACGCAGCACGAAGGCGATGCCGCGGCGTTCGAGGCCGGCCTTGGCGTCGGCGAGGCCCTGGAGCAGGAAGGCGTAGTGGCGGGCATTGGCCTCGGGGAAATGGGCGCCGCCGTCGAGGAGGCCGAACCCCGCCACCACCGGCAGCCCGAGGCGGTTGGCCTCCTCGACGGCGACTTCGAGGGCCGGGTTGTCGCGGCTGCGCATGCCCTGCTGCATCAGGTAGAGCACGTAGGCGCCCTCCCGCGGCTCCATATCCTTCAGAACCCGGATCCGCCCCGCCTGAATCGCCATTTCCGCACCCCCGCCAGTGCGCCCGAACTAGGCCGTAGCAGGGCGCGATCCAGCGCGGCGCGCCGTCGCTGCCTGCGAAAGCGGCAGCGCTGCCGATAATCGCGCCTTGCCATCCGGCAGCGCACACCTATGTTATTGCAGTGCGGGAACGCGATGGCGTCGCGATCCCGCTGCCCTCCTTGGGCGTTTCCTCCCTAGACTTCGGGCCGCTCGCAAGAGTGGCCTTTTTTCTTTTTGCCTATTCTTTCAACAAAGGATTTTTGCCAGCTTCCTCCTGCGTCCGGTGGAGCTTATGGCCGCGCTCCGCGTTGTCCCCTGTACGCTGGCCCGCCTCGTGCATCGCGGGGCGATCGGAGCCGGGCGTGAGGGAGCGGTCGAGCGATGCGGCAATTCACTTTGCGGGTCGAGGAAAGCGGGGAAGGCCTCGTCTGCATCACCAGCCCGGAGATCAAGAGCCTGTTCGTGGCCGACGAGACCCTGGCCGGTGCCCTGGAGGCGGTGCCGAGCGTGGTGCGCGCGCTGATGCGCGAGGAGGGCCGCGGCACCTTGCCGGGCGAGGAGGCCGCCGAATAGGCGCCTCCCGGCCTCGGCGCGGTATCGATCAACCCCGCGCCCGCGCCCGGATCATGAAGTTGTCGTAGGTATACTCGGCGACCTGGAACCAGAGGTATTCCTCATTGCGAAAGGTCTTCAGCGCGTCGTAGAGGCGCTTGAAGTCCGGGTTCTTGGCGCCGAGATCGGCGTAGATCTCGTTCGCGGCCTTGAGGGCGGCCTCCATCACCTCCTGGGGGAACGGGCGTAATTGCGCGCCGCCGCCGACGAGGCGCCGCAGGGCGGCCGGGTTGCGCGCGTCGTACTTGGCCTGGAGGTCGACGTTGACGGTCGCCGCCACCGCCTGCACGATCGCCCGATAGGCCTTGGGCAGTTCGGCCCATTTCTGGGCGTTGAACCAGAAGTGCAGCATCGTGCCGCCCTCCCAGAAGCCCGGATAATAGTAGAACGGCGCCACCTTGTTGAGGCCGAGCTTCTCGTCGTCGTAGGGGCCGATCCACTCGGCGGCATCGAGGGTCTTCCCTTCGAGCGCGGCGTAGAGGTCGGCACCCGGCATCGTCTGGGTCGCGACGCCGAGCTTGGCGAGCACGTTCGCGCCGAGGCCGGCGATGCGGAAGCGCAGGCCCTGAAGGTCGGCGACCGACTTCACCTCGCGCCGGAACCAGCCGCCCATCTGCGTGCCGGTATTGCCGCCGGGGAGCGCGTAGAGCTTGTTCTTGGCGAAGATCTCGTTGAACAGGTCGAGCGCCCCGCCCTGATACATCCAGGCATTCTGCTGGCGGGCATTGAGGCCGAAGGGGATCGCGGTGGCGAGCGCGTAGGTCGGGTCGCGGCCGACCTCGTAATAGGCCGCCGAATAGGCCATCTCCAGGGTTCCGCCCCCGACCGAATCGAGGAGCGCGGCGGAGTCGCCCGCTTGAGCGGCCGCGACCTCGATCTGGAAGCGGTTGTCCGTCGCCTCGGCGACGAGGCGGGAGAAGAGCTCGGCGGCGCCGTAGAGCGCGTCGAGGTTGCGCGGGAACGCCGATTGCAGCCGCCAGCGCAGCTCGGGCGCGCTTTGCGCCACGGCCGGGGCCGCGATGGCGGCGCTGCCGGCGAGGCCGATGCCGGCCGTCAGGATGTCGCGACGCTTCATGCCTCTCCTCGATCGGCGCCAATGCCCTCGATGCGCCACAGGTAGCGCGCTTCCGGCGAAAGCGCACCCGGGCTCGCGCGCCATGATCGCGCGCCATGCCGCTGCGCGAATCTCTCGTGCGGGACCCAACCCTATGATAATTCCGGGCCGATCCCGCGGCGGCGCACCGGCGCCCCGCCCCTCGCCGGAGCGCGACCCGCCGTGAAGCCCGAACCGATCTCCCTGAACACGGTCTGCGGCCTCGAGGAACTGGGCCATCACTCGACCCGCGGCGTCACCCACGTGCTGTCGATCCTCGATCCGGCCTGGCCCGAGCCCGAGGCCTTCGGCGCCTACGACGCGCATCACCGCACCACGTTGCGCTTCCACGACATCATCGAGCCGATCGACGGCCAGATCCTGCCCGAGCGCCGCGACGTCGAGGCGATCCTGCGCTTCGGCGAGGACCTGGCGGCCGAGCGGGCGCGGCGCAAGACCCATCTCCTGATCCACTGCCATGCCGGTATCTCCCGCTCCACCGCCGCGATGACGATGCTCCTCGGCCAGGCCCATCCCGATCTCGACGCGCAGGCGGTCGTCGCCAAGGTCCACTTCTTACGCGAAAAGGCCTGGCCCAATGCCCGGATGATCGCCTTCGCGGACGAGGCGCTGGGCTATGACGGCAGCCTCACGGAAGCCGTGCGCCGCCTGCACGCCGAGCAGCTGCGGGTGCGGCCGCACCTCGTCGAGCTGATGCGGGGCTTGGGGCGGGGGCAGGAGGTGGATGCGGCTCTGGCCTGAGACATCGCATCCTGTTCTCCCAGAAGGCGTCCCGGGCGCCTTCGCTTCACACGAGGGCCACTGTCGTATCTTGGATTATCGTTGCGGCACGTTTGGGCGAGAGCTACAAATGTCTCGCGCAGCCGGAGATCGACAGGCGAACGACGCCTTTCAGGTTTTTCTGTTCCGTAAACGACTGCGGCCGCGATCCCCACGCGAGATATGATCCATGCGCGATCTCAAGATCGTCTTAGGCGCCGCTCTCCTCGGCTTGCTGCCGACGCGTTCCTTCGCTTGGCCGCAGCCCGTGCCGACCGTCGAGAAGGTTGTCAGGCCGGGTCAGACCCAGAAGATCGGATGGTTCCTGTCCGTCGACCCGACCTGCCGCTCGGTCGGCCCTTGGACCGTCAATTTGATCGATCCGCCCGGCAAGGGCCGTGTCATGGTCGAGCAGGGGGCCGAATATCCTGCATTTCCCCCGATGAACCCGCGTTCGACCTGCAACAAGCGCAAGGTCCCGGCGACGCGGCTCATCTACAGCGCACCGCCCGGCGCCGGCGATGACGACCAGTTCACCATCGAGATCGTCGATCCCCTGGGGAATGCGAAACAGGTTCACTATCACGTCGGGCTGCGCTGACAGGGGCGATACGGCCGAAGCGAACCATGCTGGTCATCGGAGCGGGACTCGCCCTGTCGGCCAGCTTCGGTCGCCCGCGGGCTCCCCTGCGTCATCGTCCGATCAGTGAAACAGGTTCCCTTCTGCTGAGAGGCGACAGACGATGAAATTCCTGTGCCTCCTGCTCGTCCTCGCAGCTACACCGGCCCTCGCCGACGCATGCGACGAGGCAGGCCGCCACCTCGCAGACGAGGTCGGTGACGCCTATGCGCTTCGGACCGGCCCCATCATCACGGTCAGGCGTGGTCGCCAATCTTTCCACTATACCATTGAGTGTGTAGATGATCGTCCTCTAGTGGTCTCTGGGAGCGCTGGTTACGGCTTCAGTTCCAAGATGGCGGAATTCAGACGATGGTTCGTGCGCGGAACGACCTTCGCGCTCGACATTCCGGGTAGCACGGTTGTGAGTGCCATGGACCAATGCGCGCACCTCGCACGGGGACACGGCTTCGAGGGAGTTGAGACGACGGTCGAGGCGCTCGCCGTCAGTTGCTCGGTCATGCATGATGCGGAGGAATTCGAGGTCCGTCGCCGATGACGGAGACGTGCACGAGGAGCGTTGCCGCACCGAGATAGCTCCAGGTTGCAACCACGCCCTCGAACCCTCGAGCCGATCACGCGTTCGACACTACTTGAGGATGTAAAGCTCGATCGCCTCCGCAAACCCTTCCGCCTCGTTCGTCCCCGTCACCTGGGTCGCCGCCCGCTTCACCGCGTCGCTGGCATTGCCCATCGCGATCGACAGGCCGGCGCGGGCGAACATCGCGGTATCGTTCGCCATGTCGCCGAGCACCGCCACGCGCTCGAGCGGGATGCCCAGCTCCCCGGCGATGCGCGCCACGAAGTGGCCCTTGTCGACGTGCGGCGGGGTGACGTCGAGGTAGTAGGCCTGCGAGCGGTGGACCGCCGCGCCGTCGCCGATCTCGTCGGCCAGACGCGGTTCGAGGGCGGCGAGGTGAGCGTGGTCGCGGGAGACGCCGACGAGCTTCGCCGCGCGGGCGAGATGCGGCGCGAGGTCGTCGACGACGCGGGGATCGGCCTGGAGGGTGCGGCGCTCCAAATCCGTGTAGGGGCCGTCCGGATCGGCCACGAGCCACGCCCCCTCCGCGAAGACCCAGAGGTCGATTCCTTCCTGGACGAAGCGCGCGGCGGCCGTTCGCGCCGCCGCCTCCGGGATCAGGGTCTCGTCGATGGGGGAGAGGTCGGGCCGCACCACCGTCGAGCCGTTGAAGGCGCCCATCGGCAGGGTGAGCGCGAGGGCATCGACCAGCGGGCGCAGGCCGATCGGCGGGCGGCTCGACGCCACCGTGAAGGCGATGCCGCGGGCGCGCAGGGCCTCGACGGCGCGGATCGTGCGCTCCGTCAGCCGCTTGTCGCCGGTGACGAGGGTACCGTCGACATCGGTGACCACGAGGGAAATGGACATGGAGCCGGCCTCCTCAGATCTCCCGGTGCACCGGCACCGGCTCGGGGGCGGCCTCGGGCCGCAAGGGGACGATCCGGGGGTTCATCACCCGGTCGCGTAAGGGTTGCGGCCCCAGCGTCAGGGCGAAGAAGTCGTATTCGCCGGGCAGGTCGTTGGCCATCAGGAACTGGAAGTGCATCCGGAACGGCCGGAACGAGATTCGCCGATACACTTCCGGCACGATGATCTCGCGGAACTTCGTCGAGCGGATCAGCGGGTTGCGCACGGCGCCTTCAGGCCTCTCGTCGAGGTCGCGGGCGGGGTTGAAGCCGGGAAAGTTCATCCAGTCCTGGGGCGCCTGGTAATCGACCCAGACCAGCCGGTCGCTGCCGACGAGCCGCATCACGTCGGCCCGCGGCTGCTCCGCCCGTCGATGGACCGCCACGAGGGGCAGCCCGGATCCGAGGGTGAGGAGCGAGAGGCGCGGCCCCTCCGGGGCACCGCGCTCCAGCACCCGGGCGGCGACCTCCACGGCGGTGAGCGCGCCGGAGGAATGGCCTACGATCAGCACCTCGTCCACCCCGCCCGCCTCGTAGACGCGTGAGACGTGGTCCGCGAACAGCTCCAGGCGGGCCTCGTAATCCCGGCGCCGGCCGATGCTGTGCTGCCAGTTGAACACCCAGTCGTTGATGAGCTGGCGCAGGAAGATGCGGTCGAGGAGCGGGATGGCGGCGAGCACGAGGCCGATGGCGGCGATCAGCCCGATGGCGCCTGCGGCGAGACCCGGCAGCCAGCCGGCGAGGAGATGCGCGACGCCGGTGCCGAGCAGGCCCGCCAGGGCGGCCAGGATCAGCGTCATGCCGAACGGGTAGAGGATGATGTTGCCGTATTTCCAGTTCAGCCGGTAGAGCCGGACGAGCTTGCCGGTCGCGAAGGTGTGCAGGATGCCGGCGGTAAGGAGCGCCATCGAGACGAGCAGGGGCCTGCGGAAATCCGCCCGCACGAGGTCGTCCCAGAGCAGCACGTCGTAGGTGGTGCGGGTCTCGCCACCGGGCTGGCCGGCCGTGACGGTCCAGGTCTGCACCAGGCCGTCGGGCCGGGTCTCGGCCCGGGTGACCGCCTTCGAGCCGAGGTCGAAGCGCTTGGCGTAGCGGGAGAGCTCCCGGACGAACAGCGCCCGGTAGCGCTTGGTCGAATCAGGGTCGTAGCCCGGCAGGTAGACGACGTGGCGCCGCCGCACGGGCTCGCTGCCCTGTGGCGCCGCCTCCGGCGGCGTGAAGCCGATCTGTGTGGTCATCGCTGCCCTGTCATCCGTGTCGCGCCGTCCCGACCGCCGCAATTTGGTAACCCTTGTCGTGCTTCCACACCACGAAAGGCCCCGCGCCGGTCTCCCGGCCCTGTGTCTAGCGGGGAAGGCGCCGCCGGGGGAGGGCTCCCGAGGGCAGTGTGACACGAGGGCCACGGACAGGGCCGCTCGACTCGGCTACGGACCACTCTCAAGGTAAGGACGAGCACTCTCGCCGATGCGCGCACTCCCGATCGCCCTCTGCACCGCGCTCGCGGTCTCGGGCTGCTCCAACTTCCTGCCGGCGGCCGGCCCGACGGCCAGCGCGGTCGCGTCGGGCGCCGACGTGGCGACCGACCAGGGCCTGCTCGCCCGCTACGAGATCATCGACGTCAACGCCGCGGTGGTCGAGGCCCTGCGCGGCCGCCCCCTCGACAGCCTGCTCGCCTCCTTCGGCGACCGCCGCCCCTCCGTCGAGCCGGTGATCGGCGTCGGCGACACCGTGGCGGTCACCATCTACGAGGCCAGCACCGGCGGCCTGTTCTCCGGCTCCCTGTCGGTCGACCGGTTCTCCTCCGGCTCGAAATCGGCCACCATCCCGCCCCAGGTCGTGACCCGCGACGGCGCCATCACGGTGCCGTATGCGGGCCGCATCCAGGTGGCGGGCAAGCGCGTCCAGGACGTGCAGACCCAGATCGAGCAGGAACTCGCCGGCAAGGCGATCGAGCCGCAGGTGATCGTCACCGTGGTGCAGCCGACCAGCACCGCCGTCACGGTGACCGGCGAGGTGACGGCGGGCGCCCGGGTGCCGCTCTCGACCAAGGGCGACCGGCTGCTCGACGTGGTGGCGGGAGCCGGCGGCGTGCGTGCCCCGGTCTCCGAGACCTTCGTGCGTCTCTCGCGCGGCTCGACAACCGCGACGGTGCCGCTCACCGCGGTCGTCTCCAACCCGCGCGAAAACATCTTTTTGCGCCCGGGCGATACCCTCACCCTGGTGCGCGACCCCCAGACCTTCCTGGCGGTCGGGGCGCTCGGCACGCAATCCGAGATCCCGTTCGCGGCGGAAGGCATCACGCTGGCCCAGGCGCTCGCCAAGGCGCGCGGCCTCTCGGACGTGCAGGCCGATCCGGCCGGCGTGTTCCTGTTCCGGTTCGAGCCGGCCTCGGTGGTGCGCCGCCTGCGGCCGAACAGCCCGCTCCTGTCCTCGAACTTCGTGCCGGTGGTCTACCGGATCAACATGCGCGATCCCAACAGCCTGTTCGTCTCCCAGGCCTTCCGGATGCGCAACCGCGACCTCGTCTACGTCTCGAACGCCCCCTTCACCGAGGTGCAGAAGGTGCTGAGCGTGTTCTCGACCATCACCGCCCCGGTCTCGGCCGGCGCCTCGGTCTATGCCGGCGTGAGGTAAGGGCGAAGGGGCGGGCGTCAGGCGCCCGCCCCTTCGCATCAGACCGTCACGACCCGCACCGGCGCGCCCCGGCGCCAGGCCGCAATGGCCTCGACGGTGTCCTCGTAGAACATTCGGAAGGTGCTCTCGGTGACGTAGCCGAGATGCGGCGTCAGAATCGCATTCGGCACGCCGCGCAAGGGGTGATCGACGGGCAGGGGTTCGCGGTCGAACACGTCGAGTCCCGCCCGGATGCGGCCCTCGCCCAGGGCCGCGATCAGCGCCGCCTCGTCGACGAGCGGGCCGCGGGAGGTGTTGATCAGGATCGCGCCCTGGCGCATCCGGGCGATCTCGGCTTGCCCGACGATGCCGCGGGTCGAAGGCGCCAGCACCATGTGCAGGCTGACGACGTCGCTCTCCGCGAACAATTCCTCGCGGGTCGCCAGTGCCGCACCGCCGGCCTCGGCCCGCTCCGGCGTGAGATTCGGGCTCCAGGCCGTCACCCGCATGCCGAGCGCCCGGCCGACCGCCGCCACCCGGGCGCCGATGCGGCCGAGGCCGACGAGCCCGAGAGTGCGCCCCTCCAGCCCCTCGCCCAGGGTCTCCTGCCAGCGCCCACCCGCGATGTTGGCAAATTCCCGCGGGAGGTGGCGCACGCAGGCCAGCATCAGTGCGATAGCCAGTTCGGCGGTGGCGATGCCGCCCTCACCGTTGCGGGTGTTGCACACCGTGATGCCGCGGGCCTGCAAGGCCGCGGTGTCGACCGAGGGATTGCGCCCGCCGGTGAACACGACGAGCCGCAAGCCGGGCAGGGCCGCGATCAGTTCGGCATCGAGGGGCATGCGCTCGCGCATCAGGCACAGCACGGCGTAGGGCGCGAGACGCGACGCCGCCTCCGCTCGCGGCACCGGCTCCGGTAAGAAATCCACCGCGACCTCCGGGCCGAGGCTGCCCCAATCGGCGAGCCTCGCGGCCACGCCCTGGTAATCGTCGAGCACCGCGACCCGGATCCCGTCGCCTTGCATCATCGTCCTCGTCCCCCGTTGGGCCACGCCGAAGCGGCCGTCAGACCTTGGCCGGTCATGATTCCGTCAATATCCGGGGTCGGATGGGCGTTCCAGCCGGGGCGTCCGTGCTATGCTCAGCCGGGCATCCTGACGCGCCGCGGCCCCCTTGCGCCCCTGCGGGCTCGCGCCCGATAGAGCGGGCGCCCTCGCGGGTCCGTACGGACAGAAGGGTGACGGCCGTGCTAAGCGGCCGCAAGGATCGAGGCCGGAGGACGGAGTGGTTCTGAACCATGCGGGAGCGCCGGGGATGACGCGCACCAGGGCATTCGCCGCCCTGTGGCTGGCGATCGGAGCGCTCCTGTGCGGGGCGGCCTCCGCCCGCGCCGACGTGACCATCGGGGTCGCGGTCCCGCGCACCGGCGCGGTGGCGGGCATCGGCGAGCAGGTGCTCCAGGGCGTGCAGGCCGCGATCCGGGACGCCAATGCCCGCGGCGGCATCGCCGGCGAGCCGATCGTGCTCGACGTGCAGGACGATGCCTGCGAGCCCGGCCAGGCGATGGCGGTGGCCGAGCGCTTCGTGCGCGCCGGCGTGCGGCTGGTGATCGGCCATGTCTGCTCCAGCGCCTCGCTCGCCGCCTCCGACGTCTACGCGGCGGCCGGCGCCGTGATGATCAGTCCGGCCTCCAACGCCGCGCGCCTGACCGATCGCGGCTTGCCGACCATCTTCCGGGTCTCGGGCCGCGAGGACGACCAGGGCCGGCTCTCGGCGACGATCCTGGCCGAGCGGTTCCGCGACAAGAAGATCGCGATCCTCTATGACGACACGCCGCTGTCGCGGAACCTCGCAGAATCGACCAAGGCCAATCTCAACAAGATCGGCCAGAACGAGACCCTGTTCGCGCCGATCGTCCCCGGGCAGACCGACGACGCAGGCCTCGTCAAGCGCCTGCAGGGTGCGGGGATCGAGGTGGTCTATTACGGCGGCCACTACCAGGAGATGGGCAAGCTTGTGCGCAAGGCGGCGGAAGCCGGCTACCGCCCGCAATGGTTCGGCACCTCCGGCATCGCCACCAAGGAATTCGGGGCGCTGGCCGGCGCGGCGAGCGACGGTGTGCTGATGACCTTCAACCCCGACCTGCGCCGCAAGCCCGAAGCCGCCGCCGCCGTGAAGGCGCTTCAGGCCGAGGGGATCGATCCCGCCGGCTTCACCCTCTACGGCTACGCCGCGCTCCAGGCCCTGGTCGAAGCCGGCAACTTCGCCAAGTCCACCGACCCGAAGGCGATCGCCGAGACGCTGCATTCCGAGCGCTTCAACCTGGTGCTCGGCAATGTCGGCTTCGACCAGAAGGGCGACGTCACGGCGCCGGGCTACGTGCTCTACGTCTGGCGCGACGGCGTGTTCACCTATGCGAATTGACCGCCGGCCGGCAGTCGCGGCGCTTGCTGCACGCAGAGAGAGCTTTTTGACGTTGGACAACTTCAGATATGCGCCGGTCGACGCGGCCGGACGATCCAATAAAGCGCGCGGTTGCATCGCACAATAGCAATAAATTAAGTTTTTATTTATCTTTCAATGGGAAAAAAATTTCAGAACCAGAAAGACATTACATGTTCAAGCGCCAGTCCAGCAACGACGAACTGATGCATGTTCTCGGGCACCATGCGGGGGTCGGTCTCTGGGATGCCATCCTGCACCAGGGCGACGCGGCGCATCAAAAGAGCCGCTGGACCTGGTCGCAGGAGTTCCGCCGGCTGCTGGGCTATGCGTCGACGGACGATTTCCCGGACGTGATGCAGTCGTGGAGCGACCTGCTCCATCCGGACGATGTCGATCCGACCTTCGCGGCTTTCGGGGCGGCCCTGCTCAACGTGGCCAACAAGGGGGCCTACGACGTCACCTATCGCCTGAAATGCCGCGACGGCGGCTATCGCTGGTTCCGCGCGACGGGAGGCGTCGTCCACGACCCGGCCGGCAAGCCGGTGCGTGCCTGCGGCTCCCTGGTCGACATCCATGTGGCGGTGGAGGCGGCGGAACAGAGCAAGCGGCGCGCGGCCCTGATCGACGGGTTGATCAAGGCGTTCGGCGACAACACCGATACGGTGATCCACACCCTCTCGACGAGCGCGTCCCGCTTGCAGGCCTCCGCCGGGGAGGTCGCGTCGGTGGCGGATCGGAACAACCGGCGCTCCGCCGACGTGGCGGGATCGGCCGAGGAGACCTCGACCCATGTCGACGCCGTGGCGGCGGCGACGGAGGAGCTGGCGGCGACGATCCGCGAGCTCTCGCAGCAGGCCTCCCATACCTCGCACCTCGCGGCGACCGCCGCCGAGAAGGCGAGCCAGACCGACACCCTAGTTCACGCCTTGTCGCAGGCGGCCGACAAGATCGGCGCGGTCGTCGGCATGATCAACTCGCTCGCCAGCCAGACCAACCTCCTGGCGCTCAACGCGACGATCGAGGCGGCCCGTGCCGGTGAAGCCGGCAGGGGCTTTGCGGTGGTCGCTGCGGAGGTGAAGGCCCTCGCGGGCCAGACGGGCCGGGCGACGGACGAGATCGGGGCACAGGTGGCGGAGATCCGCCAGGCCACCGGCAGTGCCGTCTCGGCGATCGGCGAGATCGGCACGACGATCACGCAGCTGCGCGACACCGCGCTCGGCATGATGGAGGCGATGCGCGAGCAGGGCGCGGCGACCGGCGAGATCGCCCAGAGCGTCCAGCAGGCGGCGACCGGATCGCGGTCGGTCTCCGGGAACATCAGCGACGTCCGCAAGGACGTGGGGGCGACCGGCGAGGCCGCCACTGCGATGCTGCACATCGCCCAGGACCTCGGTCGCCACACCTCGGCCCTGACCCAGTCGATCGCACAGTTCCTGTCCGGCGTGAAGGCGGCTTGACCGGAGGCTCGGTCAGGCGGCGCCCGGGAGCGTGCCCTCCGCCACCGTGAGGGTGCGGCCGCCGATCCAGTCGGCGCCGTCGTAATCGACGAAGATCCGGCCGCGCCGACCGAGCTTCGTCCCTTGGGCGGCGATGTAGGGACCGGCGGCCCGGCCGGTCTCGCGCAGCCAGCCTGCCACCGCCGCGTTGAAGCTGCCGGTCACCGGATCCTCGACGAGCGCGCCGGTGCCGTCGCTGAACAGGGTGCGGATCTCCCAGGCGGCCTCCGCCCCGGGAGGATGGGCGCCGACGAGGCCGATATCGATCCGGCCCTCGTAATGGCGGACCGGTTCCACCGCCAGGACCTCCTCGGCGGAAGCGAGCATCACCCCGACCCAGCCCGGGCCGTTATCGGCCCAGCGCGCCTCGACGATCTGCTCACGGTCGAGGCGCAGCACCGCCAGGATGTCCCGCATCGTCGCCTCGTCCACCGGCCCCTCGCGGAGCAGCCTCGGCGCCGCGAAGGCGAGACGGTCCCGGTCCTGCCGGATCGGCACCAGGCCGGCGCCGCATTGCTGGACGATGCGCCCGTCCTGGCGCGGCCGGCCGCCGAGGGCGAGCCAGGCATGGCAGGCGCCGAGCGTCGGGCCGGCGAAGGGCAATTCGTGCGCGAGGGTGAAGATGCGGACCTGGTAATCGGCGCCCGGATCGGTCGGCGGCAGCAGGAACGCCGTCTCCGACAGGTTGAACCAGCGGGTCATCGCCTGCATCGTCGCGGTGTCGAGATCGCCGCCGCTCACCACCGCGAGCGGATTGCCGGTGAAGGCGCCGTCGTGGAACACGTCGACCAGGGCGAAGCGGACGGTCATGGCGGATCTCCGGATGTCGGCTCTTGCCGTCACAGGCTTGTTTGCCTGATTCCCTTGCCCCTCCCACCCTGAACCTCATCCTGAGGTGCCGAGCGATCGAAGATCGACTAACACCTCAGGATGAGGTCGCGAGCGGGGGAATAATAGTGAATCTTGCTTGCTGGTCTCAGCCCTCGTACAACCCCTTGTGCGTCTCGCGCAGCAGGTTCTTCTGAACCTTGCCCATCGTGTTGCGGGGCAGTTCGTCGGCGACGATCACGCGCTTGGGCAGCTTGAACTTGGCGAGCCTTCCTTCGAGGGCCGAGAGGATGGCCGCCTCGCTCGGCGCGTCCGCGCCGCGCGGCACCACCACGGCGGTGACGCCCTCGCCGAAATCCGGATGCGGCACCCCGATCACCGCCGATTCGAGCACGCCGGGCAGCCCGTCGATCTCGGTCTCGACCTCCTTCGGGTAGACGTTGAAGCCGCCGGTGATGATCAGGTCCTTGCCGCGGCCGACGATGTGGACGTAGCCGCGCTCGTCGACCTTGCCGAGATCGCCGGTGATGAAGAAGCCGTCGGCCTTGAACTCGGCGGCGGTCTTCTCCGGCATGCGCCAGTAGCCCTTGAACACGTTGGGGCCGCGCACCTCGATCATCCCGACCTGGTCCGCTTCCATCGCCCGGCCGGTTTCCGGATCGACCACCCGCAGCGACACGCCCGGCAGCGGGAACCCGACCGTGCCGGCGACCCGGTCGCCGTCATAGGGGTTCGAGGTGCTCATGTTGGTCTCGGTCATGCCGTAGCGCTCAAGGATCGCGTGGCCGGTCCGCTCCTGCCACTCCCGATGGGTCTCGGCGAGCAAGGGCGCCGAGCCGGACACGAACAGGCGCATGCGGGCCGCCGCCTCGCGGGTCAGGCCCGGCTCCTTGAGGAGGCGGGTGTAGAAGGTCGGCACGCCCATCAGCGCCGTCGCCCGCTCCATCAGCGACAGGATCAGCGGCGGGTCGAGCTTGGGCAGGAAGACCATCGCGGCGCCCGACATCAGCACCGTGTTGGTGGCGACGAACAGGCCGTGGGTGTGGAACACCGGCAGCGCGTGGATCAGCACGTCGTCCGGCGTGAAGCGCCAGTAGTCGACGAGCGTCAGCGCGTTCGACGACAGGTTGTCGTGGGTCAGCATGGCGCCCTTCGAGCGCCCGGTGGTGCCCGAGGTGTAGAGGATCGCAGCTAAGTCGTCCGAGGCGCGGGGTACGTCGGCGAAGTCGCCGGTCTGACCTGCGGCCTCGGCCGCCATCGTGCCTTCGCCCCTGGCGTCGAGGGTGCCGACCTGGGCGACGCCGGCCTGCTCCGCCACGACGTTGAGGGCATCGCGCTTACCCGGATCGCAGACGAACAGGGCGGGCTCGGCATCGCCGAGGAAATAGGCGATCTCGGAGGGCGTGTAGCCGGTGTTCAACGGCAGGAAGACCGCGCCCGCCCGCACGCAGCCGAGATAGAGCGCGATCACCGCCGGGCTCTTTTCGACCTGCACCGCCACCCGGTCGCCGGGCGCGACGCCGAGGCCGACGAGCGCCGCGGCGTAGCGGCCGGATTCGGCGACGAGATCCGCGTAGCTCCAGTGCAGGCCCTCGGGGGTCTCGAGGAAGGTCTTGCCCGCCGGATCGGCGGGGAGGCGGGAGCGGACGATGTCGAAGAAGTGGTTGGACATGGGAGACTCTTCAGTCGTCGGCGAGATGAGCGGCCATGCCGTCTACTCGAAGAACGCGGGCCTCTCCTCTCCCCGCGGGCGGGGAGAGGGCTGTGCTTCCGTTCAGGAAGCGCAGCAAGCCCGAAGGGCGAGGGTGAGGGGGTGTTTCCGGAGGAGCCACATCCGGTACCTCCCCCTCACCCTCGGCTGCCGCCTCGCTGTGTCACCTGCACGGTGACACAGCCCTCTCCCCGCCCGCGGGGAGAGGAGAAAACTGCTCACGCCTCCGCCAAAGCCACCGCGCGGGCCGGTGGCAGGTTCTGGCGCAATTCGCGGTTGACCGTGAGCGAGGCCGAGACGGTGCCGAGATTGGCGTAGGTCTCGTGGTTCTTCTCGATCGCCGCGAGGTCGTAGAGGTAGTTCACCATCAGGCCGTAGCCCTGCGACAGGCCCTTGGGCGAGACGTCGCCCAGGAAGTTCAGCCGCTCCAGCCTCGCGCCGTTGCCGAGATGGAACCTGGCCACCGGATCGATCGGCTTGCCGCGGGCGGTCTTCGCGCGCAGGAAGTAATAGGCGGCGGCCGGCAGCAGGGCCTTCTTCACCGCGTCGGCCTTGGCCTTGTCGGCGTGCCAGTCGGGCTGGTCGAGGGCGCGCAGGGTCTCGACATCCTCGCGGGTCAGCCCCTGCGGCGCGTCGGAGCGGCGCTCGCGGTCGAGCCAGGTGCGGAAGGTCGGCACCGGCGACAGGGTCACGAAGGTCTTCAGCGCCGGCATCTCGCGGCACAGGTCCTCCACCACCTGTTTGATCAGGAAGTTGCCGAAGGTGATGCCGGCCAGGCCCTTCTGGCAGTTCGAGATCGAGTAGAAGATCGCGGTCGTCGCCTCGCGGGTGGCGGTGTGCTGGCGCTCATGGGCGAGGATCGGGGCGATCGCCGCGGCGATGCCGGTGGTCAGCGCCACCTCGACGAAGATCAGCGGCTCGTCGAGGAGCGCGGGGTGGAAGAAGGCGAAGCAGCGCCGGTCCGGCGGCTCGATCCGCCGGCGCAGGTCGTCCCACCCCGAGATCGCGTGCACCGCCTCATAGCGGATGATCTTCTCCAGGATATGGGCCGGCGTGGTCCAGTCGATCCGGCGCAGGACCAGGAAGCCGCGGTTGAACCACGAGGCGAACAGATGCTCGAAATCGGAATCGAGGCTGTCGACCGCTTCCGCCAGCGCGGGGTCCGGCTTGTCGGCCTTCCGTGCGGCGTCGCGCAAGCCGAACAGGTCCTCGCGCATCCGCACCAGGGCGATCGTGCCGTCGCGGGCGAGGTTGAGGCGGCGGATCAGCTCCTGCGAGCGCGGCTCGGCGGCCTCGTGCAGCCGGCCGAGGGCGGCGCGGGACGGCGCCTTTCCGTAGGCCGCGATGGCGCTCTCCACCGCCGCGTGGTCGGCCCCGAACTCGAGGGCGACGCGGCGCAGGAAGTCGTGACGGTCGGAGCAGGCGAAGCTCTCGTAGCGGTCGAGGATGATGCGGGCGAGCGCGACCCCCGAGGCCTCGCCGCGCCGCGAGATCAGGTCCTCGCAGAGCTTGACCACCTCGGCGACGCTCGCCTTGGCGGGGTCGTCGCGGCCGAAGGCGATCAGCCCGCGGCCCCGGTCCGAGATGCTCTGGAGAAGGTCGCCGAGGAACGAGATCGCCGCCATGGGGCCTTGCTCACTGTCGCTCTGCTCATGACCGGACCGCCCCCGCGGATCGGGGAGGGTGCCGGCCTTCGGTAGATAGGGCTCCGCTGCGGCAGCGGAGAGGGAAGGGCGGCGCCGTCGCGCGTCGCGGTCGGAGGCCGTCCGGGCCATGGTGATGCCTCTACTTGGTCGAGGGCAAGAGCAGATCCGGCAGCCACAGGGCGATCCCGGGGGCGAGGCAGAGGAGAAGGATCGCGATCCCCATCAGGATCACGAAGGGCAGGGTGCCCCAGATGATGTCGGAGAGCGGGATGTCCGGGGCGATGTTCTTGATGACGAAGATGTTGAGGCCGACCGGCGGGTGGATCAGCCCCATCTCCATGGTGATCGTCATGACGACGCCGAACCAGACCAGGTCGAACCCTGCTTCCCGTAAGGGCGGCAGGATGATCGGCGCGGTCATCAGGATGATCGAGACCGGCGGCAGGAAGAAGCCGAGGCCCACGACCAGGAGCAGGATCGTCAGCAGCAGGAGCCAGGGCGAGAGATGCATCGCCACGATCGCGGCGGCGGCTGCCTGCGAGATGTGGAGGTAGCTCATCACGTAGGCGTAGAGCAGCGACATGCCGATGATCAGCATTAGCATGGTCGATTCGCGCAAGGTCGCGATCAGAATCGGGCTCACGTCCCGGGCCCGCCAGACGCCGTAGATCGCCGCGATGAGCGCCAGCGCCAGGAGGCCCCCTAAGCCCGCCGTCTCGGACGGCGTGGCGTAGCCGCCGTAGAGCGCCACCATCACCCCGGTGAGCAAAACCACGAAGGGCAGCACCCGCGGCAGGGTCGAGAAGCGCTCGGCCATCGAGTAGCGGTCTTCCGCCAGGATCGGGTGCTCGGGGCCACCGGTGACGTAGGCCGCCCGCGCCATGGCGAATTCGCGCCGGAAGCGCCAGGCGGCGTAGGCGGCAAAGAGCAGCACCAGGAGAAGCCCCGGGCCGATGCCGGCGAGGAAGAGCCGCCCGAGCGACTGCTCGGCCGCCACCGCGTAGAGGATCATGGTGATGGACGGCGGCAGGAGGATGCCCAGCGTCCCGCCCGCCGCGATGATGCCGGCGGCGAACCCCCCGGAATAGCCGCGCCGGCGCATCTCCGGGATGCCGGCCGAGCCGATCGCCGAGCAGGTCGCCGGGCTCGATCCCGCCATGGCGGCAAACAGCGCGCAGGCAAAGACGTTGGCGATGCCCAAGCCCCCCGGGATCTTGTGCATCCAGGCATGCATCGCCGAGTAGAGATCCTGGCCCGCCTTCGACCGGCCGATCGCCGCGCCCTTCAGGATGAAGAGCGGGATCGACAGCAGCGTGATCGAGGCCATCTCCTCGTAGACGTTCTGCGCCACCGTATCGAGGGAGGCGCCGGGCATGAAGGCCAACATGAAGACGAGCGCCACGGCGCCGAGCGCGAAGGCGATCGGGATGCCGGCGAGCATGGCGCCGAGGGTCGCGCCCGCATAGAGCGTGCCGATGATCGCGGTGCTCATCGGGCGGGTCCTTTCGGCGGGCTCTTGAGGTCGGCGCCGAGGCCGATCTTCGGGTCGGCGAAGCCGGCGGCCTCCGGGCCGCGGGCGAGGCTTTCCGCAATCTGGAGCAGGAATTGCAGGGCGAGCAGCGTCATGCCGACCGCCATCAGCGAATAGGGAATCCAGAGCGGTGGGCCCCAGGTCGATTGCGAGATCTGGCCGTCGACCCAGGCCTCGTGCAGCAGCGTCCAGCTCTTCCAGGCGAAGAAGGCGACGAAGCCGAGGCTGACGATGTCGGCAAAGAGCAGGCGCAGGCGGTTCGCCCGCGGCGACAGGAGGCCGGTCAGCGCCTCGATGGCGACGTGGCCGCGCCGGGCCTGGACGCCGGCCGCCGACAGGAAGGTGGCGCCGACGATGAGGAACACCGCCGTCTCGTCCTGCCACTCGGTCGGGACCTTGAGGACGTAGCGGATGACGACGCTGTAGCTCAGCACCAGGCAGGCGGCGACGAGGGCGACGCCGCCCATCAGCAGGATCAGCCGGTTGAGGCCGCCCATCGCGGCCTCGATCGCCGCGAGCGGTCCGGGCAGGCGGGGCCGCGCCGCCGCGCGCTCCGGCTCAGGCCCGGCGGAGGCCGCGTCGAAGGCGTGGCTCACGCGACCGCCTCCGCGAGCTTCAGCATCTCGGCGCAGGAGGACGACTTGGCGGCATAGTCCTTCCAGGCCGAGTCGCGAGCGATGTCGCGCCAGCGGTTCAGCGTCGCCTCGTCGAGGCTCTCGACCTTGGCGCCGGCCTTCCCGAAGATCTGCTCGACCCGGGTGTCGTCGGCCTGTGCACCCTCCTGGCCGAAGGATTCGAGCTCGGCGCCGACCGCCATGATCAGGTCGCGCTGGTCCTTGGGCAGGCCGTCGAAGATCGCCTTCGACATCATGATCGGCTCGAGCATGAACCAGTAGGACCGGCCGCGGCCCGAGGTGAGGGATTTCGACAATTCCTCCAGCCGGAACGAGATCAGGCTGGTGGACGAGGTGATGACCGCGTCGCAGGCGCCGGTCTGCATCGCCGCGTAGGATTCGTTCGAGGGCAGGCTCAGCGTCGCGGCGCCCGCCGCCTTCATCATCAGATCCATCTCGCGCGAGCCGCCGCGGACCTTCAGGCCCTTGGCATCCTCCGGCCGCACCAGCGCGCGGTCGCGGCTCGCCACGCCGCCGGCCTGCCAGACCCAGGAGACCAGCACGATGTTCTTCGCCTGGAGGATCTCGGTGAGCTTGCGGCCGACCGGCGCCGTCTTCCACGCCATCGCCTGCGGATAGGAGGTCACCAAAGCCGGCATCAGCCCGATATTGGTCTCCGGCACCTCGCCGCCCGCGTAAGGCAGCGGGTAGAGGCTCATGTCGAGCGCGCCTTTTCGCATGGCGCTGAACTGGGCGTTCGTCTTCATCAGCGACGAGCCGGGATAGACCTGAACCTCCAGCGCCCCCTTCGAGCGCTCCTTCACGGCGGCGGCGAACTTGCGGCACATCCGGTCGCGAAAATCGCCTTCGTCGATCGTCCCGCCCGGGAACTGGTGCGACAGCTTCAGCACCGTGGCGGCCTGCGCAGCCCGCCCGAGGCCGATCAGGGCGGGGGCGGCGAGACCTGCGACGACGAGGGAGCGGCGGGTGACGGCCATGGCGATTCCTCTGGGGAGCCCATCGGCTCCGGATGGTGCGTTTCGGTGTGACGCGCGGTCAGGTTGAACCCTGCCGAATTCTGCACTCAGAAGACGCCGATCTTGTATATTTTGTCAACCGCAGTGCATACTCTCCGAAGGTGGAAGGCGGGATCGCACATGAGCCACGCCCAGATGAGTCACGCCCAGCGGCTGCGGCAGACGATCGAGGACGAGATCGTGGACGGGGTCCTGCGCCCCGGCGACAGGCTCGACGAGGTCCAACTCGCCGCCCGGTTCGGGGTCTCGCGCACGCCGATCCGCGAGGCCCTGCTGCAACTGGCCGTCACCGGCCTGATCGAGATCAAGCCGCGGCGCGGTGCGGTGGTGAGCATCCCGGAGCCGGCGCGGCTGATCGAGATGTTCGAGACCATGGCGGAGCTGGAGGCGGCGTGCGGTCGCCTCGCCGCCCGACGGCTCACCGACGAGCACCAGCGCGAGCTCACCGCCGCGCTCGATGCCTGCCGGGCCGCGGCGGAAGCGGGCGAGATGGCAGCCTATTACGCCGAGAACGCGGTGTTCCACGCGGTGATCTACCGGGCCTCGCGCAACGGCTTCCTGTGCGAGCAGGCCGTCGGCTTGAGCCGCCGCCTGGCACCGTTCCGGCGCATCCAGCTGCGCGCCCGCAACCGCCTGCGGCAGTCGCTCGCCGAACATGAAGGCGCGGTCGCGGCGATCCTGGCCGGGGACGAGGCGCTCGCCGGCGAGCGGCTGCGTGCCCACGTGCTGGTGCAGGGCGACCGCTTCGCCGAGCTGATCCGAAGCCTGCCGGGCGGCAGCGCGGCGGCGTGATCCTGACCTGGGTCAAACCCTTGACCTTGCGGCGCTTTCCTTGACACGGAACGACCCTCGGGAACCCACGTTGTGATCCCGAGCGCCCACGCTTGTGGGCGACAGGTTCCTCCTGCTTCCGGTGCCGTGATGCCGCCCGAACCCCGCTCCGGTTCCGCCCCGTCCGGCGTGACCTCGACCCTGTGGACCGTCTTCCTCGGCCTCGCGCTCGTCCGCCTCGTCACGGCGCGGCGGCCGGACGGCGTGCAGGATGCGGCGCCGGACCCGACGCGGCATCTCGGCGGCGGCGCCAAGTCGTATTCCGGCCGTCCGGCCCAGTGGGTCGCCGACACCGAAATCGATCGCGGCCGCAAGGCCGAGACGCCGACGGAGATCCCGGCCAAGGGCTGGAAGGACGTGCTCTATCGCGTCTATCTCGAATTCCAGAAGGACCGGGTCCTGTCGGTGGCGGCCGGCGTGACCTTCTACACCCTGCTGGCGATCTTCCCGGCGGTGGCGGCGCTCGTGTCGCTCTACGGTCTGTTCACCGATCCGAGCACCATCAACGATCACCTCTCGCTGCTCCAGGGCGTGCTGCCCTCCGGCGCGCTCGAAATCATCGCCGACCAGGTCAAGCGCATCACCGCCAAGGGCGGCACCACCCTCGGCATCACCTTCTTCACCACGCTCGCGATCTCGCTGTGGAGCGCCAATGCCGGCATGAAGGCGATGTTCGATGCGCTCAACATCGTCTACGAGGAGCAGGAGAAGCGCAGCTTCATCCAGCTCAACCTGCGCTCGCTCACCTTCACCTTCGGGGCCCTGGTCTTCGTCATCGTGGCGCTCGGCTGCATCGTGGTGCTGCCGGTGGCGCTGAATTTCATCGGCTATTTCGGGATCCGGATCAGCCCGACGGCCTGGTACATCGCGCTCCTTCGCTGGCCGGCGCTGCTGGCCGTCATGCTCTTCGCTCTGGCGCTGCTCTACCGCTACGGCCCGAGCCGCGACCTGCCGCGCTGGCGCTGGGTCACGCCGGGCAGCCTCACCGCCGGCGTGGTCTGGCTCATCGCCTCGATCGGCTTCTCCTGGTACGTCGCGCATTTCGGCAGCTACAACGAGACCTACGGCTCGCTCGGCGCCGCGATCGGCTTCATGACCTGGATCTGGATCTCGTCCACGATCGTACTGCTCGGCGGCGAGATCAATGCCGAGCTGGAGCACCAGACCGCCCGCGACACCACCGTCGGGCCGGAGGAGCCGATGGGCACCCGTCGCGCCCGGATGGCCGATACCGTCGGTGCGCCGGCGTAAGGGCCCGTGCGCCGCACCATCTCGCGGGATGCGGCGTCCGCCATTATCTTGGGGCCTCGCCCATCACGGACGTGACGAGGAGAGGCCCCGATGGCCGCCAACGAGACCGGCACCGCCGAGACCCGCACCGAAGCGGAGTGGCGCCGGACCCTGACACCCGAGCAATACCGCGTGCTGCGCGAGCACGGCACCGAACGGCCTGGCACCAGCCCGCTCAACCACGAAAAGCGCGCCGGCACCTTCGCCTGCGCCGGCTGCGGCCAGCCGCTTTTCGAATCGAGCACCAAGTACGAGTCCGGCTCCGGCTGGCCGAGCTTCCATGCGCCACTGGACGGCGCGGTGGAAACGCAGACCGACCGCTCATTTTTCATGACCCGTACCGAGGTGCATTGCGCCCGCTGCCAGGGCCATCTCGGCCACGTCTTCGACGACGGCCCGGCCCCGACGGGCCTGCGCTACTGCATGAACGGGGCGGCGATGGTGTTCGAGCCGGAGGAGTGACGATTCAGGTCCAGTAGAGCAGCTTGGCCGCCGGCAGCCGCTCCGCCAGGTCCCGCGTAAGCCGCGCCCGCATCTCCCGCATCAGCTCGGCCGGCAACACGTATTTCACCGAGCCGAACTTGGTGAGCTTGCGGCTGCGCTCGTCCTCCCGCATCGGCAGGTCGGAACCCGGGTACCAGCCCTCCAGCACCGCCTTCGAGCCGGGGGTGAAGCGGTGGGTGATGAGTTCCGCGGTGAGATCGAGATCCTGGACACCGTCGAGCGCTTCCGCCGCCTGCGCGAACAGGTCGGCATAGGCCTCGCGCCAGTCCGGCACGGGTAGGATCGGCGCGACCGTGAGCCCGACCGGGTAGCCGGCACGGGCGACCGCCCCCATCGCGGCGAGGCGTTCGCGCAACGGGGCGGTGCCGCCCTCGTAGCGGACGGCGGCCGCGGCGTTGACCGAGAAGCGCAGCCGCGTGCGGCGGCGATGCTCCAGACCGAGGAGCGGCGCGACCGCGGCGAACTTGGTGGTGGTGCGTAAGCTGACCGGCGCGTCCCAGGCGCCGAAATGCCGGATCGCCGCGGAGAGCGAGCCGGTCAGGTGCTCGATCCCGAGGGGATCGGTGTAGCACGATGCCTCGAAGGAGGTGCCCTCGTGCGCGCGCTGGGCATTCACCGAGGTGACGCCGCCCTGGCCGAGATAACCTGCGAGATTGTCCAGGATCTCGGGCAGGTTGGCGTAGACCCGGGTCACGGGCGGCCCCGAGAGCGAGCCGGCGAGGTAGCAGTACTGGCAATGGGCCGGGCAGCCCTCGGCGAGGTCGACGCGCCAGTCGGCGCTCGGCGGGATCGGCTGCAGCTTCAGCTTGGTCGGCGGCGCGACGACCACCGCGAGGGTGTTCTTCGCCTCGATATAGGCCCGGCGCGGGTCCGGGTGGCGCAGGCCCGTGAGGCGGTTGCCGGGCAAGGCCTCGACGGGAAGGCCAAGGGATTCCGCCCGCGCCATGATCGCACGCCCGTGGGCGTACTCCCGCGCCGCGGCAGTAACGACGACCCGGCGCGGTCGCCAGAGGCGGGCCGTGCGGGCGGGGGCGGGATCGTGAAAGGTCATGCCCCGCGAACGCGTGGGACGGGGCGTTGGGTCCCGATCCTCAACGATCGGGACGGGACGCGTTAATGCCGGGCTTGAGGCCGCACCGTGTAGGTGCCGCCGCGAATCCGCTCCGGGAAACCTTCGGCGTAGCGGGCGGTGGCCTCCTCGCCGTAGGTCTGGACCAGTTCCTGGAACGCCGCGAACAGGGCCGCCTGGGCCATGCAGTCGCCGTCGAGCCCGTCGAGGCAACCTTCGGCGAAGGCCTCCGAAACGTAGCTGAGGGCGGCGCGCTTCGCCTCCTGGTCGGAATCGAGGGCGGGGTCGTGGTGGGTTTCGAACTCGGTCATCGACAGCCTTGAGATCGGGTCTCTGGTGAGAACGGCGGTCTCGGATCCGCAGCGGCCTCGTGTGATGTCCCGATTCATAGGCCCTCGGCCGGCGCCGGGCCAGCAAGGAATTGCGAAGAGGTTAACGGCGCCACGAGAATGCCTCCCTCTTCGACACGGACGCCACAGCGTGGCGGACCAGCAACAGGGAGTTTGTTAACCGCCGAACCGCCCTGCGAGCGCCACCGACAGGCGTTCGCCCTCCGCGATGTAGCGGGTGGCGGCTTCGACCGCGGAAGGCGTGCAGACCCGGTAGGTCACGGCGTAACCGCCGTAGCCCCGGTTATAGGCCCCGGCGAGGCGGTCGCGCCGGCCCGGGCTGGTGCCTTCCGAATCGAGCAGGGCCTTCATCCGGGCGGGCCATTCCGGCGCGTCGGGGTTTCCGCACAATTCGCGCAGGAAGCTCAGCGCGCCGATGATCTCCGACAGGCGCAGGAGGTCGCGGTCGTAGGGGGCCGGCGCGTCGGCCGGCGGCGGCGGAGCGGGGGCTTCCTTCTCGGGTGGCTTGGTCGGCGCTTTCGGCTTGGCTTGCTGCGCGAGAGCCGGCAAAGCCGCGACGAGGCAGGCGGCCAGGATGACGGCGCGTCTCATGCCTTGTCCCCGATTGCCGCGAGGGCCTGGGCGATCACGTCGTGCAGGCCCCGGGTGGTCGGCAGGTCGTGCGCCTCCGCAGGCGTCACCCAGCGCAGGTCCAGGGCTTCCGGCCCGGTGGTCGGCTCGCCGGACAGCCAGCGGACGGCATGGGGATGGATCACGAAATGGTGCAGCACCGCCCCGTTCGCGTCGCGCTCGATCACCTCGAGGGGTGTCAGCCCGGCGACCACCTCGGCCGCCACCCCGACCTCCTCGTGCAATTCGCGCAGAGCCGCTTCCGCCAGGGTCTCCCCCGCCTCCACCTGGCCACCCGGCAGGGTATAGATGCCGCGCATCGGCGCCTGGCCGCGGGATGCGAGCAGCACCCGGCCGTCGCGCACCACGGCCGCGGACGCGGCGATGAAGGGGCGCACGGGATAGCGGCGGCGCCAGGCCGGATCGTCGGATTCGGCGCTCACGGCCGCGCATCTCCGTCCTGCACCGTGGCGAGCCGCCCGTCGGCCAGGGCCACCACGACCCGGTTGCCCATGACCGCGAGGCCGGCCCCGACCGGCGCCGGCAGGGTGACGCGCGCCCGCTCGGCCAGCCCTTTGAGCGAGACGTAGGCCAGGGCGGTGCGGTCGCGGCTCGCCACCACCAGCTCGCTGCCGAGGGTGGCGCCAGGGGCGGAGAACCCCTTGCCCTCGGCGCTCTTGGCCGTCCTGGCCGGTGTTCCGCCCGCGAGACTCCACTGTTCGAGCCGGCCCTCCGCGCCGCGCACCAGCACGGCGCCGGGCACCGGGCCGGGCAGGTCGGCCGCGAGCGCGAGCGGTCCCGGCTCGGGCGGGGTCTCGGCCCGCACCCGCCAGGCACCGTCCTGGCGCCCGATCACCGCCAGCCCGGTGCCCTCCGGATGCTCGCTGAGCGCCAGGAGGTTGAGCGCCCCGTCGATCTCGACCGGCCGCAGGGTCTCGGCCGAGAACACCGCGCCCGCCCCCGGCGGCACCGTCGCGGTCGCCACCGGTACCGGCTTGGGATCGGCGCTCATCGTCACCTTCTGGCGCTCGCGCAGAGTCACCCCGGCGGCGCCGGGGCGCCCGTCCGGCCCGCTTCTCGGCCCCGACAGGTAGGCGCTGACCGGCCCCGACAGCACCCGGCGTGTGCCCGGCAGCGCGCCTTTCGGCGTCTCGCCGGCGGTCAGGCCTTCGATCGCGTCGAGGGACAGCGGGACGACGGTGATCGTGTCCCCCGTCAGCGTCAGGACGGCGGCCCCGGTCGCGCCCCACGCCACCGCGACCGGGCCGGCCTTGCGCGGCAGCTGCGGCAGCCCGGCAGTGGTGACGGCGAGCGCCGCCTCGCTGCCGGCATCGCGCAGCTGCGTCACGCGGAACGGCAGGTCGAGGAGCGTGACGCGGGGCTCGGCGGCTGCGGGCGAGGCGAGGAGCAGGAGCGCGAGCGCGACAGCCGCCCGCTCAGACATGCTGGCCGCCGTTGATGTGCAATTCGGCGCCGTTCACGTAGGACGAGGCCTCGGTGCACAGGAAGTAGATCGCCTTGGCGACCTCGTCCGGCGTGCCGAGGCGCCGCTGCGGGATCTGCGCCACCAGCTTGTCGGTGCCCGGCGACAGGATCGAGGTGTCGATCTCGCCCGGCGAGATCGCGTTCACCCGCACGCCCAGCGGTCCGTAATCGGAGGCCATCTCGCGGGTCAGGCCGGCGAGCGCCGCCTTCGAGGTCGCGTAGGCCGCCCCCGCGAAGGGATGGACGCGGGAGCCTGCGATCGACGTCACGTTGACGATCGAGCCGCGGGCCCGGGTCAGCTCGTCGCACAGGCCGCGGGCGAGCAGGATGGGGGCGAAGAAATTGACCTGGAACACCCGCTGCCAGTCGGAGAACGGGGTGTCGATCGACCCGAGCCGCGCGCCGCCGGCCCCCTTCGGCGAGATGCCCGCATTGTTGACCAGCGCATGCAGCAGCCCGCCCTCGGCCTCGAGCCGCCCGGCCACCTCACGCACGGCGCGGATCGTGTCCTCCGGATCGGCGAGGTCGACCTGGAGGTGGTCCTCCGGCCCCATCTCCCACGGGCAGTTCTCCGGGAAGGGGTGGCGCGAGCAGGTGATGACGCGCCAGCCCGCCGCCGAGAAGCGCTTCACGGTGGCATGGCCGATGCCCCGGCTCGCGCCGGTGAGCAGCATCACGCGGCGGCGTTCGTTCGATTGGGCCACGGCCGTTCCTCAGGGATGTCCGGTGCGGGGCGCCGGCTGGTGGTGGCGCGGCGCGAAGAGCCCCAGGGTAGGGCTCCGGGCCCCGGAAATCCAGGGCTCGAAGGCCGGGGTTCGCCGCGCCGCAGCAAAGCTCGCGCGCCAGGGACCTTGCGCGTCAGGGATACAGGCGGCGGCCCGCCCAGGCGTCGCCCTGGCGGGTGAAGCGCACCCGGTCGTGCAGGCGGTAGGCACCGTCCTGCCAGAACTCGATCGAGACCGGGGCGATGCGGTAGCCGGTCCAGTGGGGCGGGCGCGGCACGGTCTCGCCGGGGAAGCGCGCGCCCACCTCCTCGACCGCCCGCATCAGGGTCTCGCGGCTGTCGAGGGGTTGCGACTGGCGGCTCGCCCAGGCGCCGAGGCGGCTGTCGCGGGCGCGGGTGGCGAAATAGGCGTCGGCCTCCGCATCCTCGACCTTCGTCACGGTCCCGCGGGCCCGGACCTGACGGCGCAGGCTCTTCCAATGCAGCACCAGGGCGGCGCGCGGATTGTCCGAGAGCTCCACCCCCTTCATCGACAGGGTGTTGGTGTAGAACACGAATCCGCGCTCGTCCGCGTCCTTCAGGAGCACGATGCGCACGTCCGGCAGCCCGTCGGCGTCGGTGGTGGCGAGCGCCATGGCGTTCGGGTCCTCCGGCTCGGCGGCTTGCGCCTCGGCAAACCATTGCCGGAACAGGACCCAGGGATCCGGGTTCCGGGTGAAATCATCTTTCGTTAACTCGTTCACGGCATCGTCCTTACCCAAGTGGCTTGATGGCCAGTGTGACAACCGGAGCCGGGGGCGGGCCGGCGTCGCATCCCCATGCGTCGCGGCGGCCGCCCGGTCGTGAGAACAGGTGTAATGCGTTCGGGTGCGTGTAAAGTCGGTTCGGTGACGCTCGGGCTCGTCGTCGCGGCGGGCGCCCTGGGCAGCGTCCTGGCGATCGGCGGCTGCAGCCAGCCGCTCATCATGTTCACCCCGCAGGTGGAGGTGGCGCCGCCGGAGCCGGAGAGCACCGGCAGCATCGAGCCTGCGGCGCCCAAGAGCTTCGGCCCGGACCTCTCGGGTGAGGATTGGCGCCGGGCCAAGGCGGCGCTCTCCGTCGCCCTCGATCCCCAGGGCAACGGCCAGCCGGTGAAATGGGACAACCCGGATTCGGGCATGCGCGGCATGGTCAACCCGACCGGGCTGCCCTTCGTGAAGAACGACGAGATCTGCCGCGGCTTCCTCGCCTCGGTGATCGGTCCCGGCGGCAACCGCTTCGTGCGCGGCACCGGCTGCCGTCCGTCGGGGGGGGCCTGGGAACTGAAGAGCCTGAAGACGACGACGAAGCCGGGGTGAGGGGGCGCGCAGGGGCCGGGGCGCTGGTCGCATCGGGAATGGCGGGGGTGTCTCCTCTCCTCGCTGGCGGGGAGAGGGCTGCATTCCTGTTCAGGGAATGCAGCAAGCCCGAAGGGCGAGGGTGAGGGGGTGTTTCCGGAGGAGCCTCACTCGTCGAGACCCCCTCACCCTCGCTTCGGCTGCGCCTCCGCTTGCCGTATCACCTGGACGTGACACGGCCCTCTCCCCGCCCGCGGGGAGAGGAGACACCCCCGCCAATCCTCCTCCCGAATCGCCCACCGTGGCGCTGCCCCCGGAAGTGACGTACCTTCAGCGCTTGCCGCTTCCGCCTGCGTTGCAATCCGGCAACACGGTCGCCAGATAGGGCTCAACCCATTCACGCTGGCGGACCCGCGCCCGGGCGCGTCGCACCGGAGCCGGGCCGCTCGAATCGCCATCGGATCGCCATGCGCAACCCATACGACGTACTCGGCGTGAGCCGCTCGGCCGACGAGGCGGAGATCAAGAAGGCTTTCCGCAAGCTCGCCAAGGCCTACCACCCCGATCGCAACAAGAACGACGCCAAGGCGCAGGACCGCTTCTCCGAGGTCAACCAGGCCTACGAGATCCTCGGCGACGCCAAGAAGCGCGAGCAGTTCGACCGCGGTGCCATCGACGGCGACGGCAAGCCCCGCTTCACCGGCTTCGAGGGTTTCGGTGCCGGCGGGGCCGGCCGCGGCGGTGGCGGCGGCTTCGACTTCGAGTCGATGGCCCGCGCCCGCGGCGGAGCGGGCGGCGGTGGGGCCGGCGGCTTCGGCGAAGACATCTTCTCGCACCTGTTCGGCGAGGCCTTCCGCTCCGCCGGCGGTGCCGGGCGCGCCGCGCCGCAGAAGGGCGAGGACGTCGCCGCCGAGCTGACCGTGACCCTCGACCAGGTCGCCAACGAGACCAAGCTGCGGCTCAACCTCCCGAGCGGCCGCGAGGTCGACGCGGTGGTGCCCAAGGGCGTGGTCGACGGCCAGGTGATCCGCCTGCGCGGCCTCGGCTATCCGGGCGCAAACGGCGCCGAGCCGGGCGATGCGCTGCTGACCATCCGGTTCGCCCCCGATTCCCGCTTCGAGATCGAGGGCTCGGACCTGCGCACCACCGCCGAGGTCCCGCTCGAGGATGCGGTGCTGGGCGGGCCGATCCGGATCCAGACCCTGACCGGTGCGGTCGAGATGAAGATTCCGCCGATGACCAGTTCCGGCCGGGTCTTCCGCCTGCGCGGCAAGGGTCTGCCGAAGAAGGACGGGACGAAGGGGGACCTGCTCGCCACCGTCGCCGTCACCCTGCCGGCGAATGCCGACGAGGCCCTGACCGAGTTCGCCCGCAAGCGCCGCGCCGCTGCCGCGACGAGCTGATCCTGAAGAAGAGCACGCAGCATTACCGGAGCCGGCGCACTTCCGTCGCCCGCGGGCGTCGGTTAAGGAAGCCGCTGGGGAGCCATGCACGGCCGGGTCCAACCGGCCGCCGCCGGCCCCCGTGGCGGCTGTTCTTTGGGTGACTCATGGCTGACTCGAACCGGGCACAAGTACAGGATGGCGGGCAGCCCCGCACCGGGCTTCTCGCCGGCAAGCGCGGCCTCGTGCTCGGCGTCGCCAACAACCGCTCGATCGCCTGGGGCATCGCCAAGAGCGCCCACCAGCACGGCGCCGAGCTGGCCTTCACCTACCAGGGCGAGGCCCTGAAGAAGCGCGTCGAGCCGCTCGCCCGCGAGCTGAACGCCGCCGTCGTCGGCCATTGCGACGTCACCGATCCGGCCTCGATCGACGCGGTCTTCGAGGCCGCCGGCCGGCATTTTCCCGACGGCATCGACTTCGTCATCCATTGTATCGCCTTCTCGGACAAGGACGAGCTGACCGGGCGCTACATCGAGACCAGCGAGGCGAACTTTACGAAGTCGCTTCTGATCTCCTGCTACTCGTTCACGGCCGTCGCCCAGCGCGCCGAGAAGCTGATGCGCAACGGCGGCTCGCTCCTCACGCTGACCTATTACGGCGCCGAGAAGTGGATGCCGCACTACAACGTGATGGGCGTCGCCAAGGCGGCGCTCGAAGCGTCGGTGCGCTACCTCGCGGCCGATCTCGGGCCGCAGAAGATCCGCGTCAACGCGATCTCGGCCGGGCCGATCAAGACGCTCGCCGCCTCCGGCATCGGCGATTTCCGCTACATCCTGAAGTGGAACGAGTACAACGCCCCGTTGCGGCGCACCGTGACCATCGAGGAGGTCGGCGAGACCGCCGCCTACCTGATCTCCGACATGTCCCGCGGCATGACCGGCGAGATCCTGCACGTCGATGCCGGCTATCACGTCGTCGGGATGAAGAACCCCGAGGCGCCGGACCTCAGCCTCGACAAGGACTGACCGGTTTCGTCCCCGGACGGCGCGGAACGGGGCGCCACGACGATCCGAGGGAGGCCGGACCTGCGGCCCCTTCGGCGCAACGTGGGCCCCGAGGCGGGCCCCACTTCGCAACGCGGAGCCCATCATGTCCACGCAGAAGATCGCCATGCTCACCGCCGGCGGCCTCGCCCCCTGCCTGTCGGCGGCGGTCGGCGGGCTGATCGCCCGCTACACCGATCTCGCGCCCGAGGCCGAGATCATCGGCTATCGTAGCGGTTATAAGGGCGTGCTCCTTGGCGATTCCCTCGCCGTCACCCCGCAGGTGCGGGCGAAGGCCCACCTGCTCCTCCGCCACGGCGGATCGCCGCTCGGCAACAGCCGGATCAAGCTGACCAACGTCAAGGATTGCGTCAAGCGCGGCCTCGTCAAGGAGGGGCAGGATCCTCTCAAGGTGGCGGCCGAGCAGCTCGCCCGCGACCGGGTCACGGTGCTGCACACGATCGGCGGCGACGACACCAACACCACGGCGGCCGATCTCGCGGCCTATCTTGAGGCGAACGGCTACCACCTGACCGTGGTCGGCCTGCCGAAGACCATCGACAACGACGTGGTGCCGATCCGCCAGACGCTGGGTGCCTGGAGCGCGGCGGAACAGGGGGCGATCTTCGCCGAGAACATCGTCAACGAGCAGAGCGCCAACCCGCGCATGCTGATCGTCCACGAGATCATGGGCCGCAAATGCGGCTGGCTCACCGCCGCGACGGCCAAGGCCTATCGCGACCGGCTGGACCGCACCGCCTTCCTCCCGGAATTCGGCCTCGACCGGGCGCACAAGGAGGTGGATGCGGTCTACCTGCCGGAACTGCCCTTCGACATCGCGCGCGAGGCCGAGCGGCTGCGGGCGCGGCTCGACGCCAAGGACTGCGTCACGGTCTTCCTGAGCGAGGGGGCCGGCCTCGACGAGATCGTGGCCGAGATCGAGGCGCGCGGCGAGGTGCTGGGCCGGGATCCATTCGGTCACGTCAAGATCGACACGATCAATGTCGGCAAGTGGTTCGCCGACCGCTTCGCGCCGATGATCGGGGCGGAAAAGAGCCTGGTGCTGAAATCCGGCCATTTCTGCCGCTCGGCCGCGCCGAATGCCGACGACCTGCGGCTGATCCAGGGCATGGTCGACTTCGCGGTGGAGTGCGGCCTGAAGGGGGTCTCGGGCGTCATCGGCCACGACGAGGATCAGGGCGGCCGCCTGCGGGCGATCGAGTTCCCGCGCATCCGCGGCGGCAAGACCTTCGATCCGTCGACGCCGTGGTTTACCGCCCTGCTGGACGAGATCGGCCAGAGCCACGGGTGAGAGGGGCCGGCGCCGCCCGGCGCCGGACCGGAATGAGACTCCAGGTGTGAATCACGACCCCGTCGCGTCGAGCGGCGGGGCGGCTTGGCCGGGTTCAGCCGCCCGGGTCCGGCGGATGAAGGGCAGGATGTTTCCGGGGATCTCGGGCAGCCCCGCCGCGGGCTGGATGTGCCGGCCTCCCGTCGCGAAGGACATCCAGCGGACGATCTTGCCGTCGCCGTGGCGGGCCAGATGCCGCTCGACCCGCCTCCGCGCCCACCGGGGCACGCCATCGCCGAACTTCATGGGGCTTCCCTCCCTGCTCGCCCATCGCGCGACTGTTGCCGCTTGATGAACGAAGCAGGGGCGCTCCCCCCGTGTCATCACCCATTTGGGTGACTCGATGCCAACCTCAGGTTTTCAGGACGATGCAGGCGCCGCCGATGCCGCGGATGCGGCTGCACAGGGCCTCGGCGCTCGTGCGGGTCTCGGACGGCACGCGGATGCGGTAGAAGGCCCGCGTGCCGCGGTGGCGCAGCCGCGTGCCGATGATCATCGGGCGCACGTCGCCGAGGATCGCGGCGTATCGGTCGCGGGCCCGGCCGAAGCTCGCCAGCGCGATCGACTTCGAGAAGTTGCCGGCGAGCTGGACGCCCCAGGGGGCGAGCGCCGCGGCAGTCTCGGCGAAGAAGGTGTCGGTGCGGCCGCGGATGCGCAAGGCGGCCGTGACCTGAAGGCAGCGGGTGCCCTCGGGCTCGGTCAGGTCGGTGCGGGGCTCCGCCTTGGCGGCGGCGGCCCAATCCTCGGCGCTGCGCCCGGTGATCGCCGCGACGTAGGCGCGGGTCTCGGCCGGCAGGCCGCCGGTGCCGGCAAGCCAGGCCGAGACGCGGCCGGGCCCGCCGTTATAGGCCGCCGCGGCGAGGCCGAGATTGCCGAAGCGGCCGCGCAGGTCGATCAGGAACCGCGCCGCCGCCGGGATCGCCTGTTCGGGGTCGAACGGGTCGGCAAGGCCGCGCTCCTGCGCCGTGCCGGGCATGAACTGCGCCACGCCCTGCGCCCCGGCGCGGCTCACCGCGCTGGGCCGGAAGCTGCTCTCGCGCCAGATCAGCCGGGTGAGGAAGGCGACCGGCAGCCCCTTCGACTGGGCGGCCCCCTCGATCAGCCGGCACAGGGCCTGCTCGACCGTCTCCTCCTTGCTCTCTGCGGCGGGCGAGGCGGGGGCGCCCAGCGCCGGGGAGGCGAGGGCCAGGGACACGAGGAGGGGGAGGAGGGCGCGGGTCACGGGCCCACCCTTACCCCGATTCGCTGAACGATTTGGCAAGGCGCGATCGTCGCGGTGTCTTTTGTATCTACCGTGACGTGCAGGGCTGTGCGGGTAAGAAAAGGCGCGGGTTTCTCCTCTCCCCGCGGGCGGGGAGAGGAGAAACCCGCGCCTTTTCCGTCATCGGGCGGCCCTCGCATCGCGCGAAGCTCTGGCGCCGGGCCCGCAGCCGCGCCATCTAGCGGG
The DNA here is from genome assembly GCF_019216885.1 of Methylobacterium sp. SyP6R. Taxonomy (NCBI): domain Bacteria; kingdom Pseudomonadati; phylum Pseudomonadota; class Alphaproteobacteria; order Hyphomicrobiales; family Methylobacteriaceae; genus Methylobacterium; species Methylobacterium synurae. The sequence goes on along the minus strand of NZ_JAAQRC020000001.1, from coordinate 3,552,250 downwards.
CGATGTCCTCGCCGCTCCTGTTCGACTCCGCCCTGATCCGCACGCGCCTCGCCCGCGCCCGCCGTGCCGGCTTCGCCGATTTCCTGGTCGCGCGGGCGGTGGACGACCTGTCGGACCGCCTGGGTGCCGTGCTGCGGGAGTTCCCCTGTGCCCTCGACCTCGCCACCCCGGTTCCGGCGGCGGCGACGTGGCTCGCGCAGAGCGGCCGGGCCGGCGCCGTCACGCGGCTCGCTCCCGTCCCCGAACCGGGCAGCCCCGGCGTCGCGGTCGCGGTCGGCGATCCGGAGGCCTTGCCCTTTGCCGATCGGAGCTTCGACCTCGCGGTGTCGATGCTGGCGCTCCAGCACGCCAACGACCTGCCGGGCGCCCTGGTGCAGGTCCGCCGGGCGCTGAAGCCCGACGGGTTGTTCGTCGGGTGCCTGCTCGGCGGGCGCACCCTGACGGAGCTGCGCCAGGTGCTGACCCAGGCCGAGAGCGAGGTCGAGGGGGGGGTGAGCCCGCGGGTCGCGCCCTTCGCGGAGGTGCGCGACCTCGGCGGCCTGCTCCAGCGCGCCGGCTTCGCCCTCCCGGTCACCGATGTCGAGACCGTGACGGTGCGCTATGGCGATCCCTTCGGGCTGATGCGCGACCTGCGCGCCATGGGGCTCACCAATGCGCTCCGCGAGCGCCGCGGCGCCCTGCGCCGCGCGACCCTGATGCGGGCGGCGGCCCTTTATGCGGAGCGCTTCGCCGATGCCGACGGGCGCCTGCGCGCGACCTTCGAGCTGATCTGGCTCTCGGGCTGGGTGCCGCACGAGAGCCAGCAGAAGCCGCTGCGGCCGGGCAGCGCCCAGGCCCGGCTGGCCGACGCCCTCGGCACCGTCGAACGCAAGGAGCCGTCATGACGGATCATCCGATCACGATCACCCCGAATCCCCACCGCATCCGCGTGATGCTCGGCGGCACGATCGTCGCCGAGACCACCCGGGCGCTCACCTTGCGCGAGGGCGGCATGCCGCCGGTGCAGTACATCCCGCGCGACGATGCCGAGATGGACCTCTTCGACCGCACCGAGCACCGCACGCACTGCCCGCACAAGGGCGATGCGAGCTACTACTCGCTCACGGCCGGCGGGATCGAGCGGGCGAACGCGGTGTGGAGCTACGAGGCGCCGTTCCCGGCGGTGGCGGCGATCAAGGATCACCTCGCGTTCTACCCGAGCAAGGTCGACGCGATCGAGGAGTTGACCGAGTGATCGTCACGGCCCGAGCAGGTCGACGATCGCCGGCAGCAGCGGCAGATCGGCCGGGGGCATCGGGTAGCTCGCGAGGTCGCGCGGGCGCACCCATTTGAGCGCCTGCCCCTCGCGCGACTGCACGAAACCCTCCCAGCGCCGGCAGACATAGAGCGGCATCAGGAGGTGGAAGGTCTCGTAGGGGTGGCTCGCGAAGCTCAGGGGCGCGAGGCAATCCGCCTTCACGGTGATCCCGAGCTCCTCCGTGAGTTCGCGGATCAGCGTCTCCTCCGGGCGCTCGCCGGGCTCGATCTTGCCGCCCGGAAACTCCCACAGGCCGGCGAGCTGCTTGCCGGGCGGGCGCTGGGCCAGGAGCACGCGCCCGTCCGGATCGACGAGGGCGACCGCCACCACGAGGAGGAGCTTGAGGGGATCTGCCATCAGGGTCTCGGCTGTCCGGGTCGGCTCGCCTGGAAGGAGGTCGCGCCCATCAGGGCGCGACCTGATAGGTGACCTCGACGGCCGCCGCGACCGTGAGGGTGCCGGGCTCGACCGGGACGGCGAGGCCGCCCGGTGCGCCCTTGGCGGCGTAGGCGCGGGCGAGGATCGGCGCCGGCGCGCCCTCCCGCGGCGGCGAGACGATGCTCTCGAGGCGCCCGAGCCGGGTCCCCGCTGCCTCGGCCAGGATCTCGGCCTGGCGCCGCGCATCCCGCACCGCCTCGGCCCGGACGGCGTTCTCGGTCTCGCCGGGCTCCGACAGCCCGAAAGCGACGCCGCCGATCCGGTCGGCCCCGCCGTCGAGCAGGCGGCGCATCAGGGCGCCGAGGCGCTTGAGGTCGCGCACCCGCACCGAGACGGAGTTAGTGGCCTGGTAGCCGTCGGGCACGTCCCGTACCTGTCCACCGGGATCGCGCACCGTCTTGCTGGCCGGCCGCAGGGACACCGCCGCCGTGGCGAGATCGGGACCCGAGATGCCGAATTCGCCCGCGAGCTCCACCACCTTGCGGGCGGCGGCCGAGTTCTGGTCGAGGGCCGCTGCCGGGTTGGGGCCGCGGCTCTCCACCGCGACCTCCACGGTGGCGAAGTCCGGCGCCACCTCCCGGCTCGCCCGGCCGATGACGCTGATCCGGCCGGGCACCGCATCGTCGGCGAGGGCGGGCCCGATCAGCAGGGCACCCAGGAGGAGCGCCGGAACCGCCCTCACGAGCGGTAATCCCCGTTGATCTCGACATAGGCCTTGGTGAGATCGCAGGTCCAGACCCGGGCCTTCCCATCCCCTAAGCCGAGATCGACCCCGATCCTGACCTCGTCGCCGCGCATCGCCGCGGAGGCCGCCTCCTCGTCGTAGCCGGGATCGCGGGCACCCTCGACGGCGACGCGCACATCGCCGAACCAGATCGCCAGCCGGTCGCGGTCGGCGGGCTCGCCGGCCTTGCCGACCGCCATCACCACCCGGCCCCAATTCGCGTCCTCGCCCGCCACCGCGGTCTTCACCAGCGGCGAGTTGGCGATCGACATCGCGATCCGGTGGGCCGAGGCGTCGTCGGTCGCACCCCCGACCTCGATGGTGACGAACTTGCGCGCGCCCTCGCCGTCGCGGGCCACCAGCTGGGCGAGCTCGACGAGCAGGTCGTCGAGTGCGTGCGCGAACTCCGCCAGGGACGGATCCTCGATCGACCCGACGGGCGCGTTGCCGGCCTTGGCGGTGGCGAACAGCATCAGGGTGTCGGAGGTCGAGGTGTCGCCGTCGACCGTGCAGCAGTTGAAGCTCTTGGCGACGCCGCGGGTCAGGAGCGCCTGCAGCACCTCGGCAGGCAGGTCGGCATCGGTGAACACGAAGGACAGCATCGTCGCCATGTCGGGGGCGATCATGCCGGCGCCCTTGGCGATGCCGTTGATCGTCACGTCGACGCCGCCGAGGCGCACCCGGCGGGTAGCGAGCTTCGGGAAGGTGTCGGTGGTCATGATGGCGCTGGCGGCCTCGGTCCAGCGCTCGGCGCCGGGGCCGGTGCGGCCGGCGCAGTCGGCGAGCACGCCATCGAACTTGGTGGCGTCGAGGGGCTCGCCGATCACGCCGGTCGAGGCGATGAAGACCTCGCCCGGCGCGCAATCCGCCGCCTTGCCGGCGATCTCGGCGGTGAGGCGCACCGAGTCGCGGCCTTTGAGCCCGGTGAAGGCGTTGGCATTGCCGGAATTGACCACCAGCGCCCGCGCCGATTGTCCGGCCCGCAGGGTCTCGCGGCACCAGTCGACGGCGGCCGAGGGGCATTTTGAACGGGTGAAGACGCCGGCGGCCCGGGTGCCCGGATCGAGCAGGACCAGCAGCACGTCGGTGCGGCCGCGGTAGCGGATGCCGGCCTGCGCCGTGGCGAGGCGCACGCCGGGGATCGGCGGCAGGGCGGGCTGGTGCTTGGGCGCGAGCGGCGAGACGGGGTGAGACATGCGGGGCTCCGGTCCGCCGACGCCTCGTCCTGCGCGTCGGCGCCGCGGTGTTGCCCCGCGAGGCCGGCTTACGTCAACCGGGCCGGCGCCGCGACCGCGGCAGAGGTTGTATTTGAGGTTGTGCATTTTTGGGTTGAGAAGCCGGCTCTGAAGCGCCGCCGCAACGCGCGTACAGGGCGGAGGCGCGCGGAAAAGTGATTTCCACAGGCCGGCTGACGCAGCGAACACCCGGAGTTTCCTTATCTAGAGTTGCACATTATCATCTAGAGGGTCAGTCTCGTGAGGCGCAGTCGCGCGCTCCCATCCGCCGCCCGGAGGTTCCCGCTTGGCCCACCCGCAAGTCCTTCGCGACATGGCGCTCTTCGTCGAGGTCGCGAAACGGAAGAGCTTCAGTCAGGCCGCTGCGGCGCTGGACGTGCCGATCTCGTCTCTCTCCCGGCGCATCACCCAGTTCGAGACCTCCATCGGCCTGCGCCTGCTCGACCGGACCACCCGCAAGATCGTGCTGACCCCGCATGGCGAGGCCTATTTCGAGCAGGCGACCCGCCTGGTGGAAGAGGCGCAGCGGACCTTCGACGAGCTGATCGCCCAGGCGAAGGGGCCGAGCGGCCTGCTCAAGATCGCGGCGCCGCCCGACCCTTGGGTCCTGCACCATCTCTCGGCCGTCGCGGGGGACTACGCGCTCCGCTACGCCCAGGTGCGGGTGCATCTCGACCTCTGGCCCCATCTCGTCGACCTCGCCCAGGAGGGCTACGACCTGGCGCTCGTGGTCGGGGCGCCGCGGGAGACCTCGATGATCACCCGCAAGGTGGCGCAGCTCGAGACCGGTTTGTTCGCCGCGCCGGACTATCTCGACCGGGCCGGGCGGCCCGAGACCCCGGCCGATCTGGTGCGGCACCAAGCGGTCATGGTGGCCCCCTCGGTCTCGGGCAACGGGTCGTCGGGGACCTGGTCGCTGGAGCGAGACGACGAGATGGTCTCGGCCTCGGTCGGCTGCACGGTCTCCAGCAACAGCCAGGGCATGGCCCGGCGGCTCGTCACGTCGGGGCACGGCATCGGCCTCCTGCAGGCGATCGACGTCGAGGAGGACGTGGAGGCGGGCCGCCTGGAGCAGGTCCTGCCCGAATGGCGCAGCCTGCCCCATCCGGTCTACATCGTCACGACCTCGCGACTGCTGCCGGCCAAGACCCGCAGCTTCATCGGCTTCGCGTCGCGCCGGCTCGCCGAGCAGCTCGCGCCCCGCGGCGTTACCCTGGACGACGCCGAACTCGCTGCCCTGTACGACCTGCAGGAAGCGTGACGCGGGCCTTCCGCCCATGCTTTGGCTCGCGAGTGGACAGGACGGCGACGTGACGGAACTCCTGGAGACGGACCTCTCGACTTTGGCGTTCGCGGGCGGGGCGCTGGCCGTGGCGGCACCGGCCGACGCGGTGGCGGCCCTGCCGGCGGCGCGCCTTGAGCTGCCCCCGTACGAGGCCGCACGCATCGCGCGCTTCCGGCAGGAGCGGGACCGTCACGAGCGGGCGGCCGCGCATGGGTTGTTGCGCCACCTGCTCGGGCCCCGACTCGGCCGCGACCCGGTGGACATCGTCCTGGCGCGGGATGCCGGCGACCGGCCGTTCCTGCCCGGCATGCCGGGCCTCGACCTGAATCTGAGCCATGGGGGGGGCTGGGTCGCAGTCGGGCTGTCGATGTCCGGCCGGATCGGCGTCGATGTCGAGGGCGCCGCCCGGCCGGTGGATTGGGACGGGCTGGCGCCGGTCTTCCTGCACCCGGCCGAACTCTCCGATTATCGTGGCCTGCCGGCCGGTGCGCGGCCGCGCAGGGCCCTGGAATTCTGGTCGATCAAGGAAGCCTTCCTAAAGGCGACCGGCGAGGGCCTGGTCGCCGAGCCCCGCTCGGTCCGGCTGACGCCACAGGGCGCGGATTGGCGTCTTGTGCGTGCAGGGCTGTCGTTGCAGGCGGCGTCCCGGATCCTGCCGGACGGGGCGCGGTTCGCCTGGGCGGTGGAAGAGGGGGTTGAGGTGATGGTCGCGGTGGCGGGTTGAGCGGGAGGAACTCGTGGAAGCGCAGGGGGACGCCCGCTTCTCCACCCGCGCCATGTCATTCCGGGGCCGCGCAGCGGAGCCCGGAAGTCAGAGTCGATGACGGTTCGGGCTCTGGCGGATGCTGCTCCGCCACCCTCTGAAAACACCTGAGGTTCTCGATGCCGGGCTCCGCTGCGCGGTCCCGGAATGACGAGGAAGGCGGCGATGCGGTCGAGCGAACCGCATGGGCTCTCAGACGTAAGCGCTCATCCCGGTGGCGTTCGATTGCGGGAAGCGTTCGGCAAGGGCACGGCGGAGCTTCTCGAGAGCGCGGTTCTCGATCTGGCGCACCCGCTCCTTGGAGATGCCGAGGCGGTGGCCCAAGGCCTCGAGGGTCGCCTGGTCCTCGGCGAGGCGCCGCTCGTGCAGGATGCGCAGTTCGCGCTCGGAGAGCACGGTGAGCGCCTGGCGCAGCCAGGTCAGGCGGCGCTCGCCATCGACGGCATCGGAGACGGTCTCGTCGGGCAGGGGGGAGGTATCGACCAGGAAGTCGACCCGCTCGGCCGAGGCCTCGCCGTCATCGCCCACCGGAGCGTTGAGCGACATGTCGGGGCCGGAAAGGCGGGCATCCATCAGCGCCACGTCCTCGCGGGAGACACCGATGGCGGTGGCGATGCGGCGGTGGATTTCGTCGCCGACGCGCTCGTCGGTCGATTGCATCAGCCGGGCGCGCAGGCGGCGGAGATTGAAGAACAGGGCCTTCTGGGCCGAGGAGGTACCGCCGCGGACGATCGACCAGTTGCGCAGGATGTAGTCCTGGATCGAGGCGCGGATCCACCAGGTCGCGTAGGTCGAGAAGCGCACCTCCCGCTCGGGCTCGAAGCGGGCGGCGGCCTCCATCAGGCCGACATGGCCCTCCTGGACCAGGTCCGCCATCGGCAGGCCGTAATGGCGGAAGCGGCCGGCCAGGGCGATCACGAGCCGCATATGAGCGGAGATCAGGCGGTGCAGGGCCTGCTCGTCGCGTTCGTCCTTCCAGCGCACCGCGAGGCCGCGCTCCTCCTCCCTCTCGAGAAAGGGAGCATCCATCGCAACCCGCACGAACTGCCGACGTATGCCTGCGATTTCCGCCATCCCCGCCTCCGCCGCTATGGTGAGCGCTGTGTGTCGCGATGAGGCCGGGGCGCAGCCTGGAGCGCGCCCGTTACACCGCAAGGCCTGCGACAACGGCGGGACCGGGCCGGCGGTTCCCGCACCGCGAAAAAATCCTCGGCGGTGCGATTGCTTCGCGGGCGTGGGGACCTGAGGCGGCGGGAGGCGGGCGGGCGGCCGAACTTCCCCGGCAGGGCTTCGAAACAGGGGCCCGAACATGCGAAAGCCCGGCACGGGGCCGGGCTCTCGGTCGTCTGGCAGAGGGGAGAACGCCTCAGGCGGCCTCGGCCTCGTCCTGCACATCCTCGCCGTCGGCCTCGGCCTCGGCGCCCTTGGCGCGGCGCGGCGACTTGGCGAGGCTCTGCTCGATGAGCTTGAGCGACTCGGTATCGGTGATGCGGTTCACCGCCGCGATCTCGCGCACCACCCGGTCGAGGGCCGCCTCGTAGAGCTGGCGCTCGGAATAGGATTGCTCGGGCTGGGCGTCGGAGCGGAAGAGGTCGCGCACCACCTCGGTGACGGCGATCAGGTCGCCGGAATTGATCTTCGCCTCGTATTCCTGGGCCCGGCGCGACCACATGGTCCGCTTCACCCGGGCGCGGCCGGTGAGCACGTCGAGCGCCTTCTTGACCAGCTCCGGCTCGGCGAGCTTGCGCATGCCGACGGAGTTCGCCTTGGCGGTCGGGACCCGCAGGACCATCTTGTCCTTCTCGAACGACACCACGAACAGCTCGAGCTTGTAGCCGGCGATCTCCTGCTCCTCGATGGCCGTGATGCGGCCGACGCCGTGAGCCGGATACACGACCGCTTCGCCGGTCTTGAATCCCTGCCGGGCGGCTGTCGTCTTCTTGGCGGTCGTCATGCGGGGGTTGCCTCCAGGTCACCGTTCGCGGCAATGTCCGCGACCGGATCATTCATCCGGGTCAGGGCGCCCGGCGAAAAATACGCACCTGCCGGACGCCCCGAGGAGAGTCCGTCAGTCCCTGTCAAACCATAGCTAAGGAACGTCCGAACGCGCGGCGGACCGGATAAGATCCACCTCGGCTGATCGCATGCGGCCCCGTCCCATCGAAAAATTCCCGCTCGGTGGACGGAGGCTGCACGTCGGACGAAAAGCGACGGCGAGCAGGAAGCTAGCACGAAGAGGCTTGAAAATCAAAAAAATTCAGGCGCCCGGCATGATCGCGCAGGCACCTTGCACCCGATTTCACCGGCTTGGCAGGTCGATCGCAGACCCGGCATGCGGTCGGGGCAGGGATGGCAACGGATCGGCAACCATCCCTGCCGGATCGCGGGGACCCGCTCAGTCGCCCGAGCCGGGATTGGCCGAGAAATGCGCCTCGAACTTGCCGGACTTGCCGTCCCAGTCCTTGGCGTCGGCCGGAGCGGCCTTCTTCTGGGTGATGTTGGGCCAGCTCTTGGCCATGTCGGCGTTCAGCTTCAGCCAGCTCTCCAGGCCCGGCTCGGTATCGGGCTTGATCGCCTCGGCCGGGCATTCGGGCTCGCACACGCCGCAATCGATGCACTCGTCCGGCTGGATGACGAGCATGTTCTCGCCTTCGTAGAAGCAGTCGACCGGACACACCTCCACGCAGTCCATGTACTTGCACTTGATGCAGTTGTCGGTGACGACGTAGGTCATGGGCCGGTGAAACCTCGAGAACGAAGGGCGCTCGCGCGGCGCCCGGGCGTGTAGGCCGGGCCTTAGACCCGGGAGGGCGGGCTTGCAAGCCGCCCGTTGCGGGGCGGCGTCGCGTTGCCGGCAGGCGTCGCCTTCGCGTCACGCTTTCGCGTGCGCATCACGCTGCGGTGCGCGGAGAGATCAGCTCGCCTCGTCGGGCGCCGAGTCCGCCGAGAGGTCGCTATAGAGCAGCCGGGCTTCCGGAGCCGGGCCCCGCCGCTCGCCGAGATCGCGCACCCGCACCGCTGCCGTGACGTGCTGGGCCGCGACCGTGACCACGTCTCCGACCGCCAGCGCCTTCGAGGGGGCGTCGGCGCGCTGGCCGTTCACCCGCACGAAGCCGTCCTCGATCAGGCGCGCGGCCAGCGAGCGCGTCTTGGCGAAGCGCGCGAACCACAGCCACTTGTCGAGGCGCTGCCGGTCCGCGCGCATCGCTCAGCGCTTGTCGCCGTCTCGCGACTCCATCTGCGCCTTGAGGGCGAGGAGCTTGGCGAAGGGCGAATCCGGATCCGGAGCGCGCTCGCGCCGGGGCGGCCGGGCCTCGTGCATGCCGCCGTTGCGGGGAGCGCCGTCGCGCCGGTCCTGCGGGGGACGACCGCCCTCGCGACCGCCCGGATGCGGCCCGCGCGGGGGACGCCCGTCGCGGCGGCTCTCACCGCCACGGCCCTCGAACCGGTTCTCGGGCCGGCCTTCGCCGGCGGGACGATTCTCGCCCCGGTGCTCGCCACGAGCCTCACCTTGGCGCCGGTCGCCCCAGCGCTGGCCCTCGCGAGGGCCACGATGAGCCGCACGCTGCTCCGCCGGCGCGCCCTCGCCGCCCTCCGGACGCGGGAAGCCGCCCCGGGAGCGGCCGTCGCGCTGGCCGCCCTCGCGCTGCTGGCCGTCCTGCGGCCGGCCGCGGCCCTGGTGGCGCGGCGCGTGGCTGCGCTGGTGACGGTGCATCCGCCACACCTCGATGACGACCGGCTCCGCCGGCTCACCCGCCGCTTCGGCGGTCTCCGCGGGCGCGGTGTCGCCGGAAGCGGCAGGCTCGGTACCTTCGGCGGTGTCGCCCGCCTCGGCCTGCGCGACCGGCGTGCCGTCGCTTGCCGCGGCCTCGACCGGAGCCGGCTCCTCGGAGACGGGTGCCTCGGCGGCAGCATCCCCGGCCGCGACATCGTGAGTCGCGATCTCCTGGACCGGCCCCGTCGAATCGGCCTCGACATGCTCGGCCTGCACCGGCTCTGCGGCCTGGTCCTCGGGGGAGGTCTCGTCCTGCGCGGCCGCCTCGGCCGGTGCCTCGTCGGAGGCGGACTCCGCCGTCACGGTCTCGGCGTGGGTCTCGTCACCGGCTGCGGCGTCCGCGGACTCGCTCGCCTCGGCAGAGGCCTCGCCGGCCTCCGCCACCTTGGGCTGCACCGGCACCGTCGGGGCGGCGGGACGCAGGGCGACGGTGATGGCCGGGCCGGGCCGGCGGTCGACGACGTAGCCGAGCGACTTCAGGATCGAGGCGAAATCCTCGCCCGAGCAGCCGACCAGCGAGGTCATGCCGACGGTCGGCACGAAGCCGTCCTTGTCGGCGGTGCCCGGAGGCGGCTCGCCGGGGGTAGTGCCGGGCACGTAGGCGATCGCCGGACGGATCAGGTCGGCGAGGCGCTCGAGGATATCGACGCGCACCGCCCGGCCGCCGCAGACCCGGAAGCCGGCGGCACGGTAGAGGCCCTTGGCGATCTCGGGATCGACCGGCATCGAGGTGCGGCCGGAGCCGGCGAGATGCGCGATCTCGTCGAGGCCGCGCTGGTCGAGGCCGCCATTCTGCAGCGCCCAGAGCTGCGCCGCCAGGGTGCGGGGCGCGGGCTTCAGCAAAGCCGGCATGGTGATGTGGTAGGCGCCGAAGCGCACGCCGTGCTTGCGCAGGGCCGCGCGGCCGTCCTGGTCGAGGCTGCGCATCTCGTTGAGGACCTTGGCGCGCTCCAGCACGCCGAGCGCCTCCGCGACCTGGAAGCCGATGCCGCGGGCAAGCCCCGTGATATCGGCCGCGGTCTCGAGCTCGAGGGCCGGTCCCAGCAGGCGCACGATGTGGGCCTTGAGCCAGGCGTTCAGCCGGGTCTCGACCTTCTCGCGGGCCGGACCGCTGAGCTGCTCGTCGGCGAGCAGCCGCAGGCCGGGAGCGTAGAGCTTCTCGCCGGGCACCAGCTTGGCGACCGGGTTGCCGGTCCAGCGGATCGTGCCGTCGTTCGAGAGCACGAGCGCCGCGTCCGCCGCGGCGGCGAACCGGTCGGCCCGCGCCTCGATCTCGCTCGCCAGCGCCTTCTCGGCGGCGCTGCGCAGGGTCTTGGCTTCCTGGCCCTCGGCGCCGGGATCCGGCACGAACTGGAACCCGTGCAGGTGGCCGACGTGCTGTCCCTCGACCGTCACGTCGCCGCCCGCGGTGATCTCAGCTTCCAACATGGTATTCTCTCTCAGGCGCCGCATCAGCACGCTGGTGCGCCGATCGACGAATCGACTCGCCAGCCGCTCGTGCAGGGCGTCGGACAGCCTGTCCTCTACCCGACGCGTCTCGCCCTGCCAATGCTCCGGGTCGGCGAGCCAGTCGGGTCTGTTGGCCACGAAGGTCCACGTGCGGACATGGGCGATGCGCTGCGACAGGGCGTCGATGTCGCCGTCGGTGCGGTCGACCATCGCCACGTGCTGCGAAAACCAGTCGACCGGGATGCGCCCGGCCATGCCGCGCATCAGGAACCGAAACAGCTGGGCGATCAAGTCGGCATGGGTCTGGATCGCGGATTTTCGATAATCCGGCACGCCGCAGACCTGCCACAGCCGCTCGACCGCGCTCTTCGAGGTCGCGTAGTCGCGGATGTCGTCCTCCTTGGCCAGGAGGTCGAGGGCGGCCTCGTCGTCGCCGGTCGGCGCCCGGGTGAGGCCGCGCTCGCTCGGGTGCTCCCCGAGGCTGCGGCGGAGCGCATCGACCGAGCGGAAATCGAGATCGGGGTTGCGCCATTGCAGCACCCGCAGCGGGTCGAAGGCGTGGCCCTCCAGGGCCTCGACCATCTCGGCCTCCATCGGCGGGCAGCGCCCGGTGGTGCCGAAGGTCCCGTCGCGCAGGTGGCGCCCGGCGCGCCCCGCGATCTGCGCCATCTCGGAGGGGGAGAGGTCGCGAAAGCGCGTGCCGTCGTATTTGCGGTTCGACGCGAAGGCGACGTGGTCGACGTCGAGGTTGAGCCCCATCCCGACGGCGTCCGTCGCCACCAGGTAATCGACCTCGCCGGACTGGTAGAGCTCGACCTGGGCGTTGCGGGTGCGGGGCGAGAGGGCGCCGAGCACCACCGCCGCGCCGCCGCGCTGGCGCCGCAGCAATTCGGCGATGGCGTAGACCTCCTCCGCCGAGAACGCCACGATGGCGCTGCGATGGGGCAGGCGCGAGAGCTTGCGGCTGCCGGCGAAGCTCAGCTGCGACAGGCGCGGGCGGGTGGTCACGTGGATGCCCGGGATCAGCGCCTTGACCAGCGGCTCCATCGTGGCCGAGCCGATCAGCAGCGTCTCCTCGCGGCCGCGCTGGTGCAGCAGGCGGTCGGTGAAGGTGTGGCCGCGGTCGCGGTCGGCGCCGAGCTGGATCTCGTCGATGCCGACGAAGTCCACGGCGTTGTCCCGCGGCATCGCCTCGGCGGTGCAGATCCAGTAGCTCGGCCGGTTCGGCTTGATCTTCTCCTCGCCGGTGACGAGGGCGACCCGCTCGGGACCGACCCGCTCGACGACGCGGTGATAGACCTCGCGGGCGAGCAGCCGCAGCGGCAGGCCGATCATGCCGGTCGGGTGGCCGAGCATCCGCTCGATGGCGAGGTGGGTCTTGCCGGTATTGGTGGGACCGAGCACCGCCGTGGCGCCGCGCAAGCGGGCCTGCGGTGAGAGGGAGCGGCGCGTCATCGGGTCGGACAGACATCCTCGGGGCGGTTACCGGCAGCGGCCGCCGCGCCGTCCCGATCTTAGCGCCGGGGCCGTCGTGCGACCCCTTCAGCGCTCCGGAAAGCGGCCGCGGGGCGGCCGTGGCCCGGGCAGCGGCCTCCCGTCATATGGGGCGGGGGCGACCCGATCGCCATAAGGATCGCCGTACGGAGGGGACGGCTGGCCGGACGAGCCGATACCCGGGACGATCACCTCGATGCGGGGATCGGGCGCGCGGCCCTGCGCCAGGTCGGCGCAGAGGGTTTCCGGGACGGCCGTGAGCGGTCCGGGCGGGTTGGTGCCGATCGTCGCCGAGGAATAGGCGTCGCCGCCGCAATCGGGTCCGTTCGTGAAGTCGGGTCCACCTGCCAGCGCCGGGAGCGGGGCGAGCAGGAGGAAGCCGGGCAGGACGAGGCTGGGCAGGAGGCCGGGAACGGCGCGCCGCATGGCTCTGAGCAGGTTCCGCAAAAGTGGCCTCCGGTTTTGCGTCAGAAACCTGCGACGAGACGAGAATCGAAGCGGAAGAAGCGTTGGCCTGCCGACGCTTCTTCCGCTCAGCGCCTGTCCGCCGGCGGCTCCGGGCTCTGCGCCGCCGCCTGTACGGTCGCTTCCGGGGCGCCCTGGCCCGCGCTCTGCGACCACCGCGTCGCCTCGATGATGTTGAGGCCGATCTGGGTGCGCACGGCGATGCGCAGGGGCAGCAGGACCCGCGCGCCCTCGACGGGGGCGAGCCACACCGACATCTCGGTGTTGTCCTCCATGAACTTCACTCCCGGCCGGTCCGGCCGATGGCCGGCGATCGGCTGGTAGCGGGCGTTGCAGACCAGGACCGGACCGGCATAGCCGGGCTTCTGGACGCTGCGGGTCTCGCCGTAGGTGAGCACCACGTTGAACCGGCTCGCGCCGTCGAAGACCGGGATGGTGCGGTTGCAGTTCTGCGGGTCGGTGAGGTCGCCGCGGCCTTGCGCCGGCATCATCAGGGCGCTCACCGGATCGATGATGCCGCGCTTGTGCACCTCGCTCACCGTCACCCGCTCGGGGTCCGGTACCAGCGGGGGCGCGATGTCGGAGGCGACCACGTTGCCGCGGGCGAGCGCCATGCGCACGGTGATCGAGGCGCTGGCGCTGTGGGAGGCGAGCGCGAAGGCCGCAGGCACCGGGCGGGCCGCCACCGTGCCGCTCGCCCGGCCCGAACCGTAGCCGCCGGTGATCGCCCCGACGAGGCCGGTGAGGCGGGCGCTGACGTCCATGGTGTAGCGCGTACCCTGCATCGCGCCGGTGACCTGCGCGGTCCCGATCGGCACGCCGGCGAGCGTGATGCCGTAATCGACCGTGACGGCAGTCTCGCCGGCCTTCGGCGCGCGCCCCCGCGCGGCCTGGGCCGACATCGCCTCGCCGGCCGGGAGGGCGAACCCCGCCGTGACGGCGAGCGAGAGGAGGGCCTTGGAACGCATGGGGGAAACCGATCTCGAACGCCGTCGCCCACCACCGATGAAACGGGGGGAATCTGGCCCTATCGTGACGCGATCAAGGTTAACGGATCGTCTCGCGCGCAAGGGGCCGGAGCCTCGCGAGGGGGCCGGCTTCAGCCCCGCACCTTGACGAGACCCGCACTCTCCCTCTATAGGCGCGTGCTTTCCAGGGACTTCGCGGGGTCCGGTCCAAGCCGGGGTGCGCAGCACGCCCGGCTCTCGCGTTGCGTGGTCCCTCGCCGAACGAAGACCAGTTGAGGATATAGACCATGTCGCGTCGCTGCGAGCTCACCGGTAAGGGGGTGCTCACCGGCCACCTCGTGAGCCACTCGAACCACAAGACCAAGCGCCGGTTCCTCCCGAACCTGTGCAACGTCACCCTGCTGTCCGACACGCTCGGCCGCTCGGTGCGCCTGCGCATCTCGGCCAACGCCCTGCGCTCGGTCGAGCATCGCGGCGGCCTCGACGCGTTCCTGATCAAGGCCGGCGAGACCGACCTGTCGCAGAACGCCCGCCTGCTGAAGCGCGAGATCGAGAAGAAGCTCGCCGAGGCGGCCTGATTTCTTCGCGGTGGAGGCGCCCGGCGCCTCCTTCGCCAGGACGATCACGAAAAACCCCCGGATGCGCTGCGGCGCCCGGGGGTTTTTCGCGCTTGTTGCACGGTCGTCGAGGACACCGTTCATCCCATCGATGACCTCATCCTGAGGCGCGGCTGAAAGGAGCCTCGAAGGAGGGCTCCGGAAGTCTCGGCGATTCCTGGAGCCTTCCTTCGAGGTCAGCCGATTTTCAATCGGCTGACACCTCAGGATGAGGGTTACGGGTGAGATAGCACGGGATGGCTCTAATGCCGCCCGCCCGCCGCCATCCGGCGCATCGGCACCGGACCGGCATCCTCCTCGAACAATTCGGCCAGCTTCTCGGTCATCACGCCGCCGAGTTCCTCGGCGTCGATGATGGTGACGGCCCGGCGGTAATAGCGGGTCACGTCGTGGCCGATGCCGATGGCGAGCAGCTCCACCGGCGAGCGGGTCTCGATCTCGTCGATGACGTAGCGCAGGTGGCGCTCCAGGTAGTTGCCCGGATTGACCGAGAGGGTCGAATCGTCGACCGGGGCGCCGTCGGAGATCACCATCAGGATGCGGCGCTGCTCGGGCCGGCCGAGCAGGCGCTTGTGGGCCCAGTCCAGGGCCTCGCCGTCGATGTTCTCCTTGAGCAGGCCCTCGCGCATCATCAGCCCGAGATTCTTGCGCGCCCGGCGCCACGGCGCGTCGGCCGACTTGTAGACGATGTGGCGCAGGTCGTTGAGGCGCCCCGGGGTCGGCGGCTTGCCCGATTGCAGCCAGGCCTCGCGCGACTGCCCACCCTTCCAGGCCCGGGTGGTGAAGCCTAAGATCTCGACCTTGACGCCGCAGCGCTCCAGCGTGCGGGCGAGGATGTCGGCGCAGGTCGCCGCCACGGTGATCGGCCGGCCGCGCATCGAGCCCGAATTGTCGAGCAGCAGGGTGACGACCGTATCGCGAAAATTCGTGTCCTTCTCGTGCTTGAAGGACAGGGGCTGGAACGGGTCGATCACGACGCGCACGAGGCGGGCCGGATCGAGCTGGCCTTCCTCCAGGTCGAACTCCCAGGCGCGGTTCTGCTGCGCCAGCAGCCGCCGCTGGAGGCGGTTTGCGAGCCGCCCCACCACGCCCTGGAGATGGGCGAGCTGCTTGTCGAGGTAGGAGCGCAGACGCGCCAGCTCGTCGGCGTCGCACAGGTCCTCAGCGTGAACGACCTCGTCGTATTTCTGGGAGAAGACCTTGTAGTCCGGGCCGCGCGGCTCGTTGGCCCGCGGGCCCGGCGGGCGCCACGATTCGGAGGCTTCCTCGGAATCGGCGTCCTCGGCATCCTCCGGCAACTCGCCGGACGGCGCGTCGGCGGCCTCGGTGGCGCCTTCCTCGATCTCGTCGGAGGCCTCGTCGGAGACCTCCATCTCGGCCCGGTCGCCCTGGCTCTGCTGCTCGGCCTCGCCCTCGCCGGCCTGTTGCTCGTCCGATTCGGCCTCGTTCTCGTCGTCGTTCTCCTCGTCGTCGGGGTCGAGGGGGGCCTCGTCCGCCATGTCGAGGGAGGAGAGCAGGTCGCGCACCGAGCGGGCGAAGGCGCGCTGGTCCTCGATGTTGCCCGTCATCAGGCCGTCGAGGTTGCGCCCGGCCCGGTCCTCGATGAACTCGCGCCACAGCCCGACGATGCGCTGCGCCGCCGGGGGCGGGGCCTGGCCGGTCAGGCGCTCGCGCACCATCAGGGCGACCGCATCCTCCATCGGCGCATCGGCCCGGTCGGTGATTTCCTCGTACTTGCCGCCGCGGTGGTAGCGGTCCTCCAGCATCGCCGTGAGGTTGCCGGCCACGCCCGCCATGCGGCGCGAGCCGATCGCCTCGACCCGGGCCTGCTCGACCGCGTCGAAGACCGCGCGGGCGGCGGCGTTCTCGGGGGCGAGGCGGCGGTGGACGGCGTTGTCGTGGCAGGCGAGGCGCAACGCCATCGAATCGGCATGGCCGCGCAGGATCGCCACGTCGCCGGGGGAGAGCTTGCGCGGCGGCTCGGGCAGGCGGGCCTTGTCGCCGGTGAGTGCCGGCCGGTCGGTCGCGAAGGTGACCTCGATCTCGGCCTTGCGGGCGATGGCCCGCAGCGTCCCGGCCACCGAGCGCTTCAGCGGCTCGGCGACGGACTCGCGCTTCTCGCCGGGCTTGCGGTTGGAGATGGACATGGCGCGGCTACTTCTTCAGCGAGTCGAAGTCGAAGGGGCGGTCCAGAAGATCGTCCCAGGTGTAGGGGCAGGCTTTCGGGAAGTCGTCGGGTTCGAGATGGGTCTCATCCGCGGCCCATAGTCGGGCTTCCTCATAGGCATCGGCGAGCGTGGCCTCCCGGTGCGGCTTGAGGCCGGGATTGTCGCGCAACAACCGACGATAGCGCCGCCGCTGCTCAGCGATCGAGAAAATCCAGCTTGCCGTCCGGTGCTCGGGCTGCTGGTCCCACTTGAGCATGTGCATCACGAGGACGCGCAAGGTGCTGTGGAGCCGGGAGAGCTGGCTCTTGCCCAAATCCTCCAGCTCCTCGGCTACGTGCTCCGCGTCGACCTCGTCGAAGCGGCGCGCCCGGATCAGCGCCACTTGCTCCTGCACCCAGGAGAAATAGTCCCGCTCGTAGGACGCCCGGCCCTCGACCGCGTCGGTGCCGTCGCGCCGGTGATCGAGGGTCGGGTCATCCATCGGGGTTGCTCCCGGTTCAGCTCAGCGCGACGTTCACCGCGCTCTCGGGCAGCTCCTTGCCGAAGGAGCGCTGGTAGAACTCGGCCACCAGCGCGCGCTCCAGCTCGTCGCACTTGTTGAGGAAGGTCACCCGGAAGGCGAAGCCGATATCGTTGAAGATGTCGGCGTTCTCGGCCCAGGTGATCACCGTGCGCGGGCTCATCACGGTCGACAGGTCGCCGTTGATGAAGGCGTTGCGGGTGAGGTCGGCGACGCGCACCATCTTGTTGACGATGTCGCGCCCGCCCTCGCCGCGGTAATGCGGCGCCTTGGACAGCACGATGTCGACCTCGCGGTCGTGCGGCAGGTAGTTGAGCGTGGTGACGATCGACCAGCGGTCCATCTGGCCCTGGTTGATCTGCTGGGTGCCGTGATACAGGCCCGAGGTGTCGCCGAGGCCGACCGTGTTGGCGGTGGCAAACAGCCGGAAGCCGGGATGCGGGCGGATCACCCGCTTCTGGTCGAGCAGCGTCAGGCGGCCCGACACTTCGAGCACGCGCTGGATCACGAACATCACGTCCGGCCGGCCCGCATCGTACTCGTCGAAGACCAGCGCGACGTTGTTCTGCAGCGCCCAGGGCAGGATGCCGTCCTGGAAGGCGGTGACCTGCTTGCCCTCCTTCAGCACGATCGCGTCCTTGCCGACGAGGTCGATGCGCGAGACGTGGCTGTCGAGGTTGATGCGCACGCAGGGCCAGTTCAGCCGCGCGGCGACCTGCTCGATATGGGTGGACTTGCCGGTGCCGTGATAACCCGTGATCATCACCCGGCGGTTGCGGGCGAAGCCCGCGAGGATCGCCAGGGTGGTCTCGCGGTCGAACAGGTAGTCCGGATCGAGATCCGGCACATGCTCGTCGGTGGCCGAGAAGGCCGGCACCTCGAGGTTCGAATCGATCCCGAAGACCTTGCGCACCGAGACGGTCGTGTCCGGCAGTGCGGGTGGCGTGTTCTCAGCAAGCATACGGACCTCGTCGGAGCAGGCCTGGCCCTCGATGGGCGTCCTGCGGATGTCGCGACGGCGCGGGGTGACCGGCGGGCGCCGCATGTCATTAATCTGCGGGGGGAGCCGGCGCAAACGTGCCTGACCCGGATATATGGGGCAGGCGCCCAGTTTCGACCCCCTCCGGCGACGGATCAGGGATGCGAGATCCGTGCCCGGCGCGAGAGCGGGGCCGGCATCAGCACAGGCCGGCGCCCCGCAGGGTGTCGTGAGCCTTGATGATGTCGCGCAGCCGGTCCTCGAACGAGCGGTCGCCGCCATTGGCGTCGGGGTGGAAGCGCTTCACCAGCACCTTGTACTGCGCCTTGATGGCGGCGGAATCGGCGCTTTCGTCGAGGCCGAGCACGTCGAGGGCCTTGCGCACCGGGGCCGAGTAGCGCGGCGGCGGCGGTTCCGCCCGGGCGCGGCGCGACGAGGCCGGCCCGGCGCCCTCGCCGCGCAGGATGCCGAGGGGATCGACGTAGTCCCAGTCGCGCTGCGGCGCCTCGGGCTTCGCGCCTGTCTTGCCCCCGGGATTGACGCCCATCGTCCAGGTCGGACGGTGGCCGATCACCGCGTCCTTCTGGTAGGCCTGGACGGCGGCGTCGTTCATCCCGTCGAAGTAATTGTACGAGGCGTTGTACTCGCGCACGTGCTGCATGCAGAAGCGCCAGTACTGGCCCTCCTGCTTGCGCCCCTTGGGCGCCTTGTGCAGCCCGGGCTGGGTGCAGCCCGGCCGGTCGCAGGCCGGACCCTCGGCCTTCTTCGGCTCGTCGCACGAGGGCCGGATGCGGATGCGGTCGAACAGGGGCGAGTTCAGATCCATGACGGGGCGATTATGAGAGGCGGCGGGGCGGGCACAAGGCCTGCGGGCCTGATGCCGCAGGCGGAACCGGACGGCTTGACGGGTGGCACCCGCTCCGGTCACTCGATCCGAAGCAGGTTAAGGACGGGTGCGCGATGAGCCTGGGCGACTGGATCAGGACGACGCTGGAGGAGCGCCTGGCGCCGACGGCGCTGAGCGTCGTCGACGAATCACACCAGCATGCCGGTCATTCCGGCTGGCGCGAAGGGGGGGGAACTCACTTCCGTCTCGATGTGGTGTCGGCGGCCTTCGAGGGAAAGAGCCGCGTCGAGCGCCACCGCATGGTGAATGCGCTCCTCGACGACGCGTTCAAGCGCGGCCTGCACGCCCTGGCGCTGCGGGCGCGGACGCCGGGGGAGGCGGGGTAGGGCGGCTGGCGCGCCAGAGCGATTCTACCATGCCCCTGAGGTCAGTCGCGCATGCCGCCCCCGACGGCCCGTGACCGTCCCGACGATGTCCGCCGACCGGATTTCGAGTTCTGCGTGATCGGGCGCCCGGTTTCGGCTCAAGCGCTGAGACGGGTCTTGCTCCAGGCGTGGAAGGTGAAGGTGGCCGCTGCGGCATCCGCCGCGTGGCCCGTCGCGCAGGCACCGTTCGGCGGCGACCTGGAATTGCGCGTCACCCACTACTCCGAGCGCCGCATCGCCGATCGCGACAACCTGCTGAAGCCGATCCAGGACGCGCTTCAGGGGATCGCCTATCAGGACGACCATCAGGTGAAGGACGCGACCTCGAACTGGCGCAACATCAACGGCCGGTTCATCGTTCGGTCTATGTCCCTGCCGCTCGCGATGGCATTCTCAGGCGGTGACGAGTTCCTGCATGTCCGTCTGTGGCGGAGCCGCGGTGAGGAGGATCTGGGATGAGACCGAAATCCGATCGCTCCGCCGAGACCCGGACCCAGAGGCGGATCGCCCGCCAGTACCGGACCCTCGGCTACGACGTGGTCGAGCGGCCGGAGCCCCGCCATCTTCCGGACTTCATGCGGGATACCGCACCCGACCTCGTCGCCCGCAGCGACGCGGACAACGTCGTGGTCGAGATCAAGCGGCATGCTGCCCTGAAAGGGTCGAACGATGTCGTCGGCCTGGCGGAGCGCGTCTCCGACCGGCCCGGCTGGCGGTTCGAGCTGGTTGTGCTCACCGACGAGGAAACGTCGACCTCATCCGACCATGCGGCTCTCATCGCGAGGGCGCGCGCGGCCGCCGAGGCCGGGCTGATCGATGTCGCCTGCCTGTCGCTCCTACCCATTCTCACGGCAATCCTCCAGGATGTCGCGCGCGCTCACGGAATGCGGCTCACTGATGCCCCTGCCCGGCGCCTCGTCGACGAGATGAGCTTCCGCGGGGTGCTGCCGGAGCCACTGGTCGATCAGTGCTTCGCCGCCCTCGGGGTCGGCGATAGGCTCATGCGGAACGAGGCCGGTGGCGAACCGCCGAGCCGCGCCGAGTTCGAGGTTCTGGTGCAAGCCTGCGACACGCTCCTGCACCCGATCTGAGATCAGGGCGTGTCTTCGATGGGAGCATTTCGGCTGCCCGAGCGCAGTTTTTCCGTGCCCTGTCCATCGCGCGTCGTCTCGACCCGCTTGAACACCGGCTCCCGCGGCGCGAAGGCATACACCGCCGTCGCCGCCAGCAGCGCCAGCCCGTAGGCCAGGAACAGCCGGCCGTAGAGCGCGTCGGGGGAAAGCCCGCCGGTTTCCAGCACGAACAGGGCAGACAGGCCCTGGATCGCCGCCGCCCCGCCCATGAAGACGATGTTCATGAAGGCGACGCCGCGCCCGAGCAGGTGGGCGGGGAAGAAAAGCCGCGCATGGGCCATCAGGATGCCGTAGCTCAGGCCCGCCGCACCGGTCAGCGCCAGGAGCGCGACGGCCAGCGCGGTGGAGCCGCCGCCGAACAGGCCGAGCCCTGAGAGCGCCAGCCCGGTGACGAGGCAGCCCGCGAAGGCCGTGCGCTTCGGATCGCGCACCAGCCGCTCCAGCGGCCCGTAGCCGATGGCGCCGGCCGCCATGGCGGCGCTCATCGCCAGCGTGCCGTTGCCGCGCTGGAGCGCGTCGAGGCCGTGGACGCTGCCGAGATAGGATCCGACCCAGAGCGAGCGCGTCGCGATGACGACGGCGTAGCTGACGAACACCACGGGAAGGACAGGCCACAGGGCCCGCATCCGGGCGACCTCGGCAAAACCGCGCCAGACCGAGGTTCTGAGCGGATCGGCGAGCTGCGGCGGATCCGCGATCAGCCACAGGACCAGCCCGGCCGCCGCCAGGGTGACGAGGGCGAGCCCGAACAGGATCGTGCGCCAGCCGAAGGCGTGGCTCGCCAGCGCCAGAGGCGTGGAACCGAGGAGGTCCCCGGACGTGCCGAGCCCGATCATCACCGAGGACAGCATGGCGAAGCGCTCCGGCGGGTAGGACCGCCCGAACAGGTAGAGCCCGCCCATCAGGGCCGGCGCGCAGCCGAGCCCGATCAGCGCCATCGCAGCGGCGGCGCCGGCAAAGCCGTGCGCCAGGCCGAGGAGCCCCGCCCCGAAGGCCGCCAGCACCAGGAAGCCCGCCACGGTGCGCCGCGGCCCGACCCGGTCGAGGAGGAGTCCGGTCGGCACCTGTCCCAATGCGAAAGCCAGGAACCAGCCCGCCGAGAGCAGCGCCAGGTCGGAGGGGGCGAGGCCGAGATCGGGCCCGAGATCGGGCGCGACCATCGCCAGGAAACCGCGGTCGAACTGGCTGATCGTGTAGGCGAGCAGCAGGACCAGGAAAGCCGTCATGGCCCTGCGCCTTTGCCAGAGTTACTTGATGCGCTCGAGCACGCTGACGTAGTTCGCCACCGCGACGCCGCCCATGTTGAACACGCCGGCGAGCGTCGCGTCCGGGATCTGCATGCCGCCGGCCTCGCCGCAGAGCTGCATCGCCGAGAGCGCGTGCATCGATACGCCGGTGGCACCGATCGGGTGGCCCTTGGCCTTCAGCCCGCCGGACGGGTTGACCGGAAGCTTGCCCTCCTTGGTGGTCCAGCCCTCGCGGATCGCGTCGGCGCCGCGGCCCTCACCTGTCAGGCCCATCGCCTCGTACTCGATCAGCTCCGCGACCGTGAAGCAATCGTGGGTCTCGACCAGCGACAGGTCGTCGAGGGTGATGCCGGCCTGGCCGAGCGCCCGGGCCCAGGCGGTGGCGGCACCCTCGAACCTCAGCACGTCGCGCTTCGACATCGGCAGGAAATCCTGCGCATGCGCCGTGGCCCGGAAGGCGACGGCGCGGCGCATCCGCAAAGCCGTCTCGGTATCGGCCAGCACGACCGCCGCGGCGCCGTCCGAGACCAGCGAGCAATCGGTGCGCTTGAGCGGGCCGGCGACGAAGGGGTTCTTGTCCGACTCGGTGCGGCAGAACTCGAAGCCGAGATCCTTGCGCATCTGCGCGTAGGGGTTCTGGACGCCGTTCCGGTGGTTCTTGGCGGCGATCATCGCCAGCGCGTCGGACTGGTCGCCGTGGCGCTGGAAATAGGCGCCGGCGATGTTGCCGAACACGCCGGCGAAGCCCGCCGGGTTGTCGCCGTCCTCCGGCAGGTAGGAGGCCTTCAGCAGGGTGCGGCCGATCTCCGCGCCGGGCGTGCGGGTCATCTGCTCGACGCCGACCACCAGCACCACCCGGGCGCGCTTGGCCTCGATGGTCTTGATGCCTTGGTGCACCGCCGCCGAGCCGGTGGCGCAGGCATTCTCGACCCGGGTCGCCGGCTTGAACCGAAAACCCTCGTCGGCCTGGAGCACCAGGGAGGCGGTGAAGTCCTGCGGGGTGAAGCCGGCATTGTAGTGGCCGAGCACGATCTCGTCGACGTCCTGCGGGCCGATCCCCGCATGGGCCAGCGCCTCGTTGGTCACCCGGACGATCAGGCTCTCGACGGTCTCGGCATCGTGCTTGCCGAACGGCGTATGGCTCCAGCCGACGATGCAGGCGGTCATGCGTCTCTCCTCCCGTGTTTGCGGCGCACTCTGCGCGAACCGCAGGGCAGGCCGCAAGCGCCGCTCACGCATCCTCGGCGCGGAACCGCGCATAGCCGGCGGCGCGCAAGCGACAGGCCGGGCAGGTGCCGCAGCCATGGCCCCAGTCGTGCAGCGCGCCGCGCTCGCCGAGGTAGCAGGTATGGCTCTCGCGCACGATGAGATCGACCAGGGCCTCGCCGCCGAGGTCGCGGGCGAGCCGCCAGGTCTCGGCCTTGTCGATCCACATCAACGGCGTGTGCAGCACGAAGCGGCGATCCATGCCGAGATTGAGCGCGACTTGCAGCGCCTTGATCGTGTCGTCGCGGCAATCGGGATAGCCGGAAAAATCCGTCTCGCACATGCCGCCGACGACGTGGCGCAGGCCCCGGCGATAGGCGAGGGCGGCCGCGAAGGTGAGGAAGACGAGGTTGCGGCCCGGCACGAAGGTATTGGGAAGACCAGTCGCCTCCATGGCGATGGCGGTCTCGCGGGTCAGCGCCGTCTCCGACACCTCGCCGAGGGCGGCGAGGGACAGGGTGTGGTCGTCGCCCAGCCGCCCGGCGAAGGCCGGGACGATCCGGGTCATCTCGGCGCGCAAGGTCACCCTGCAATCCAGCTCGATCCGGTGGCGCTGGCCGTAATCGAAGCCGAGGGTCTCGACATGGGTGAAGCGGTCGAGGGCCCAGGCGAGGCAGGTGGCGGAATCCTGTCCACCGGAGAACAGGACCAGGGCGCCGTCGGGGGACGTCATGCGGGCTCCAGTCATATGGGCCTATGCGAAAGGGGCGGCCCCGCTGCCGGAGCCGCCCCCTTATAAGCCCGAGGTGCGGGAGCGGCCTACCGCCCCGCGCGCACCGCCCGTGCGCTTACTGGCCCTGGGCCTGGCTCGCCTTCTTGTTGGCGTTGTGGTGGCCCACCGCGCAGCCGGCCGCGGCGCCGGCCTTGCCGTGGCCGACCGCCTTGCCGGCGAGCCCGCCGACGATCGCGCCCTTGATGCAGCCCTTGGCCTCGGCCTGGTGCGGGATCGCTACGCCTGCCACGGCGAGGAGGCCGGCAGCGAGGAGGGAAGCGGAACGGATCATGGGGATCTCCCGTGTCTGTGTGGGAACCTCAACCATTGAGCGGCCAGAGTGTTCCGGCCTCGGCGGCGCCCGCCATTGACGATCCGCCCGGTCGCGTCTATAGACCGCGGCTCGCGGACCTGCGGGCTTTCGCCCGGCGGGTTGCCCGTGCTTCCATGCCCTGACACGCGACGCCACGATCCCGCCGGGATCGCTCGGGCCTCGCTTTTTTGAATGAGGAACGCCGATGGCCAACACCGTGTCGGCCAAGAAGATGACCCGCAAGATTGCCAAGCGTACGGCAGTCAACCGCTCGCGCCGCAGCCGCATGCGCACCTTCATCCGTAAGGTCGAGGAGGCGATCGAGGCCGGCAATCATGGCGACGCCATGACCGCCCTGCGCAGCGCCGAGCCCGAGATCATGCGCGCGTCCCAGAAGGGGATCGTGCACAAGAACACCGCGTCGCGGAAGGTCTCGCGCCTCGCCGCCCGCGTGAAGGGCCTGCAGGCCGCCCAGGCGTAACGCGCCTTCCCCAAGGACCGGCGCCGGCACGGCGGGTGGTCCGTGGGACGAGAGGAAATGGCCCGGCCCCGTGCCGGGCTTTTTCGTGTTGGGCGGTCTTTTTCGTCTCTGGAATGCACTTTTGCGGTTCCGGGTTGTGCCGGGGCGGCCCGCGAACTAACGTAGCGGCAGATCGCCAGCCCGAAAGCCGTCCCGCATGGTCACCCGCGTCGCCACCGTCGCCTTCGAGGGGATCGAGGCGCGCGCCGTCGACGTGCAGGTGCAGATCACGCCCGGCGCCGTCGCCTTCACGGTGGTCGGGCTGCCCGACAAGGCGGTGGCGGAATCCCGCGAGCGGGTGCGCTCGGCCTTGATCGCCTCGGGCTTGGCGCTGCCGGCCAAGCGCATCACCGTCAACCTCGCCCCCGCCGACCTGCCCAAGGAAGGCTCCCACTACGACCTGCCGATCGCGCTCGGCATGATGTGTGCCATCGGTGCCCTGCCGGCGGACGCTCTGTCCGGTTATTGCGTCCTCGGCGAACTGGCGCTCGACGGCAGCCTCACGGCGGTGGCCGGCGTGCTGCCGGCCGCCATGGCCGCCAATGCGAGGGGCCTCGGGCTGATCTGCCCGGCGGCGAGCGGCCCGGAGGCCGCCTGGGCCGCCGGCGACATGGACGTGCTGGCGCCGCGCTCGCTGATCCAGCTCGCCAACCACTTCAAGGGCACGCAGGTCATGGCCCGACCGGTGCCGGCGGTGGCCGCCGCCGCCGGCGCGCTACCGGACCTGCGCGAGATCAAGGGCCAGGAGGGCGCGAAGCGCGCTCTGGAGATCGCCGCCGCCGGAGCCCACAATCTGTTGATGAACGGCCCGCCGGGAGCCGGCAAGTCGATGCTGGCCGCCCGGCTGCCCTCGATCCTGCCGCCGCTGGGCCCTCGCGAACTGCTCGAAGTCTCGATGATCCAGTCGGTCGCCGGCACGCTGAAGGACGGCGCGCTGTCGAACCGCCGGCCGTTCCGGGCGCCGCACCACTCGGCCTCGATGGCGGCGCTCGTCGGCGGCGGTATCGGCGCCCGGCCCGGCGAGGTGTCGCTCGCCCATGGCGGCGTGCTCTTCCTCGACGAGTTGCCCGAGTTCAACGGCCAGGTGCTCGATTCCCTGCGCCAGCCGCTGGAGACCGGCAACGTCATGATCGCCCGGGCCAACCACCGGGTGACCTACCCAGCCCGGTTCCAACTGGTGGCCGCCATGAATCCGTGCCGCTGCGGCCAGGCGACGGAGCCGGGCTTCGCCTGCCGGCGCGGGCCCAACGAGCGCTGCGTCGCGCAGTACCAGGCCCGGCTCTCCGGCCCGCTCCTCGACCGCATCGACCTCCAGATCGAGGTGCCGGCGGTCACAGCCGCCGACCTGATCCTGCCGCCGCCGGACGAGGGCTCGGCGGAGGCCGCCGCCCGGGTCGCCGCGGCGCGCCTCCTGCAGGAGCGGCGCTACGCCGAGGCCCGCCAGCCCGCCGGCACCACCAATGCCTCATGCCCGGCCACCCTGATCGAGGAGGCGGCCCGGCCCGATCCGGAGGGGATGGCGCTGATCCGCGACGCGGCCGACGCCATGCGGCTCTCCGCCCGCGGCTTCCACCGGGTGTTGCGCGTCGCCCGCACGCTTGCCGACCTCGACGGCGAGGCGCGGGTGCGCCGCCTCCACCTCGCCGAGGCCCTGTCCTACCGCAGCCGCTCGGACCGGCGGCCGGCGGCGGCGTGACGTATCGCGGTTAACGGGATCTGATCGCAGGCCGCCGAATTTGCACGATCGACCGAAGATCCCGCTAAGCCACTTTCGCCACTCATCTTTCAGTTCCACCCGCCATCTTCGGCCCTCGATATGGCCCGGGAGGATGCGGAATGGTGTGGCTCTGCGCGGCGATCGGATTCCTGGCCGTTCTCGCATGGGCGACGGCGCGATGGAGCCGCCTGACCCGAAGCCGGAGCGAGGGCGAGGTCGAGCGCCTGCACGATCTCGTCTGGCGGACCTCCGAGAGCGAGCAGCGCTACCGTAGCCTGGTCGAGGCGCAGATCGAGCTCGTCGTCCAGCGCGATGCCGAGGGCCGCATCACCTTCGCCAACCAGGGCTTCGCCGCCCTCCTCGACACCACGCCCGAGGGACTGCTCGGCACCACCCGGGAGGCCGAGGTGGTCGAGCGGGGCGAGATGCGCCACCGCGCCGACGGGGCCCGCCTCGTCGATCTCGCGATCCTGCCGGCCGGGGGCGGCGCCGTTCGCTGGTTCGCCTTCGTGGAGACCGTGACCGCCGGGCGCGACGGGCGGCCCGAGGTACTGCGCGCGGGCCGTGACGTCACCGAGCGGGTCGAATCCGCCCGCTTCCTCGAGGAGGCGCGCAGCCGGGCCGAGGCCGCGAGCGTGGCGAAGTCCCGGTTCATCGCCAGCGTCAGCCACGAATTCCGCACGCCGCTCAACGGCATCATGGGCATGGCCGACCTGATGCTCGATACTTCCCTGAGCCCCGAGCAGCGCACCTATGCCGAGGCGGTGAAGACCTCCGGCGAGGCGCTTCTCTCGCTCATCGACGGCATTCTCGACTTCTCGAAGATCGAGGCCGGCCGCCTCGACCTCGCGGCCGAGCCCTTCGACCCGGCGGCCCTGGTCGAGAGCGTCGTC
>NZ_JAAQRC020000001.1:3470000-3520000 GCF_019216885.1 Methylobacterium sp. SyP6R | reverse complement strand
CCCGTCGCTGGTTCCACCAGCGTGTCCGGATGATGAGAAAGAGAAACGAAGACGGCGCGTCCCGCCAATTAGGTCCTGACTGGACCCTTGATCCAACGACGCCGTGAGAGTGAGCGAACTCACATCAGACAGCATCCTTAGAAAGGAGGTGATCCAGCCGCAGGTTCCCCTACGGCTACCTTGTTACGACTTCACCCCAGTCGCTGACCCTACCGTGGTCGCCTGCCCCCTTGCGGTTGGCGCAGCGCCGTCGGGTAAGACCAACTCCCATGGTGTGACGGGCGGTGTGTACAAGGCCCGGGAACGTATTCACCGTGGCGTGCTGATCCACGATTACTAGCGATTCCGCCTTCATGCACCCGAGTTGCAGAGTGCAATCCGAACTGAGACGGCTTTTGGGGATTCGCTCCAGGTCGCCCCTTCGCTGCCCATTGTCACCGCCATTGTAGCACGTGTGTAGCCCATCCCGTAAGGGCCATGAGGACTTGACGTCATCCACACCTTCCTCGCGGCTTATCACCGGCAGTCTCCCCAGAGTGCCCAACTGAATGATGGCAACTAGGGACGTGGGTTGCGCTCGTTGCGGGACTTAACCCAACATCTCACGACACGAGCTGACGACAGCCATGCAGCACCTGTGTGCACGCCTCCGAAGAGGACAACGGATCTCTCCGCCTAACATGCCATGTCAAGGGATGGTAAGGTTCTGCGCGTTGCGTCGAATTAAACCACATGCTCCACCGCTTGTGCGGGCCCCCGTCAATTCCTTTGAGTTTTAATCTTGCGACCGTACTCCCCAGGCGGAATGCTTAATGCGTTAGCGGCGCCACTGACCTGCATGCAGACCAACGGCTAGCATTCATCGTTTACAGCGTGGACTACCAGGGTATCTAATCCTGTTTGCTCCCCACGCTTTCGCGCCTCAGCGTCAGAACCGGACCAGACAGCCGCCTTCGCCACTGGTGTTCTTGCGAATATCTACGAATTTCACCTCTACACTCGCAGTTCCGCTGTCCTCTTCCGGTCTCAAGCCAACCAGTATCGAAGGCCATTCCGTGGTTGAGCCACGGGCTTTCACCCTCGACTAAATCAGCCGCCTACGCGCCCTTTACGCCCAGTGATTCCGAGCAACGCTAGCCCCCTTCGTATTACCGCGGCTGCTGGCACGAAGTTAGCCGGGGCTTATTCCTCCGGTACCGTCATTATCGTCCCGGAGAAAAGAGCTTTACAACCCTAAGGCCGTCATCACTCACGCGGCATGGCTGGATCAGGGTTGCCCCCATTGTCCAATATTCCCCACTGCTGCCTCCCGTAGGAGTCTGGGCCGTGTCTCAGTCCCAGTGTGGCTGATCATCCTCTCAGACCAGCTACTGATCGTCGCCTTGGTGAGCCGTAACCTCACCAACAAGCTAATCAGACGCGGGCCGATCCTTCGGCAGTCAAGCCTTTCCCCAAAAGGGCGTATCCGGTATTAGCTCAAGTTTCCCTGAGTTATTCCGAACCGAAGGGCACGTTCCCACGCGTTACTCACCCGTCTGCCGCTGACCCCGAAGGGCCCGCTCGACTTGCATGTGTTAAGCCTGCCGCCAGCGTTCGCTCTGAGCCAGGATCAAACTCTCAAGTTGAAGAGCTGATCAAAGCTGATCACAATAGTAACGGAGGCTCACGACCGACCGGCGTTTCCACCAATCGTGTGAGCACCGAAACGTCAGATCAGCATCATCCTACTCACGACCGGTTCCGAAGGAACCGGCCCGCAGGGACGACGCCGTCCACGCTTCTCTTTCTCGTATGAACTTGTCAAAGAGCGGGTCGGGCCGGGAGCCAGACCTTGTACCCTGGAGAACAGAAAGCCGAGCCGGGTTTCCCTGGCCCTTGCTTCACCGTTTCTGGGGAAGTCCTTCGCGGCGGCCAGTTCGTCGGCGCCCCGTCGGTGAGCGGCTGTCTAAGGGTAGCCGGCTCGCCTGTCAACACGGCTGCGATCCGAAGAGATCCAGCCAGGGCGACAGGGGAGGGGATTGCCCACGCCCTGCCGACACCGCGTCCCAAAATGGGGATGCACGTCCTGCGTTCAAGAGCCGGATTCAGTATCCCTGCAAGCGGTCGACAGCGTGCGCGATCGGCTCGCCGCGCAGATGCGCGCGCACGCCCTGAATCACCTGCCGGGCGGCACCGGCCGGCTGGGTGGCACTCGCGATGTGCGGCGTCGCGAGCACCAGGGGATGTGCAAGGAGCGAATGATCGGCCGGCGGCGGCTCGGCCGCGAGCACGTCGAGGACGGCGCCCGAGAGCCGGCCGTTCTCGAGGGCGGCGAGCAGGTCGGCCTCGACCACGTGGCCGCCGCGACCGGTATTCACCAGGGCGGCACCGGCGGGCAGGCGGGCGAACAGGTCGCGATTCAGGATCCCGCGGGTCGCACCCGTGAGCGGCAGCAGGCAGACCAGGATGTCGGTGCCGGACAGGAAGTCGCTCAAGGTCGCGTCGCCTGCGAAGGTCTCGACCCCGTCGATGGACTTCGACGACGCGCTCCAGCCGCGGATCGGGAAGCCGAAGCTGCGCAAGGCCTGTGCCGCCGCCTGGCCGAGAACGCCGAGACCCATGATGCCGACCCGGCGCTCCGCTGCCGGCCGCACCGGCCGCGGGGTCCAGCGCCCGGCAGCCTGCTCGGTCCGGTAGAACGGGAGGTCGCGGTGGAGCGCCAGCACCGCCATGACGACGTACTCGACCATCGAGGCGGTGAGGTTGGGATCGACCATCCGCACCACCTGCACGGCTTGCGGCAGATCATGGACGGGGAGGTGGTCGATGCCGGCCCCGATGCAGAACAGCACGTCTAGGTTCGGCATCGCGCGGGGGAGATCCCCCGGCGGCGTCCAGGCGACGAGATAGGGTGCATCGGCCGCCTCGCCCTCCGGCGCCCAATCGAGGAGGCGCAGATCCGGCGCCTCGCGGGTAAAGATGTCGTGCCAGATGGCGCCGCGCACCGGGTCCGACTTGTAGGCGACGAGGGGCCGAGCGGTAAGAGGGGCGGTCATCGGGGGCCTCGCTGGCTCGAAGAGGCGGCAGCCCTCCGGGCGGAGCCGCCGATGGACCGATCATAGGAAGGCTCGACCCGCGGGAGACGCTGAATCACCGGGCGCCGTCAGACGGAACGACGTGGCGGGCGCCCCGTGGCGGCAGAGGCTGCCGCACCGGGGTGCCCGGCACGACATGCCGTCCGGCAACGGCGAAAGCGCAGGAACACCACTTCCAAGGGCAGCACATCGGCGTCCGAGCGCAGCCGGTGGCCCTTAGGGTTCCACTACGGTCGAACACCGCAGGGAGATCCCGATGACCCGCCTGGCCCCCAAGTTCATCACCTTCGATTGCTACGGCACTCTGATCTACTTCGAGATGGCGCCGGTCGCTCGCCGCCTCTACGCCGACCGGGTGCCGGCGGAGCGGATGGACGCCTTCGTGGCCGACTTCTCGGCCTACCGCCTCGACGAGGTCCTCGGCCCTTGGAAGCCCTACAAGGACGTGGTCGCCAATTCTCTCATCCGCACCTGCAAGGCCAACGGCGTCGCGTACCGCGACAGCGACGCCGACGCGGTCTACGCCGCGGTGCCGACCTGGGGCCCGCATCCGGACGTCGTCGAGGGGCTGGCCAAGGTCGCCAAGGAATTCCCCCTGGTGATCCTGTCGAACTCGATGAAGGAGCTGATCCCGCACTCGGTCGCCAAGCTCGGCGCGCCGTTCCACGGCGCTTACACGGCGGAAGAGGCTCAGGCCTACAAGCCGCGCATGCAAGCCTTCGAGTACATGTTCGACCAACTCGGCTGCGGCCCCGAGGACGTGCTGCACTGCTCCTCGAGCTTCCGTTACGACCTGATGACCGCGCATGACTTGCGCATCACCAACAAGGTGTGGGTCAACCGCGGCCACGAGCCGGCCAACCCCTATTACGGCTACCACGAGATCAAGGACATCGGCGGCCTGCCGGGCCTGCTCGGCCTGTAAGGAGGCAAGCCCGGCCGATCTCGCGATCCCGAACGGTCGCCGCGATCCAGCCCCGGAGCGCGGCCGCCGGACGAGCGAGGCTCGACGCGCGCCACGGCCCGATCCACCCCCCGACTTTACGCCCCGAGGACGACCCATGTTCACCAAGGACCGCCTGCGCGATCCCGCGCTCCTGCGCTTCCAGGCCTTCATCGCCGGCGAGTGGCGCGACGCCGATGCAGGCGGCAGCCTCGCCGTGACCGATCCGGCGACGGGCGAGACCATCGGTCCGGTGCCGGATTGCGGTGGCGCCGAGACCCGTGCGGCGATCGCGGCCGCCGAGGCCGCCTTTCCGGTCTGGCGCCGCACCTCGCCGGCCGAGCGCGCCGCGATCCTGGAGCGCTGGAACGCCCTGATCCTCGAGAATGCCGAGGACCTGGCGGCGATCATGACCGCCGAGCAGGGCAAGCCGCTGGCGGAAGCCCGCGGCGAGGTCGCCTACGGCGCGAGCTTCGTGAAGTGGTTCGCGGAAGAAGCCCGCCGCATCACCGGCGACGTGTTCACCGCACCGGTCGGCGACCGCCGGGTGCTGGTGCTCAAGGAGCCGGTCGGCGTCTGCGCGGCGGTCACGCCGTGGAACTTCCCGATCGCGATGATCACCCGCAAGGTGGCACCGGCCTTCGCCGCCGGCTGCCCGATCGTGGTCAAGCCCGCCGACCTGACACCGTTCTCGGCGCTCGCGCTCGCGGTGCTCGCCGAGCGGGCCGGGGTGCCGAAGGGTGTGTTCAGCGTCGTCACCGGCTCGCCTGGGCCGATCGGCGCCGAGATGACCGGCAGCGAGACGGTGCGCAAGCTGTCCTTCACCGGTTCGACCGCGGTCGGGCGGCTGCTGATGGCCCAGTCGGCGCCGACCATCAAGCGCCTGAGCCTGGAACTCGGCGGCAACGCGCCGTTCATCGTGTTCGACGATGCCGATCTCGACCAGGCGATTGCCGGCGTCATGGCCTCGAAGTTCCGCAATGCCGGCCAGACCTGCGTCTGTGCCAACCGGATCCTGGTGCAGGACGGCATCCACGACCGCTTCGCCGCCCGCCTCGCCGAGGCCGCGGCCAAGCTCCAGGTCGGCAACGGCTTCGAGGCCGGCGTCACCGTCGGCCCCCTGATCAACGATGCCGCCGCCGCCAAGGTGACGGCGCATCTCGACGACGCGCTCAAGCAAGGTGCCCGGCTGGTCGCGGGCGATCCGGATGCCGTGCGCGGTCGCTTCGTGCCGCCGCTGGTCCTGACCGGCGCCGATACGGGGATGCGGCTCGCCGTGGAGGAGACCTTCGGGCCACTCGCGCCGCTAATGCGCTTCTCCCGCGAGGAGGATGCGATCGCCATCGCCAATGCGACGCCGTTCGGCCTCGCCTCGTACTTCTACACCTCCGACATCCGTCGGGCGTGGCGGGTCGGCGAGGCGCTGGAATTCGGCATGGTCGGGCTCAACACCGGCACGGTCTCGATGGAGGCGGCGCCCTTCGGCGGCGTCAAGCAGTCGGGCCTCGGACGCGAGGGCTCGGCCTACGGCATCGACGAGTACCTGGAGCTGAAGTCGCTCCATATGGGCGGTCTCTGACCGTCTCCAACCCTCCGGCACCCCGGCTCTCGACACGGAGCGGGCTGCCGCTTTCGATCTCTTGCGCTTAGGAGACCCGACGCGATGACCCATTCAGCCCAGATCGCGTCGGCGGACGCCGCCCCGACGATCCGTCCGATGACCGAAGCCGACATCGAGGCGGCGCACGGCCTCTCGATCGAGGCGCGCTGGCCGCACCGGGCGGAGGATTGGCGCATGATGCTGGAGGTCGGTCACGGCCTGGTTGCCTATGACGAGGCCAGCCGGGTGATGGGCTCGGCGATGTGGTGGCCCTTCGGAGCGCGGCTCGCCACCATCGGCATGGTGATCGTCTCGCCGCAGATGCAGGGCAAGGGGATCGGTCGGCGGCTGATGCGGGAACTCTTCGCCGCGGCGGGCGACCGCACGATCCGGCTTACCTCCACGGTCGCGGGCCGGCCCCTCTACGAATCCGAGGGTTTTCGCGTGACCGGCGGCAACACGCAGTACCAAGGCATCGTGAACGCGTCCGCCGCTGTCGACG
Organism: Methylobacterium sp. SyP6R; assembly: GCF_019216885.1. Taxonomy (NCBI): domain Bacteria; kingdom Pseudomonadati; phylum Pseudomonadota; class Alphaproteobacteria; order Hyphomicrobiales; family Methylobacteriaceae; genus Methylobacterium; species Methylobacterium synurae. Next base: position 3,513,881 of record NZ_JAAQRC020000001.1, on the reverse strand, counting down.
ACCCGCGGGTGCGCCCGGCGGTCGAGGCCGACTGGCCCGCCATCGCCATGCTCGATCGCGAAGCGGTCGGCGGCGACCGGGCCCGGCTGCTGGACGTGTTGCGCGGGGTGGCCCGGACCTTCGTTATCGAGGAAGAGGGCCGCATCACCGGCTTCTCGATCTGCCGGCCTTTTGGCCGTGGCCACATCGCGGGCCCAACCGTGGCACCGGACGCCGAGGCCGCCATCGCCCTGCTGAGCCCGCACGTGCGGGCTCATGCCGACGCGTTCCTGCGCATCGATACGCCGGAGCGGAACGGGCCGCTCGTCGCTTTCGCGGAGGCTTGCGGCCTCGCCAACGTCGATGTGTCCGTGACGATGACACGCGGCCTGCCGCCCCGGATCGGCCCGGCCCGGCCTTTCACCCTGGCCAACCAGGCTCTGGGATAAACGGGGAGCGGCGGGGTGGCGCTCGCCCTGCCGACATCTCCTGCCGGCGGGGATCGGGAGCGATGCTTCCGGTCCTCTTTACCATGCGAGGAAAGCGCTCCTGCGATCTGCAACCGGGGGACATGACCACCTTCAGTCGGCCCAGTTCAGCCGCGAATGCAGTTCGCATAAGGATGATTATGGAATGGAAGCGTGAGGCTGGACCTGCCTCGCCCCCGCAACGACGGTGCTGCTCCGGACCTTTGATCTCGCTACATCATTTTCTCCGACGAGCCACAATCCGCTTCGCCGGAGGGTCCTCTATCCCACCCGCTGCCGCGCACCCTGACGAGTGACCCGCCGCAGGATGTGACCGAGCTGCTCGGCCGAGTACGGCTTGTGCACGAGTTCGAAGCCGTGGGCGTCGTCCTTGGCCAGGACGTGGCTGTAGCCGGAGGCGAGCACCACCGGTAGGCGCGGCAGGCGTCGGCGCAACTCGTGAGCGAGTGCGAGGCCGCCCATGCCGGGCATGACCACGTCGGAGAAGACCACGTCGAACCCGGCCCCGTCGGCGCCGATCCGGTCGAGAGCCTCCTCGGCGTTGGTCGCCCAGGTGGTGCGGTAGCCGAGATCCTGGAGGATCTGGGTGCAGAAGCGGCCGACCTCGATGTTGTCCTCGACCACCAGCACGCTCTCGCCGGCGCCGATCGGCGAGGCCGAGGGATCGGTGGCGGTTCCATCGTCGTCGCAGGCCGCCTCCGGCGCCTCCGGCAGGTAGAGGGTGAAGGTGGCGCCGTCGCCGGGACGGCTCGCCACGTCGACGTCGCCGCCCGACTGCTTGGCGAAGCCGAAGACCTGGGAGAGGCCCAGGCCCGTGCCGCGTCCCACCTCCTTGGTGGTGAAGAACGGCTCGAAGATGCGGCCGAGGAGCTCCGGCGGCACGCCCGGCCCGGTATCAGTCAGCGTGATCGCCGCGAAGGCGTTCTGCGAGCCGGCATGGCCCCGGATCGGCGGCATCGGAACGCCGCCGGTCAGGCTCAAGGTAAGCGTGCCCTCGCCCTCCATCGCGTCGCGGGCATTGACCGCCATGTTAATGAGCGCGGTCTCGAACTGGCTGAGATCGGCCCGCACGAAGCACGGTTCGTCCGGCAACGACACCGCCACCCGCACCCGGGCGCCCGTGACCGTGTCGATCATGTCCGCCACGCCGCGCACCTTCTCGCCGACGTCGAACACCGCCGGCGAGAGCGCCTGGCGGCGGGCGAAGGCGAGGAGCTGGCCGGTGAGCTTGGCGGCGCGGTCGACCGTGTCGGAGACCGCGTCGAGGTAGCGGCGTTTGCGCGCCTCCGGCAGTTCCGGCCGGCGCAGGAAGTCGACCGAGGAGCGGATGATGGTGAGCAGGTTGTTGAAGTCGTGGGCGACGCCCCCGGTGAGCTGGCCCACCGCCTCCATCTTCTGCGACTGGCGCAGCGCCTCCTCGGCCTGGGCCAGGGCCGCGGCCTGCGCCTTGATCGCCGTCACGTCGCGCACCGTGGCATAGACGCGCCCGTCCCGCGGCACGGCGTTCCAGGACAGCCAGCGATGCGAGCCGTCGCGGTGCCGGGTGCGGATCTCGAAATGGGCCTGCGCCTCGCCGCGGGCGAGGCCCTCGGCCGTCGCGACCGCGAGCGGCCGGTCGTCCGGATGGACGAGATCGAGGAACGAGCGGCCGACGAGTTCGCTCTCGCTCCAGCCGAGGAGCGCCGTCCAGGCCGGGTTGAGGCTGAGGAGACGGCCCTCGGGGGTGGCGATGCAGAACAGATCGGTGGAGGCCTGCCAGATCTGGTCGCGCTCGGCAGTGCGCTGGGCGACCTGTGCCTCCAGCGAGGCGTTGAGGACCCGGAGCGCCTCCTCCATGCGCTTGCGCTCGGAGATGTCGCTGAAGAAGACCGCGACCTTCGCCAGCGCCGGGTTGCCGACCCGCAGCGCCCGCACGTCGAACCACCGCCCGAACACGTCGGCCTGGTTCTCGAAATGCACCGGCTCGCCGGTCAGGGCCACGCGGCCGTAGGTGTCGAACCAGTGCCGCTCGAGGTCGGGGGCGAACTCGCTCACCCACAGGCCCGCCACGTCGGCCCCGGTCTGGCGGGCGAAGGCGGGGTTGGCCTCGGCGATCCGGTAATCGATCGCCCTTCCCTCGCCGTCGAACTTCATCTCAAGAATGCAGAACCCCACATCGATACTGTCGAGCAGGGTGCGGTAGCGCTCCTCGCTGTCGCGGAGCGCCGCCTGCGAGCGGACCTGCTCGGTGACGTCGTAGCCGCCCACGAAGATGCCGGTGACCGCGCCGGATTCGTCCCGCAGCGGTTGGTACAGTAGGTCGATGGCGCGCTCCGCCGTGTCGCCGGAAAGGCGGATCGGCATGGCGCGGGCCGCGAAGGGCTGCGCGGTGCGGTAGACCGTGTCGAGGAGTTCGTAGAAGCCCTGCCCAGCGAGTTCCGGAAAGACCTCCCGTACGGTGCGGCCGAGGAAGTCGCGCGCGCCGGCGATCGTCACATAGGCGTCGTTGACGTATTCGAAGACGTGGGCGGGCCCGTGCAGGACCGCGACGAAACCGGGCATCTGCTGGAAGATCTGCTCCCGGCGCCGGTGCGCCTCGTGCAGGGACAGGGCGGCCTCGGACAAGGGCGGCCCTTGGGACGGGACCTGTCCCGCGATCCCGCTCCCTGTTCCGCCCCTCGTCGACGTGCCGGCCGCCGCGTCCGGACCGGGCGGCGGGGCCGCCATGGGGAGGGGCCGGATGACGACCGGGTGATGGAGCACGGCGGTGACCGCGCCGGAGGCGTCGTGTACCGGGACATGAGTGACGCTCCAGCCGGGCTCCTCCGTGGGACCGGCGACCGTGTCGGGCCGGCCGGTCGCGACGGCCCGCGCGATCGACGACCGGATCGACGCGATCCGGTCCGGCGCGCCGAGGGTCGCGTCCCGCGAGACGTCCTGCAAGACCTCCTGCAAATGCCGCCCGACGAGGTCGTCCGGGCTGCGCCCGATGCGCGCGGCGAGATAGGCCCGGTTGACCGCCATGACGCGGCCCTGCGGGTCGAGGACCAGGCAGGGATGCGGCGAGGCGTCGAAGAGGCTCCGGTAATCCAGGGCCGGCGGAGGGGCCATCATGCGGTCAACGGGCCATCGGTCAATGGAGGGGATCGGCCCGGATCGGCCTCGGATACGGCAGAGATGGCGCGGCGGCACCGTTCGGGCAACCGCGGCCTTTCCTCCTCTCATACGCTTTCCGATTGATCGCTTCGCGATGCGGAACGCGGCTTCGCTCAGGCGCCGCGCGGACTGATGACACGGAATCCGGACGTGATCGTCCGAATTCCGTATCATGCGGCCGTTCCGAGCGAGGCCTTGATCTCGGCGGCTTTTGCGTGTTCGGCATCTCCCGATCCATCCTTTCCCCATTCGCCCCCTCGCCGCACCGGTCCGCATGCTCCTGAAAGGCTCGTCCTCCGCGAAGGTCCTGGTGGTGAGCACGAGCCCTGACGCGGTGAACCACAACGTGCCGATCCGCGACGCCCTCCGGGACGGCTTCGAAGAGGTGCTCGGCGCGGTCGCCGTGCGGGCAAGCCCGCTGGAACTCGCCGGCGAGGCCATCGCGGCGTTTCACCCGAGCCTCGTCGTGGCGCTGGGCAGCGTCGCGGTGGATGCGGCACCCTTGCGCGCCCTGTCGCGCGGCGTCCGTCAGGTGGGGGGGCGCCTCGCCTTCTGGCTCCACGACGACCCCTACGAGTTCGATTACGCGCCCAAGGCCGAGGCTCTGGCCGACCATATCTTCACCAACGACCGCTGGGCCCTGCCCCATTACCGGCATCCTTCCGTCTCGCATCTGCCGCTGGCCGCCTGCCGCCGGACCCATGACCGCCCGGTGCGGCCGATCCCGGAGCGCTCCCTCGACCTGTTCTTCTGCGGCGCCGCCTTTCCCAACCGGATCGCGCTCTTGGAGCGGGCGCAAGGCAGCCTGTCGGGGTACCGGGTCGAGGTGCGCGGCGCAGGGTGGCCGGCCGCCCTGCCCTTCGCCGAGAACATCCGTTTGGCGCCCGCCGCGATGGCCGACCGGGCGAGCGCTTCGCGCCTCACCCTGGCGGTGGGCCGCGACCTCGACATCGCCAACCGGCGCTTCCGGCTGCCGGCCTCGACGCCGGGCCCGCGGGTCTTCGAGGCGGCGCTGGCGGGGGCGCCGCAGCTCTGCTTCGCTGCCGGCCTCGAAATCCTGGATTATTTCGAGGAGGGCCGGGAGATCCTGCTCTTCGACGATGTCCGGGAGATCGCCGACGCCATCGCCCGCTCCCACCGCGAGCCCGCCGCCTTCGCGGCGATGGCCGAGCGCGCCCGCGTCCGGGCGCTCGGCGCCCATACCTATCGCCACCGGGCCGAGACCATCCTGGCGGTGATGGCCGCGTGACCGGACACCCCATGCCCCGCAAGCCTCTCTCGGTGCTCCTGCTCGACACCGAGCCGCGGACCAGCAACGCCTATATCACGCTCGCGGTCGCCGACGCCCTGCGGCGCCATCCTGCCGTCGCCCGGGTGGTGCGGGCGACCCATGCCGACGCGGTGCCGCTGGCGCAGGCTGAGCGGTTCGATCTCGTCCTCGCGTTCGGGGGGGCGAGCCGCCACCACGCGCTGCTGCGCCGCCTCTGCGCGCTCGCCGGCACCAGCGCGCTCTGGACCACCGAGGACCCCTACCTCGGTGCCGCGAATGCCCGGCTCTCGGGCTGCTTCGACCTCGTCTTCACCAACGATCGCGGCTCGCTCCCACGCTATCGCGCCGGTGCCTGGCACCTGCCGCTGGCGGCCACGACCCTGTTCCAGGATCGCCCCGTCCGGCCGGACGATGCCGAGTACCGCTACGATCTCCTGTTCGTCGGGACGGCCTGGCCGAACCGGGTCGCGACGCTCAATCGGATCGTGTCGGCCTTTCCCCGCGACCTGAGGGTGAAGATCGCGCTGCCGGCCAATGCCTATCTGCCGCAAGCGGTGCCGGTGCGCGACGACCTGATCGTCGACTGGCGCTGCGGCAACGAGGATTTCGCCCGGTTCGCCAATGCCAGCCGGGTGGTGCTGACCCTGCCGCGGGTCTTCACCGCGGGCGCCGGCGAGACGCCGTCGGGCACGACGCCGCCGCCGCGGCTGTTCGAGGTCGCGCTGGCCGGCGGGGCGCAGCTCGTGGTCGGCACCGATCCCGAAACCTTCGACTATTACGAGGCGGACCGGGAAATCCGCGCCTGCTCGGAGGACGACGCCGTCGCCGCGGTCGCCGCGATGCTCGCCGATCCGCAGGAGCGCATCGCCATGGCCGAACGGGCGCGGGTGCGGACCCTCGCGGAACACCTCTACGATCACCGGGTCGACGTGATCGTGCGGGCGGTCATGGAGCACGAGACCGTTCCGGCGGCGCCAGTGCCCGCCGCCACCAAACCCCGAATCCTCTTCGTCGCCCATAATCGGGCCGGGCGGCGCCAGGGCGGCGGGGTGGAGTTCTACCAGGAACAGCTGGCCGAGGCGCTCGACGGGTTCGAACCCCTGTTCCTCTATCCCTCCTTCGAGGAGGATTCCTGGGTGTTGCGCCTCGACGAGGGCGGGACATCGGAATCGTTGCCGATCCCTCCGGCCGAGACACTGCTCGCCAGCCCGGAGATCGAGGCCCTGTTCGAACGCATCCTGGTCGGGCGCCGGGTCGACCTCGTCCACGTCCACCACCTGCTCGGCCTGCCCCTGAGCCTGCCGGCGATCGCCCGGGCCCACGGCGTGCCGGTGGTGGCCCAGTTGCACGACTTCTTCCTGATCTGCCACCGCTACACCCTGATGAACCAGCACGGCCGGTTCTGCGACGTGGTGAACCGGGGCGAGGCGCAGTGCGACGGCTGCCTTGCCACCACCGAGGGGCGGCCCGCCGGCGCCAAGGCGCGGCGTGACGGGTTCGTGGCGCGGATGCTCGGCAGCGTCGACGCCTTCGTGACCAGCACGCCCGCCACCGCCGACTACGTCCGGGCCTTCTACCCCGAGGCGAGGGCCCGGGTGGCGGTGATCGAAATGGTCGATGCGGAGCCGGCGGCCCTCCCGTCCCCGGACGCCGCCGAGACGGGCGCGCCCGAGCCGCGCCGCCCGTTGCGTGTCGCGGTGCTCGGCAACGTCGTCGATCACAAGGGCGCCCGGACCCTGCTCGAACTCGTGCGCACCACCGAGGGCGAGGGCTTCGTCTTCGAGGTGTTCGGCTACATCGAGACCTACCTCGTCGCGGCCTTCGAGGCGCAGGCCGGCGAGCGGCTGCGCTTGCGCGGCGGCTACACCCGCGAGGAGGTGCCCGCCCTGCTCAGCAACTGCGACGTGTCGCTCCATCTCTCGCTCTGGCCCGAGACCTACATGATCTCGCTGACCGAGGCGTGGCGGGCCGGCCTGATCCCGATCGTCACCGATCTCGGCGCGCCCGGTGAGCGGGTCACGGAGGGCGTCGACGGACTCAAGGTCCAACCCGGCGAATCGGGCGCCGTGCGCCAGGCCCTGCGGCGGCTGAGCCACGATCCAGGCCTCATCGCCACCTTGCGCGCGGGAATCGCCCGGAAGACCTTGCCGAGCGTGGCCGGGCATGCCGCACAGATGGCGGCGCTCTACGGCGACCTGATCGCGGCCCGCCCCGCGCCGCATGCCACGCCGGACGAGCCGGCGGCCCCGTTCACCCTCTCGGCCCTCGAACTCGGCTACCGCCTCAACCATCCCGACTGGACCGATCCGGCGATCGTCTGGGACGGGACGGAGGAGACGAGCGCGATCACCGACGGCCTGCCGCCCGCGGTCGCCGAACGTCCCGAGCGGGTGCTGGCGCCGAACGAGCCGGGCCTGTCCTGGGAGATCGCCGATCTCGTCGTCGACGGCCAGCGGCTGCCCGGCCGGATCGGCGCCTGCGCGGCCTGCGACAGCCTTTCGCTGCGCGGCTGGATCTGGCGACCGGAGGCCGGGCGGCCGGCCCGGACCTGGCTGCGCCTGCGCTCGAGCAGCGTTACCCGCTTCGTCACAGCCCTCCCCGAGCGCCGCCCCGAGCTCGCCGGCCGGTTCGGCAGCGGACGGGCCGAGCAGGCCGGCTTCGCGGCGCAACTGCGCATGGCGGACCTGCCGGGGGGGTGCTACGCGATCGACCTGCTCCAGGTCTTTCCCGACCATGTCGCGGTGGCCCAGGAGATCGCGCACGTCGTCGCGCCCGAGCTGGCGGCGCCGGGGCCGGTCACGCCGTGGCGGGCCGGCCTGCCGGTGCCGGAGGGCGCGGTCCGCAGGGGCGCGGCGCCCGCCCGATTCGCCGGCCACGGGTTGCAGGTGATCGAGGGCGTGCCGGTGGCGCGCCAGGGTGGCCTCACCCGCCTCGCGGTGGCGCTGCCGCCCGGGACGCGGCGCGGGTCGGCCTTTCTGGTCCTGGAGGGCGAGGCGGGCACGGCCTGGACCCGCGCCGTGTGGCACGACGAGAACGGAACGGAGCGGATCGGCACCGAAGCGCAGATCCGCAACATCCCGCCCGGACCTTATCGCATCAGCGCCCTGATCGGCGACGAGGCCGGGGCGGACTCACCCAAGGCCGGGGCGGACTTACCCAAGGCCGGGGCGGACCTGTACGAAACCGGCGCCACGCTCTTCGTCGCGCCCACCGCCCGCCCCTGCCTGGTCACGGCGGAGCCGCCGCCCGCCTTGCGCCGGGCCTGGATCACGCGGGTGCGCAGCCGCCCGAGCCTCGACGCCGTCACGCTCGGCGAGGCCTCGGCGCTCCTCGGCACTCCCGTCACGGTCTCGGGCTGGGGCTTCACGCCCGGGCGTGGCCGGCCGCTCGCCTGGATCGCCCGCTGGGGCGAGCGGGGCCAGCGCCGCTTCATGATCGCCGAGAGCTTCGCCCGCCAGGACGTGGCAGCGCATCTGAAGGATGCCGACGCGCTGACCGCCGGCTTCGAGATCCAGGTCCCCCTCGCCGCCTTGCGGGACGGGAGCCTGCGGGTGTTCCAGGTCTACGAGCGCGGCGCGGTCGCCCTGCCGGATTTTCCGCGCCACGTCCTCGGGATGATCCCGGCGTGAAAGGGCGGGGAGCCAAGCCCCGCCCCTCCTCTCACCACTTGTAGCTCAGGCTCGCGGTGATGCGGCGCTGCTCGCCGTAGAAGCAGGCGGTGACCGACTGGCAGGACGAGACGAAGCGCTTGTCGGCGAGGTTGGCGGCGTTGATGGCGAAGCGCCAGTTGTCGCGGCTGTAATGGATCACCGCGTCGAACAGGGCGCGTTCCGGCACCGTCAGGGTGTTGTTCACGTCGGCAAACGAGCGGCCGACATAGCGCACGCCCGCACCGAAGCCGAAGCCGGCCCAGTCGCCGGTCGGGATGGTGTAGTCGGCGAAGACCGAGGCCAGGGTCTCGGGGGTGTTGGTCGGCGTCCGGCCGATCACGCCGACATCACCCTTGGTGACTTCGAGGTTGTAGCTCGTGAACGACGCGACGACGTTGAAGTACTTGGTGATGTTGGCCACCAGCTGCGCCTCGAAGCCGCGCGAGCGGGTCTCGCCGAGCTGGAGCTGGTTGAGGGCGTTGGTCGGGTCCGCCGTCAGGGTGTTGGCCAGCGCCAGGTCGAAGGCGGCGAGCGTCAGGAAGGCGTTCGCGCCCGGGATCTCGTACTTGACGCCGGCCTCGTACTGGTCGCCGGTGGTCGGCTTGAACGGCTGGCTGTAGAAATTGGTGCCGACCTGCGGGTTGAAGAAGGTCGAGTAGCTGATGTACGGCGCCAGGCCGAAATCGAAATTGTAGATCAGCCCGTAGCGCTGCGTATAGGCATTGGCCGATTGCCGCGTCTGCGTGCTGGCGAGCCGGTTGTTGACCTCGTTCGAGGTGAAGTCGCCGCGGCCGGACACGACCAGGGTCAGCTCGGGCGTGAGCTTGATTTGGTCCTGGAAGTAGAGGCCGAGTTGCTGGAACACGTCGTAATTGACGAGGTACGGCGCGACCGGGACGCTCGGGCTGCCGTAATTCGGCGTGATGATATTGAAGTTCGCGACCGTCGGGCCGACGAAGCCGCCGGTGGCCTGGTTGTCGTTGAGCTGGAAGTTCTTGTAGTCGAGGCCCATCAGGAAGGTATGCTTGAACAGGCCGTCGTCGAACCGGGCCACCGCCTGGTTGTCGACGTTGAACAGGCGCGCCCGCGACGAGGCGCGGAAGCGATAGCGGGCGATCTCCGTCTGGTTCACATCGGCGTAGCCGAGCCCGTTCAGGCCGAACAGGCCGCCCAGGAACGCATCGTCGAGGGATTCGCTGAAGGCGTAGCGCAGGTTCTGCCGGAAGGTCCAGGTGTCGTCGAAGACGTGCTCGAACTCGTAGCCGACGCTGGCCTGGGTCCGCCGGTAGGTGTTGTTGAACGGATCCGAGACGTTGTCGTGCCGCGGAATGCGCAGCCCGAGCACGGTCGGCCGCACCGTGCCGTAATAGGGCAGGAACGCGTTGAGCCGGCCGGTATCGTCGTACTGGACGCTTGACAGCAGCGTGAAGGTGGTGGCGCCGTCCGGCTTGTAGGTGAAGGCCGGGGCGATGGTGCCGCGGTTCTCGTCGAGCCCGTCGATCTGCGTGCCGCCCTGCCGGCCGATGCCGGTCAGGCGATAGAACCACTTCCCGTCCTTGTCGGCCGGCCCGCCGAGATCGAAGGCGAGGTACTTCTGGCCGAACGAGCCGCCGCCTGTTTCGATATAGTTCAGGGGCTCGAGCGGCGGCTTCTTGCTGATCATGTTGACGAGGCCGCCGGGGCCGCCCTGACCGAACAAGACCGCGGCCGGCCCGCGCAGCACGTCGATCCGCTCGAGGCCGAACGTGTCGACCTTGTAGGCGGCAAAGCCGTAGTTGAAGAGCTGCAGGCCGTCCCGGTACAGGCCGGTATCGTTCGCCGTGAAGCCGCGGATCAGGAAGAAGTCGACCCGCGGATCGGGCCCGAAGACGTTGCCGAAGACGCCGGCCGAGTAGCTGATCGCGTCGCCGAGCTGCTGCGGCTTGAGGGCGTCGAGTTGCTCGCGGCCGATCACGGTGATCGATTGGGGGGTCTCGATCAGCGGGGTGTCGGTCTTGGTCGAGGTCAGGGTGCGCTTGGCGACGTAGCCCTCGATCGGGCCGCGCGGGTCCTCCTTCGGGCGGGCCGCGGCGACGGCAGCCCCGGCCGGCGCGCCGTTGCCCGCGACGTCGATCTGCTCGAGCTGGATCGTGCCGCCGGCCGCGGCGCCCTGGCGGGGCGGCGTCGCCTCCTGCGCCGCCGCATTCTGGGCCGCGGCGGCCAGGCCGAGCAGGGAGACACCGCCGACGAGCGCGGCGACAAGGCGGCGGGAGGAGGTGGAGACGCGGGGATGGGGACGCATGGCGTGACCTTCGGGCAACGGCTCGCCTGCCCCGGGGGCTCAGGGCCACCCAGGCTGACGCCGTTCTTTAGAATGAAACTAACCTGTTGAGATCGTTCGATTTTTTCTATCACGTCCGATCGGCGTGCGAAGGTGGAAGCCCGGATTGCGCGGTGGATGTTAGTGCCCGTGTCATATCCGCAACGACGGGGGGCGGGTGCGGGGCCGGCATCGGGGAAGACGCGGCGCAGGACATCCCCTCTCCCCGCGGGCGGGGAGAGGCCTGAGCTCCGAAGGGGCTCAGGGAGCGGCGAACCGCAGGTTCGCCGCGAGGGTGAGGGGGTGTTTCCAGAGGAGCCACACCCGGAAACACCCCCTCACCCTCGCTCCGGCTCCGCCTCCGCTTGCCGACGACACGACAAGGTGTCATCGGCCCTCTCCCCGCGGGCGGGGAGAGGGGAAACCCGCGCTTTCTCTCTTTCCCCGGATAGCCCTGCACCCGCGGGGAGACGGGAGAATCCGAACCGGGCCTCTCTTCGAGCGAACCAATCAGGGAGCAGAAATCTGCCGCCTGTCGGCGCTCCATCGCGCCGGATCGGCCCTACCGCGCGGCAAACGTATCCCGGATCGCCTTCGCGTTGCGGCGGACCATCGGGCGGAGCCAGGCACCCGAGGCGACATAGGCGCCGGGCCGGACCGTCCCGAGGGCGGCGGCGAGATCCTGGGCAAGACCGGTCGTCGGCAGGTCCGGCCCGTCCGACGCGTCGGCCTGCCGGTACACCACCGTCGTGTCCTCGCGCCGATAGGCCGGGTGCGGCACCAGGCCGGCGCGGCGGGCGGCGCGGTCGAGGGTCTCGCGGACGAAGCCGTGGACGTGGGCGAAGTGGAAGCGCTCGTGCGGCGGCTTGCCCGTCGCCGCCATGTTGGGCACCGCGGCGTAGAGCACACCCCCCGGCGCGAGCTGGCCAGCCAGACGGACCAGGGTGTCGACGGGGTCGCGCAGGTGCTCCAGCACGTGATGGACCGTGACGACGTCGAAGGCCTCGCCGGGCGCGAGGTCGTCGAGCCGGTCGAGCACCCGCGCGCCGTGCTCGGCGCGGGCGTAAGCCCCATAGGCGCGGCCGGGCTCGATCCCGGTCGCCTCGCAGCCCCGCCCCCGCGCGGCGGCCAGGAACTCGCCGGAGCCGGAGCCGAAATCCAGTACCCGGGCGCCCGGCCGCAGGGCGGGGCTCAGCAGGTCCGCCCGGAACGCCGCCTCGCGCCGGGAGCGGTTCAAGTGATGGCGCGGCGGGCGCCGGCCGAGGGCGAACTGGTAGGCGGCGCGGTAGGCCGAGGCGTAATAGGCGTCGAGCTCGGCGGCGTTCGGCATCGGGTCGGTGCGGATCAGCCCGCATCCGGTGCAGGCGACCGAACGCAGGCGCTTCAGCCGCCGGTCGGTCTCGGCCACGACGAGCGTCTCGGTGCCGCCGCAGAGATTGCACGCCATCCCCTCGCCCCGGTACGGGTAGCGGGTAAAGGGTAAGGCGTGGCGGACGAGGTGGAGCGGCGAGGTCATCGGCGGCCTTCGTGTCGGAGGGCCGTCGGCGGAAAACCGGGACCACAGGAGTGGAACGCGCGAGCACCCGGCCTTCATCCCCCAGGGTCAGGCGCCAGGAGCCGAGGCGCGGAGGCTTCGATGTTCGAACTGAGCCAGTTGCGCTGCTTCGTGGCGGTGGCCGAGGAGTTGCATTTCGGCCGCGCCGCCGAGCGGCTGCACCTGACCCAGCCGCCGGTGAGCCGGCAGATCCAGGTGCTGGAGCGCGTCCTCGACGTCGCGCTCCTCAACCGCACCAGCCGCGCCGTGCGCCTGACCCCGGCCGGGCGCCGCTTCCTCACCGAGGCGCGAAGGATCCTGCGCCTGTCGGACGAGGCGGCGGCGACCGCCCGGCGGGTGGCGGCGGGCCAGGCCGGCAGCGTCACCCTGGGCTTCACGGCGGCCGCCGCCTACCGCACCCTGCCCGATCTGGTGCGGGCGGCGCGCACCCGCCTGCCGGAGGCCGACATCCTGTTGAAGGAGATGGTCAGCGCCGCCCAGGCCGAGGCGCTGGGCGCGCACGGCATCGATCTCGGCCTGATGCGCCCACCCCTGCCACCGGCGGCCGACGGGAGGCTACGCATCGCCCGCGAGACCCTGGTGGCGGCGCTCCCCGACGACCACCCCCTGGCGGCGGGCGAGAGCGTGACGGCGCAGGACATCGCCGCCGAGCCGCTGATCGCCTACGCGCCGGACGAGGCGCGCTACTTCCACGACCTCGTCGGCGACTATTTCGCGGAGGCCGATCTGAGCCCCCGGACGGTGCAGCACCTGGCGCAGATCCACACCATCCTGTCGCTGGTGCGCTCGGGCCTCGGCCCCGCCCTGGTGCCGGAATCGGCGGCCTCGCTGCGGGTCGCCGGCGTGACGCTGCGGCCCCTGGTGCCCGCTCCGCGCCGGCCGGTCGAACTCTACCTCGTCTGGCGCCGCGGCAACGACAACCCGCTGATCCCGATCCTGGCCGAGCTCGCCGGTACGCTCGACGGATCGATGCCGGAATTGGATTGAACCATGCCGACATGGTGCTGGAGCGGCATGGTGCGCGGGCATAGACCTCGCGATGAGCGGGGGCAGCCCCGACCTAGACATGAGGAACACGCCCCGATGGCCACCGCGCTCTCGCCCGTCGACGTCGCCCAGCGCCTCGGCGCCGGCCTGCTCTCCTTCCCCGTCACCCCCTTCACCGCCGATTTCGCCTTCGACGAGGCGCAGTACCGCAGCAACCTCGACTGGCTGTGCGGCTACGACGTGGCCGGCCTGTTCGCGGCCGGCGGCACCGGCGAGTTCTTCTCCCTCACCCCGGCCGAGGTCGCCCGCGTCGTCGGCGTCGCGGTGGCCGAGACCGCCGGCCGGGTGCCGGTGCTGGCCGGGGCCGGCTACGGCACCGCCATCGCCTGCGAGATGGCGCAGGCGGCCGAGAGGGCCGGTGCCGACGGCCTCCTGCTACTGCCGCCCTATCTCGTCGGCTCCGAGCAGGACGGCCTCTCGGCCCATATCGAGGCGGTGTGCCGCGCGACCGGCCTCGGCGTCATCGTCTACAACCGCGACAACGCGGTGATCGGCCCCGACGCCCTGGCGCGGCTCTGCGAGCGGCTGCCGAACCTCGTCGGCTACAAGGACGGCATCGGCGACATCGAGCTGATGACCCGGATCTATTCGCGGCTCGGCGACCGGCTGACCTATATCGGCGGGTTGCCCACCGCCGAGACCTTCGCCCTGCCCTATCTCGAGATGGGCGTGACCACCTATTCCTCGGCGGTGTTCAACTTCGTGCCGGGCTTCGCGCTCGACTTCTACGCCGCGGTGCGCCGGCGCGACCGGGCGGCGGTGGCGAAAGGCCTGCGCGACTTCATCCTGCCGCTGATCGAGATCCGCAACCGCCGCAAGGGCTACGCCGTCTCGATCATCAAGGCCGGCATGCAGGTGGTCGGGCGCGATTCCGGCCCGGTGCGCCACCCCCTCACCGACCTGACCGCCGCCGAGCAGGCGGACCTCGCCGCCCTCGTCGCCCGCATCGATCGGGCGCAGGCGCTCGCGGCCGAGTAGGACTTAAAGACAGAAACCGGGCGGTGCCGTCCTCGACGAGCGGCACCGTCCTTCGTCGCGAAGAACCGGCGCCCGACGCCGGCAAGACCGGGAGGGAGCCGATGCCGGACGAGCCGCGGACGCCTGAGGGGCATGCCACCCCGGAGGCCGCCCTTGCGCCGCGGGGCGATGCGCCGCGCACGATCCGCCTCCACGAGGCCGACAACGTCGCCATCGTGGTCAATGCCTTCGGGCTGCCGGCCGGCACGGCCTTTCCCGACGGCCTCACCTTGCGGGAATTCGTGCCGCAGGGCCACAAGGTGGCGCTCCGGGACATTCCGGAGGGCGGGGAGATCCGCCGCTACGGCGAGGTGATCGGCACCGCCCTCCAGTCCCTGCCCCGCGGGTCCTGGGTCGAGGAATCGCGGGTGCAGACGCCGCTCGCGCCCGCCCTCGACCAGCTGCCGCTCGCCACCCGCGTGCCGGCCCCACTGCCGCCGCTCGACGGCTACACCTTCGAGGGGTTTCGCAATCCGGACGGCTCGGTCGGCACCCGCAACATCCTGGCGATCTCGACCAGCGTGCAATGCGTCGCCGGCACCCTCGAAGTGGCGATCCGGCGGATCAAGCAGGAGCTGCTGCCGCGCTTTCCCAACGTCGACGACGTGATCGGGCTGACCCACGCCTATGGCTGCGGCGTCGCCATCAACGCCCCGCAGGCGGTGATCCCGATCCGCACCCTCCAGAGCCTGGCCCGGAACCCGAATTTCGGCGGCGAGGTGATGGTGGTCGGACTCGGCTGCGAGAAGCTGGTCTCCGAGCGGCTGCTGCCGGACGGGCAAGGAGACGGCGTGGTGCGGCTCCAGGACGAGGCCCATCAGGGCTTCGGGATGATTCTCGACAGCATCATGGCGATGGCGGAAGCCCGCCTCGCGATCCTGAACAGGCGCACCCGCGAGACCTGCCCCGCCGCCGACCTCGTGGTCGGGCTGCAATGCGGCGGCAGCGACGCCTTCTCGGGCGTCACCGCCAACCCGGCTTTAGGCTTCGCCGCCGATCTCCTGGTGCGGGCCGGCGCCACGGTACTATTCTCGGAAGTCACCGAGGTGCGCGACGCGATCCACCTCCTCACCCCCCGGGCCGAGACCGAGGCGGTGGCCCGCGCGCTCATCCGCGAGATGGCCTGGTACGACGACTACCTGGCCCAAGGCGGGGCCGACCGCAGCGCCAATCCCTCCCCCGGCAACAAGAAGGGCGGGCTCAACAACATCGTCGAGAAGGCGCTGGGCTCGGTGGCGAAATCCGGCACCAGCGCGATCCGCGGCGTGCTCGCCCCGGGCGAGCGGGTGCGCCAGAAGGGCCTGATCTTCGCCGCGACCCCGGCGAGCGACTTCGTCTGCGGCACGCTGCAGCTTGCCTCCGGCATCACCCTCCAGGTCTTCTCGACCGGCCGCGGCACGCCCTATGGGCTGGCTGAGGCGCCGGTGATCAAGGTCGCGACCCGCACCGAACTCTCGCAGCGCTGGTCCGACCTGATCGACCTCGACGCCGGCAAGATCGCCACCGGCGAGGCGACGATCGAGGAGACCGGCTGGGAGCTGTTTCGCCTGATCCTCGACGTGGCGAGCGGCGCCAAGAAGCCGTGGTCGGATCATTGGGGGCTATACAACGACCTGACGTTGTTCAACCCGGCGCCGATCACTTGAGAGCCTGTTTGAGCTGGTCAACAGTATTTACACCCTCTTCGTCATTATAGCACAGCGGAGCTAGGAACTCAGAACCGCGAATGGTTCAGAACAGAGCGCCTCTCGCTCCGCTTCATTATCTTTCACTTGCGTTTGTAGATCCCACACTATGCTGCAAAATTTTTAAATAACGCAATATTTATAATGTGTGCGCCGACTTATCAAATAATATTTCAAAAATATGGAAATATATACCATCTACCACTAGTGAATTGCTTGCAATATGATAAATTATAAGTGCATATCGTTACAAAAATTGTCTAAATAACAATATTTTAATAATTTTTTGGCAACAAAAACCTTTTATTGATTGATTTCCCCAAACTATCCATATCTCTAAACAAGCTGAATTTATCGAACGGAATCATTGTCGATATGAAAAATGCTCCATAGCACGCTGCGAACTTGCTTAGTTCGACTTTTCTTATAACAGCTCTTGATTTAGTTTCTCTTCGTTCCGCAACTTGATAGTATAAATCTGTCAAATTTGCACCATGAACAGTAAACATCCCACTTTGTGAAGCTATACGATCATCCCTCCAAGGAGAATAAATCGGAACCGGCTTCTTGAAAGGCCATTTTGATTGATGAAAAATTTTAAAATAGTCAAAATCTTTCTCTAGAGAAAGGTCCATAATGCTATCCCGGCCAGTTAATTCCTCCGCCAATCGATACGGGTTCATAACCCAGAGGCAGGGGATTTCTAGAGATTCGGCCTTAAAATTCATTTATTCCATTAGGTCAGACAAAGATTTTGATTTATCCTTTAATTTATTATACAAATCAATATATTTTTCTAACGCAAACCAAATTCCAACAGAAAGATTTTCCGACCAATCAAGCAACCGCGTAAGAACGCCATAGTGCTGCATCCGAGCGAGAACTTGCCATGAATTTCCTAAATCACTCTTCCAACGAAAATTAAAATCAATAAAAGCTTCTTTCTCTCCGGGAATAATTGATACGATCGATTTTATTTTATTGATGTTTTTACTTAAAGAAAGATCGAGTTGAAATATTTTTTTCCTATTTATATCTTCTGCCTTATCCATGTCATCTTTCTTAATAGATTTGATAGCCTCCGTAATAGAAATTTTGTCGTTGCTGAAGGGGCGACATAACAAGTTATTCTTTTGACACATTGCTGAAAATTCGTCGTATTTAAGGTAAGAAATATATGATTGGTCGCGACTGGCCTGGCCTGCTTCGCTACGGATGCGACTAATATTATCACAATCACGCTTCAAAGCCTTCGCTTCAATTTTTAGCCGCTCGTAATCTGCAATGATATCTGCCGCCTGATTGATCTGCCTAAGTGTAAGATTTAAATAAGCGGGAGAATGTGGATTTATTAATTTTGTTAATTTATAAATAATGATTTCACGATCTTTGTTTTTTATTTCAACACTTTCAGGGTATGATACGAAATGCCTAATCAAAGTCGGATAGAGAAGCCAATTAATATCTTGATGTCCTCTATACCAAGCACTAGATATCGAGCAACGAAGCTCTCGTCGAGCCGTGTCGACATCTTCTAAAAAATCTGCCCACTCGAACTTGCCAGGAGTAATCACAAAATCTCCTATGCTGGTGGGCCTGAATGGATTCGAACCACTGCCCTCCGGATTAGAGATTCCGGCGCTCTACCAACTGAGCTACAGGCCCACATCCCTACGTTATCACATCAAATGCATATGAAAAGGGGCTTTCTAACGGACACCGACGATGAGAACAAATTAAATCAAATCTCGTTTAAGGCAGATATAATAGCATCATGCATAAAGTAAAAATTCTTGCAAGAACATCTTTTACGTGCTGGATATTGATAAAAATCGATAATAACACAATACCTCAAATTTATTATACAATACATTTTATTTATTTGCCGTTAAATCAAAATTCATTATACTTAATTTAGTAATTAGCAATATGATTTAGTAAATTACAATGAGTAAAGTCAATAGAAAATTAGACAAATCGTTGTGATGATAAGGACTTCGCGATGAATTTTTATTATCTCCCTTTATCGCTCATGCCCCGCGGTCGAGGTCGTCTCCCTTACCGGCGACAGCAGATAATCGATCACCCGTCGCCGCCCGGTCCGGATCTCCACCGTCGCGGTCATGCCCGGCGTCAGGGCCACCTCCTTGCCGTCGGCCTTGATGAAGGTCTGGGAGAGCGCCACCGTCACCGGGAAGATCAGGTTCTGGGTCTTCTGCGTGCCCGTCACCGGGTTCACGCCCTGACCGCGCGCCACCGACAAGGCGTCGCTGCCGCCGCCCGCCTCGCGGTCGTCGACCGCGTCGCGCGAGACCCTCACCACCTTGCCCTCGATCGAGCCGTAGCGGGTGAACGGGAAGGCGTCGATCTTCACCACCGCCTCCTGGCCGGGCAGGATGAAGCCGATATCCTTGTTCTGGACCTGGGCCTCGACCTCGATCGGCCCGTCCGTCGGCACCACCACCATCAGGGGCTGGCCGGCGGTGACCACCTGGCCGAGCGTCGTCACGGCGAGCTGCTGCACCGTGCCGGAGATCGGTGCCTTGAGCGTGGTGCGCTCGCGCTTGAGCGTGGCCTTCACCACGTCCTGCACCAGGGCGTCGCGCTTCTGCGCCGCTTCCGTCAGGGCCTGGTACTGGCGCGCCACGGTCTCGCTGGTGAGCTGGGTGATGCGGCGCTGGAGCGAGACGGCGCCGGCCTTGGCCTCGGTCAGCTGTCCGCGGTCATACGCGAGGTCGGCCGCCACCTGCTCGACCTGCTGCACCGCGTCGATCACCGCCGCCCGGGTGCCGGCGGATTTGGCGACCAGGGTCTCGCGCATGTCGGCGCGCTCCCTCAACACCGCCTGGAGGCGCATCCGGGCCGCGATGCTGGCGGTGAAGCGCTCCTGCGTCGCGACCTTCTCGGCGAGCTGCGCCTCGAACGCCTCGCGGGTGGTGATGTACTGTCCGATCTCGGCCAGCATCGCGCCCTCCTCGCGGGCCCGCACCGCCGGCGGTATGTCGGCCGGGAAGCCGACCTTGATGGTGGGCAGGTTCTTCTCCACCGCCTCGATCGTGGCGCGGCGCCGGGCGATCTGGGCCTCCAACGCCGCGAGGTCGCCCTGGCGCGAGGACAGGTCGGCCTCGGCCTCGGTCGGCTCCAGGGTCAGGAGCACGTCGCCGGCCTGGACCCGGCTGCCGTTCTCGACCGCGATGGTCTGGACCTTGCCGGTGTCGAAGGGCTGCACGACCTTCGAGCGCCCGGAGGGCTGGATGCGGGCGGTCGCCACCGCATGGATGTCGATCTGGGCGAAGATGCTCCAGACGAGCGCCGCCCCGAACATCAGGCACATCACCCAGGTGAACACCACCGCGTAGGGCGAGGGCGGGGTGTCGAGGATCTCGAGATGCGCCGGCAGGAATTCCTGGTCGGAGCGGTCGTCGGCGAGACGGCGCACCCGCTCGGTCAGGCCGCGCGGGCTGAAGCGGGCCGGCGGCGGGGGCTGGCGCCGCGGCGTCGGCAGGTTGGCGGCGGGTTGCGGGTTGGCGCTCACGCGGCCTCTCCCTGGGCGTTGCCGTGGTCGGATTGCAGGCGCCAGAGGCGGCCGTAGAGCGAGGCCGGCCGCTCGACCAGCTCGCGGTGGGTGCCGTCCTCGACGATGCGCCCCTCCTGCACCGCGATGATGCGGTCGCAGATCCGCACCGCCGCGAGGCGGTGGGCGATGATGATGACGGTGCGCCCGCGCACGATGTGCTTCATGTTCTCCTGGATGATCCGCTCGCTCTCGTAGTCGAGGGCCGAGGTCGCCTCGTCCAGGATCAGGATGCGCGGGTTGGTGGCGAGCGCCCGCGCGATGGCGAGCCGCTGGCGCTGGCCGCCCGAGAGATTGGCGCCGCGCTCCTCGATCGGCGTGTCGTAGCCGAGCGGCAGCCGGTTGATGAACTCGTCGGCGCCGGCGAGACGCGCCACCTGCATCACCTGCGCCCGCGACAGGCCGGGATTGGCGAGCGCGATGTTCTCGAACACCGTCTTGTTGAACAGGAGGTTCTCCTGGAGCACGACGCCGATCTGGCGCCGCAGCCAGGCCGGATCGACCTGGGCGATATCGACGCCGTCGACCAGCACCTGGCCCTTCTCCGGCACGTAGAGGCGCTGGAGCAGCTTGGTGAAGGTCGACTTGCCCGATCCCGAGGGCCCGACGATGCCGATGACCTGGCCGGCCGGGATGTCGAGGCTGACGTCCTTCAGGACCTCCGGGGTGCCGGGCTGGTAGCGGAACGACACGCCCCGCACCGTGACCTGGCCCTTGGCCGGCGGCAGGTGGGCCTGGGCGAGCGCCCGGGTCTCCGGCGGGCAGTTGAGCACGTCGGCGAGGCGCTCCAGCGACACCTTGACCTGCTGGAAGTCCTGCCAGAGCTGGGACAGGCGCAGGATCGGGGCGGTCACCTGCCCCATGATCATGTTGAAGGCGATCAGGCTGCCGACGGTCAACTCGCCGTTCATCACCGCGTAGGCGCCGAAGAACAGCACGAGCGCGGTCGTGACCTTGGAGATGTACTGGATCGCGTTCTGGCCGATGCTGGCGATGAGGCCGGCGACGAACGAGGTCTTGACGTAGGCGGCGAGCCGCTCGTCCCACTGGCTCTTGAGCGTGGGTTCGACGGCGAGCGCCTTGATGGTGTGGATGCCGACCACCGACTCGATCAGGAACTGGCTCGACAGGGCCGAGCGGTTGAAGCGCTCGAGCGTCTTGTCGCGCAGGATCGGCCGCAGCAGCACCGCCACCAGGATGTAGCAGGGGATCGACAGGGTGACGATCAGCGCGAGCAGCGGCGAATAGAAGTACAGGATGGCGAGGAAGAGCAGGGTGAAGGGGACGTCGATCGCCGAGGTGAGCGCCTGGCCGGTGAGGAAGTTGCGCACCGTCTCCAGTTCGCGCACGCGGGCGACGGTCTGGCCGGCGGGCCTGGTCTCGAAATAGCCGAGCGGCAGGCGCATCAGGTGGTCGAACAGCCGCGCGCCGAGCTCGACGTCGATCCGGCTCGCCGTATGGGTGAGGATATAGCCGCGCAAGTATTGCAGCACGACGTGGAACAGGCCGAGCACCACGAGGCCGACCGCGACCAGCGTCAGGGTCGAGTAGCCGCGGTGGACCAGCACCTTGTCGATGGTGATCTGGAAGAAGATCGGGGTGATGAGGGCGCAGAGCTGGATGAACAGCGAGGCGACCAGCACCGTGACGAGCGGCTTGCGGTAGCGCCAGACCGAGGGGACGAACCAGGTCAGGCCGAAATTGTGCAGGGCCGTCTGGATGTTGGCACGGCGTGCGACGAGCACGACGGTGCCGGTCCAGCGGGGCAGGAAGGCCTCGGCCTCGACATGCTCGGCCGTGCGGGCGACCGGATCGATGATCCGGAGCTTGCCGTCCTCGAAGCGGCGGCCGAGGACGACGAAATGGCCGTCATCGACCTCGAGGATCGCCGGGAGCGGGATGCTCTCCAGACGGGCGGGCTTCTGTTTCTGCAGCAGGCGGCCCTTGAGGCCGAGCCGCTGCGCCCCACGTACGATGTCGACGCCGCCCATCGGGTTCTGGCCGAGGCCGAGATCGTGGCGGACCTGCGCCGGCTCGCACGGGATCTGATGGAACGAGGCGACGAGGGCGAGGGCGCCGAGACCGGAATCGGGCCGGGCCGCCGGTAGCTCCCCGGGTCCGGGACCCGATTGGCCGGGGCCGGCCTGTGCGGCCGCGTCTTGCACCATGTCCCGTCCCCTCAAGCTCCGCGGCGCGGCCGTGCCGACGCCAGCTTCATGCCGCGCTCCATCCCGGACCGCAACGTATACGAGAATCCGACCGTTCGTGACCAGCTTGGAGTCGCCCGAGGCGGCACAGTTCCGCACGGTTCGCGGGCCGCGATTGTTTCACGCCGGCTGCGTCGGGAAATCTCTTGGCCGGGGCGGGTGATGGTTTCATGACAATCCGGCGGCGGGCCGCGCCGGCAACTTGCCTCTCCCGCAAGTGCGGCGATCCGCCGGCCTGTGGGCAAGCCGCGGACGCGACGAACGCGGCGGCCGGCCGCGGACGAAACGTCGCGCAGGCTCAGAAGCGTCGGGCGAGGTCCCATCTCGATATCAGAACGACGCAGCTCGGTGTTTCCGGGATTTTCCGCAATTCCCACCCCGCGCCTGATCGAGAGACGAACCCACAGGTTGCAGGCTGCTCGCCGGCCCACTTCGTGCATGATGCCGTGACGGATCGACCACGAGGACAGCGCGTGCCGGCATCTCCCCACCACGACGACGCATTCGCAAAGATGCCGGCGTGAGCACCGTCATCCTGGGAGGTGCCGGCTTCGTCGGGTTGAACCTCGCCGATGCCCTGCTCGGGCGCGGCCTCGCCGTGCGGGTCCTCGACCGGGCCCCGCCCCCGGTGCCGCTCCTGCGGGCACTCGCCGCACGGCCCGGCCCCCTCTCCCTCGACATCGGCGACGTGACCGACCCGGGCGCCCTCGCCGCGGCGATCCGGCCGGGCACCGACGCGGTGGTGATCGCCGCCGCGGTGACGGCGGATGCCGCCCGCGAGGCTGCCGATCCGGGCTCGATCCTCGCCGTCAATCTCGGCGCGATGGTGCCGATCCTCGAGGCCTGCCGGCGGGCAGGGGTGCGCCGGGTGGTGAACCTGTCCTCGGCGGCAGCGTACGGCGCGGTGCCGGCGGAGGTGCTGTCGGAGGATCTGCCCGTGCAGCCGGAGAGCCTCTACGCCGCCACCAAGTTCGCTTCCGAGAAAGTCCTGTCGCGACTCTGCGGCCATTGGGGCCTCGACGGGGTGAGCGTGCGCCTGAGCGCCGTGTTCGGGCCGTTCGAGCGCGACACCGCTTTGCGCGACACCCTGAGCCCGCAGGCGCAGATCTGGGCGGCCGCGCAAGGAGGCACCCCGGCCCTGCTGCCGCGGCCGGGCTGGCGCGACTGGCTCTACGCGCCGGACGCGGCGCAAGCGGTCGCGCGGCTGATCGCGGCGGAGCGGCCGGCCCATCCTCTCTACAACGTGTCGAGCCCCACGATCTGGCCGGTCCTGGCCTGGGGCGAGCGGCTGGCGGCGAATCGCGATCTGGTGCGGCCGGGCTTCGTCTGCCGCCTCGCGGAAGCCGGCGAAACCCCGACGGTGTCGCTCCACGGCGACCGCGACCGGCCGCCGCTCGCCACCGGCCGGTTGCGCGACGAACTCGGCTGGGAGGCGGCGCACGGCCTCGATTCATCTGCCGACGCGTTCCTGGCCTGGCAGACACAAGTCCGGGAGGATCCGCGATGAGGCTCGACGGCAAGGTGGCGGTGGTGACAGGGGGCGGCTCCGGCATCGGTGCCGCGACGGCGCGGATTCTGTCGGAATCCGGCGCCCGGGTGGCGGTGATCGACAGGGACGGCCCGGCGGCAGAAGCCGTCGCGGCCGAGATCGGCGGCCTCGCCCGCGCCTCGGATGTCGGCGATCCTGCGACCGTGGCGGAGGATGCGGCGGCCATCGTCGCGTCCCTCGGCGGCATCGACGTGCTGGTAACGGCGGCGGGGTTCTCGGTCGGCGGCACCGTCGAGACCACCGCGCCCGAAGATTGGGACGCGGTGTTCCGCGCCCATGTCGGCGGGACCTGGCTCTGGGCCAAGGCAGCAATCCCCCTGATGCGGGCACGCGGCGGCGGCTCCATCGTCACGGTCGCCTCGCAGCTGGCGCTCGCCGGCGGGCGCGGCAACAGCGCCTACATCGCCGCCAAGGGCGCGGTGCTCAGCCTCACCCGCACCATGGCGCTCGACTTTGCCGGGGACGGCATCCGGGTCAACGCCGTGGTGCCGGGCGCGATCGAGACGCCGCTCCTCGCCCGCAGCTTCCGGCGCGCCCCCGATCCGGCCGCCGCCCGCGCGGCCTCCGAAGCCCGGCACGCGATGAGACGCCTCGGACAGCCCGAGGAGGTCGCCCGGGCCATCCTCTACCTCGCCAGTCCCGCTTCCTCCTTCACCACCGGCGCCGCCCTGCCGGTGGAGGGCGGCTGGCTCTCCGCCTGAAGGACCCGCATGTCCCTCGACGCTCTTCTGCTCCGCGTCCGCGACGAAATCGCCCGCACGGCCCATCCCCGCGCGCCCTGGCTCACGCCCCGCACCGGCCCGGACGGCCGACCCGCCCACGACGTGATCGTGGTCGGGGCCGGCCAATCCGGCCTCGCCATCGCCTTCGGGCTGATGCGGGCGCAGGTGACCAACATCCTGGTGCTCGACCGGGCTTGTAAGGGCCTCGAAGGCCCCTGGCTCACCTATGCGCGGATGCGGACCCTGCGCAGCCCGAAGGATTTTACGGGACCCGATCTCGGCCTGCCGGCGCTCACCTATCAATCCTGGCACGAGGCCCGCTACGGGCAGGCCGCCTGGGAGGCGCTGGACCTGATCCCCCGGGAGGATTGGGCCGCGTATCTCGCCTTCGTGCGGATCGCGACCGGCGTGCCGGTCGAGAACGGCGTGACCGTCACGCGCATCGCGCCGGCCGACGGCCTCCTGGCGGTGACGGATTCGCACGGCACCGTGCGCCGTGCCCGCAAGGTCGTGCTCGCCACCGGCCAGGAGGGCGCCGGGCGCTGGGCCTTGCCCGACGCACTCTGCGACTTGCCGTCCGGGCGCGTCGCCCGCACCGACGATGCGATCGACTTCGCGAGCCTCGCGGGGAAGCGCGTCGCGGTGATCGGCGCCGGGGCCTCGGCTTTCGACAACGCCGCCACGGCGCTCGAAACCGGCGCCGCCGCGGTCACCCTGCTGTGCCGGCGCGCGGAAGCGCAGGTGGTGCAACCCTATCGCTGGCTGACCTTCGCGGGCTTCCTGCGCCATCTCGGCGATCTCGACGATGCCTGGCGCTGGCGCTTCATGAGCGCCGTGATGGGCCTGCGCGAGGGCTTTCCGCAGGCGACCTGGGACCGCTGCGCCCGGCACCCGAATTTCCGCTTCCTCCCCGGAGCCCCCCTCCGCGCCGCGCGGATGGAGGGCGGCGCGGTCGTCCTCGACACGCCGCGGGGGGTGGTGAGCGCCGACCTCGTGATCGCCGCCACCGGCATCGCCGTCGATTACACCGCGCGGCCCGAATTGTTAGCGTTTGCCCACAACATCGCCACCTGGGGCGACCGCTACGCCCCGCCGCCCGAGGAGCGCGACGATCGGCTGGCCGCCTATCCGTATCTCGGCGACGATTACGCCTTCACCGAGCGCGAGCCCGGCCTGACGCCGTGGATCCGCGACATCCACCTGTTCGGCATCGCCTCGACGGTGAGCCACGGCCCCTCCGGCTCGTCGATCAACGCCATGACGACCGCCGTGCCCCGCCTCGTCTCCGGCCTCACCCGCGGGCTGTTCACCGCCGACCTCGACCGGCACTGGGCCGACTTCCGGGCCTACGACGTGCCCCAGGCGGTGCTGCGTTGAGCCTTCACGTTAGCTCTTGCCCCCGGCTCGTCCCTGGTCTCGAATGGCACCCGCTGGAACGGCCCTTGCTAGAAGGCCGACCGATCAGGGATGCAGGGAAGGAAGCGGCGTGACGAAGACCAGCATGCGGACGGCCGGCCTCGCGGCGGCTTTGCTCACGGCCCTCGTCGTGGCGGAGCCTGCCCGGGCCCAGAGCCGGGCCGAGACCCTGCGCTACGTCACGGGAGCCGCGGTCAATACCCTCGACCCGACCATGCCGGGCACCACCCGCGAGGCCTTCGCGATCAGCCTCAGCACGTATGACCGCCTCGTCACCTTCGGCCGCAAGAAGCTCGGCGACAACTGGGTGTTCGACCTTGATTCGGTGCGCGGCGAGCTGGCTGAGCGCTACGAGGTCAGCCCCGACGGCCTGACCCTCACCTTTTACTTGCGCAAGGACGCCAAGTTCCAGGACGGCACACCGGTCACGGCCGACGACGTGAAGTGGTCGCTCGACCGCGCCGTCTCGGCGAAGTCGCTCGCCGCACCGCAGCTCCTCACCGGCTCGCTCACCAGCCCCGACCAGTTCACGGTGGTCGATCCCCACACCTTCAAGGTCACGCTGCCGAAGCCCGACCGGCTGGCGCTGCCGAACCTCGCGACCGTCTACGCCATCGTCATCAATTCCAAGGTCGCCAAGTCGCACGCGACGCCGGAAGACCCCTGGGCGCAAGCCTGGCTCAAGGACCACGCCGTCGGCAGCGGCGCCTACAGCGTCGACGTGTTCAAGCCCGGCGAGCAGGTGGTGCTCAAGCGCAATGCCGACTGGACGGGCGCCGCGCCGGACAAGCCCGCCGGCTTCAAGCGCATCATCGCCCAGACCATCCCCGACCCGGCGACCCGCGCCAACCTCGTCGAGAAGGGCGACGCCGACATCGTCATCGACCTCCAGGCCAACGACGCCCTGGCGCTCAAGGAGCGCGGCAAACTGAAGGTGATCGCCACGCCGCAATTCAACGCGGTGACGCTGATCTCCTTCAACACCAAGATGCCGCCCTTCGACAAGGTCGAGGTGCGCCAGGCGCTCGCCTACGCCCTGCCCTACGATTCGATGTTCAAGGCCGCCCTGTTCGGCCGCGGCAAGCCGCTCTTCGGCGCGACCTGGGGCGAGGGCGACCCTGCCCCCGTCTTCCCTGTGGCGCAGCCGGTCACCCTCGATCTGCCGAGGGCCAAGGCGCTGCTCGCCAAGGCCGGGCTGCCGGAGGGGTTCTCGACCACCTTCAGCTTCAATGTCGGCCAGGCCGCCACCGCCGAGCCGATGGCCGCCTTGATCCGCGAATCGCTCGAAAAAATCGGCGTCAAGGTCGAAATCCAGAAGCTGCCCGACGCGCAGATGTCGACGCAGGTGAGCGAGAAGAAGCTGCCGTTCTTCACCGAGGGCATCGTCGCCTGGCTGCCCTCGCCGGATTACTTCTACCGCAACTTCTACACCGGCAACCAGCGCTGGAACTACAGCTCGATCGACGATCCCGAGATCAACGAACTCGCCGCCAAGGCCCGGTTCGAGCGTGATCCGGCGAAATACGACGACGACGCCCGCGCCCTGAACCGGCGCCACCTCGCCCTGATGCCGCAGATCCCGATCTGGCAGCCGAACCAGGATGCCGTGATGGCGCAATCAGTCGATGGCTACACCTACCAGTTCCACCGCCAGGTCGATTACCGCGACCTGTCGAGGAAGTAGGATGGCCTCCGCCAGCGGCATCGCCCGGCGCACCGGGCGGCGCTTCCTGTCCTCGCTGCCGGCGCTTCTCGGCGTCCTGGTCTTCACCTTCCTGCTGATGCGGGTGCTGCCCGGCGACCCGGCGGTGTTCTTCGCCTCCGGGCCCAATGCCGGCAAGGCGGAGATCGAGGAGATCCGCCGCCAGATGGGTCTCGACAAGCCGGTGCCCGAGCAGCTCGTGCGCTATCTCGGCGACGTGGCGCAGGGCCAGCTCGGCCGCTCGATGACCACCGGCCAGCCGGTGCTGACGGATCTCTGCCAGCGCCTGCCGGCCTCCCTCGAACTCACCGTCTCGGCGCTCGCCATCGCGCTCCTCCTGGCGATCCCGCTCGGGATCGCGGCGGCGCTCCGGCCTGGCTCGGCGGTGGACCATGCCGTGCGCTTCCTGTGCGCGCTCGGGGTCTGCGTGCCGACCTTCGTGTCGGGGCTGCTCCTGATCTACGTGTTCTACTACCTCCTCGGCGTCGCCCCCGACCCGACCGGCCGCATCGACGTGTTCGCCGCGAGCCCGCCGGACATCACCGGCTTCCTGCTGATCGATTTTCTGCTCGTCGGCGACTGGGAGGGCTGGCGCGCCGCGGCCGGGCAGCTGGTGCTGCCGGCACTGACCATGGCGCTGTTCGTGCTGGCGCCGCTCGCCCGCATCACCCGGGCGGCGATGCTGAGCGTGCTCGGCAGCGACTTCATCCGCACCGCCCGGTCGCTCGGCCTGCCGCGGCGGCGGGTGATCGTCACCTACGCCTTGCGCAACGCGATCCTGCCGGTGCTGACCATCGCGGGCATCGTGTTCTCCACCATGCTCGGGGCCAACGTGCTGGTCGAAAAAGTGTTTTCCTGGCCGGGGGTCGCCTCCTACGCGCTCGACGCGCTGCTCGCCTCGGATTACGCGCCGGTCCAGGGCTTCGTGCTCTTGATGGCGAGCCTGTTCGTCGTCGTGAACCTCACGGTCGACGTGCTCTACGGCCTCGCCGACCCGCGCGTCTCGATCGAGTAGGCCGATGCGAGTCACCCGATGAATGCCGTGTCCCCCACCCTCGCGCCTCCGCCCAGCACCCTGCGGCATGCCGCCTACGTGCTGCGCGAGAATCCCCTGACCGCGGTCGCGGCGGCAGGTGCGTCGCTGCTCTGCCTCGTCGCGCTCTTCGCCCCCTGGCTCACTCCCTACGATCCGGTCGCCTCCGACGTCTCGGTCGCGCTCCAGCCGCCGAGCGCGGCGCATTGGGCCGGCACCGACCAGCTCGGCCGCGATGTGCTCAGCCGCATCGTGGCGGCGACGCGGCTCGATCTCGCCATCGCGCTCTCGGCGGTCGGGCTGTCCTTCGCGCTCGGCGCGGTGATCGGCGGGATGAGCGGCTATGCCGGCGGGCGGCTCGACCGGGTGGTCGGGCGCCTCGTCGACGTGCTGATGGCCTTTCCGCTCTTCGTCCTGGCGATGGCTTTGGTCGCGGCCCTCGGCAACCGGGTCGAGAACATCGTCATCGCCACCGCGATCATCAACCTGCCGTTCTATATCCGCTTCGCCCGGGCCGAGGTGAACGTGCGGCGCGATGCCGGCTACGTCGAGGCGGCGCGGGCCGGCGGCGAGGGCCATCTCGCGGTCGTCCTGCGCTTCCTGCTGCCGAACGTGCTGCCCGCCATGGCGGTGCAGATCTCGCTCAATCTCGGCTGGGCGATCCTCAACGCGGCGGGCCTCTCCTTCATCGGCCTCGGGGTGCGCCCGCCGACGCCGGAATGGGGGATCCTGGTCGCGGAAGGCGCGCGCTTCATCACCACCGGCAAGTGGTGGCTCGTCGCCTTCCCGGGCCTCGCCCTGATGCTGGCGGTGCTCTGCTTCAACCTGCTCGGCGACGGCCTGCGGGACATCCTCGATCCCCGGATGCGGACCTGATGCAGCCCCCCCTTCTCTCGATCGAGGACCTGAAGGTCACCTTCGCGACCCGACGCGGCCCGGTCGAGGCGTTGCGCGGCGTCTCGCTCGCGGTCGCAGCCGGCGAAAGCCTCGGCCTCGTCGGCGAATCCGGCTCGGGCAAGTCCGTCACCGCCTTCGCGGCGGCGCGCCTGCTCGACCGCGCCGGCCGGATCGTCGGGGGCCAAGTGCGCTTCCGCGGCCAGGACGTGACCCGGCTCTCGGCCGCGGACCTGCGGGCGGCGCACGGCCAGGCCATCGGCATGATCTTCCAGAACCCGCGGGCGGCGCTGAACCCGATCCGCCCGATCGGCCGCCAGCTCGCCGACGTGCTGGTGGTGGGCGGGCTCTCGAAAAGTCAGGCGCGGGAGCGAGCACTGGAGAGCCTGGAGGCGGTGCGCATCCGCGACGCGGCTAAGCGCCTCGACGCCTACCCGCACGAGCTTTCCGGCGGCATGTGCCAGCGGGTGATGATCGCGCTCGCGCTCGCCTGCCGCCCGGCGCTCCTGATCGCCGACGAGCCGACCACCGGCCTCGACGTGACGACCCAGAAGACCGTGATGGACCTCGTCGCCCGGCTGACCGCCGAGCGCGGCATGGCGATGATCCTGATCACCCACGATCTCGGCCTCGCCGCGCAGTATTGCAGCCGCATCGCCGTGATGGAGCAGGGGCGTCTCGTCGAGGAGGGCGAGCCGGGCGCCCTGTTCTCCGCGCCCCGCCACCCCTACTCCAAGCGCCTCGTCGCCGCCTCGCCGACCCCGACCTCGACGCTCTCCGACCTCGTGCCGGAGGGCCCTCGCCCGCCGGCCCTGCCGCGCCAGGCGCCCGCCCCCGGCACCCCGCCGCTCCTCGAGGTGCAGGGGCTCGGAAAGGTCTTCGGCGGTGCCATGGCGGTGGA
Source organism: Methylobacterium sp. SyP6R (assembly GCF_019216885.1). NCBI lineage: Bacteria > Pseudomonadati > Pseudomonadota > Alphaproteobacteria > Hyphomicrobiales > Methylobacteriaceae > Methylobacterium > Methylobacterium synurae. The sequence continues at coordinate 3,483,758 of NZ_JAAQRC020000001.1, read as the reverse complement.
GGACGTGTCGTTCTCGCTCCGTGAGGGCGAGAGCCTCGGCCTCGTCGGCGAATCGGGATCGGGCAAGAGCACCACGTCGCGGATGATCTGCCGGCTGCTCGATGCCAGTGCCGGACGCATCCTGTTCGACGGCGAATCGATCGGCACGATTCCCGCCCGCGACTTCCACCGCTCGGCCCATCGGCGCGCGATCCAGATCGTGTTCCAGGACCCGACCGACAGCCTCAACCCGCGCTTCTCCGCCTTCGACTGCATCGCCCATCCGGTGAGGCGCCTGACCCCGCTCCGCGGCGAGGCGTTGCGCCTTCGGGTGATCGAGAGCGCCGAGCGGGCGGGCCTGCCCGCCGCCCTCCTCGACCGCTTGCCCCACCAGCTCTCCGGCGGCCAGAAGGCCCGCATCGGCATCGCCCGGGCGATCGCCGTGAAGCCGCGGCTCCTCGTCCTCGACGAGCCGACGGCGGCCCTCGACGTCTCGGTCCAGGCGGGGGTCTTGCGCCTCCTCGACGACCTGCGCCGGCAGGACGGCCTCGCCTTCCTGTTCGTGAGCCACGACCTCAACGTGGTGCGGATGATGTGCGAGCGCACCCTGGTGCTCCAGGGCGGGCGGGTGATCGAGGAGGGCGCCAGCCGCGACCTCTTTCGGGCGCCGCGCACCGCCTATACGCGGGAGTTGCTGGCGGCGATCCCGCATTTCCGGCCGGGGCCGACACGGGGGCTCACGGCGGAGCCGGCGGCGTGAGGTCGACGCAGCGGAGACGCAGCCATCCCACCCTCCACCGCATCCTGAGGTGTCAGTCGATTGAAGATCAGTCCATCATCAGATGGACTGATACGGCTTCCGGAAGATTCCTTCCGGAAGCCGTATCACCAGCCCGCGCGGCGCCTGAGCGAAGCCGGTTTCCGCATCGCGAAGCGATCAATCCGGAAACCGTATGACACCTCAGGATGAGGTGGAGTTTCGGATACACGTCCGTCGCAATCCACGGTTCGAAAAATTCAATCACTTGGCTCAGTAGGATTTTCTCCATGCGCGTGATCCGCACCGCCGCCGCCCAGCTCGGGCCGGTCCAGAAAGCCGACGATCGGGACAGCGTCATCGCCCGGATGATCGCGCTGATGGACGAGGCGAAGCGCCAGGATGCCGACCTGATCGTCTATCCGGAACTGGCGCTCACCACCTTCTTCCCGCGATGGTACCACGAGGACCGTTCGGAAGCGGATCACTGGTTCGAGCGCGAGATGCCGGGACCGGCCACCGCCCCGCTCTTCGACCGGGCCCGCGAGCACGGCATGGCGATGTCGTTCGGCTATGCCGAGCTGACCCCCGAGGGCCGGCACTTCAACACCTCGATCCTGGTCGACCGCGACGGCACCATCGTCGGCAGGTACCGCAAGGTCCACCTGCCCGGCCACGACGAGTTCGACCCCGAGCGCAGCCACCAGCACCTCGAGAAGCGCTACTTCGAGCCCGGCGATCTCGGCTTCCCGGTCTGGCGGATGCTCGGCGGCATCCTCGGCATGTGCATCTGCAACGACCGGCGCTGGCCCGAGACCTACCGGGTGATGGGGCTGCAGGGCGTCGAGATGATCGTCCTCGGCTTCAACACCCCGTCGGTCAACGCGCAGCGCGGCACCGAGGGCGTGGAGGAGCGGCTCTTTCACCACCGTCTCTCCGTTCAGGCCGGTGCCTACCAGAACGCGACCTGGGTGGTGGCGGTGGCCAAGGCCGGAGCGGAAGACGGCCATCACCTCACCGGCGGCACGCTGATCTGCGATCCCAACGGGAAGATCGTGGCCGAACTGCCCGGCGAGGCCGACGGGGTCATCGTCGTGCCTTGCGACCTCGACGAGACCCGGTTCGGCAAGGAGACGATCTTCGACTTCGCCCGCCACCGCCGCATCGAGCATTACGGCCGCATCACCGCCCAGACCGGCGCGGTGCCACCCGCGTGATGTCGGAACCGGTTTGATCGAATCCTATGGATTTCGGACCAGCCGCGTCACGCCAGGTTCCGCTGCGCGGCCCTGGACTGATACCAACGGCCCAAGATGCTGACGCATCGGGCCATTGATCCATCTCGAATTTTCGATTTCAAGCCAGAGGCTTGGCAAAAATTCGAGAACGGAACCAAAGGTCGTTTCCAACGACCGTTGGTATGACACGGGGGCACGAAGACTGTCGATCGGGTCAAACGGGCTCTCGACCGCTCGCCGAACCCGAACCCGCGATCGCCTCCTTCTGCAACGTCCGCCGCGCAAGCGCGACCGCCTCCCGGATCACGTCGAGGTCACCGACCTCGTTCGCCAGGATCAGGACGAGGCGTGTGGTGAGCGCCGCGCTCTCGGCCTCGTCGAGGTCGCGATGGGCGCGGACCAGGATCTCGTAGACGTCGTCGGCCCGGCCGCGGAAGCCGTCATCCGGCCGGAGCGCCATCACGCGGCCTCCCGGATCGTCGCAGCGGAGCGGCCGGCAGCCCGGGCGAGGGCCTGCGCGACGGCCACCGGATCGGGAGTTGCGAAACGCGCCGCCACGTGGGCATCGGGTCGGATCAGGTAGGCGGTGCCGGGCGCGGCGGCGTAGCGGGCGGCGGCCAGGCCGTCCGGGTCGTGGACGGTCTCGGCGCTCGACACGGCAAGGGGCGTGCGACTCACCACGACGAGGCGCAGGTCGAGCCCGGCCAGAGGCGCCAGATCCGGCACATCCTCTCCGGCGAAGAGCAGGAGCGTGAACGGGCCGCCGAGCCGGTCGAGCAGCCAGGCGGGCCGGCCCTCCACATCGATGATCGGCGCATCGGGACAGGCGGTGCCGGGCTCGGGACCGCCGGGAAACGGCCCGGCATCGGGCGTCTGCAACGACAGGCCGGCGAGGCTGCAGGGCCGCGAGAGGCGTCCGGCATTGAGGAGGGCGCGGGCGAAGGGCACCTCGGCGGCCAGTGCCAGCACGCCGTCGCGGAGCGTGCGTTCCGCGCCCGTGCGCGGGGTCATGAAGGCGGTGGTGCGGCTCGAATGCAGGATGTTCTCGTCGGCGGCCCGACCGCGCTCCTCGTCGTAGGTGGCGATCAGCGACTCCGGCGCCCGGCCGGACAGCACCAGGGCGAGCTTCCAGCCCAGGTTGTCGGCATCCTGCACGCCGCCATTGCCGCCGCGCGCCCCGAACGGGCTCACCACGTGGGCGCTGTCGCCGGCGAAGATCACCCTTCCGTGGACGAAGCGCTCCAGCCGCGCGCAGCGAAAGCTGTAGACCGAGCACCATTCGAGGGTAACGGGCGTGTCCGCGCCGACCACCGCCCGCACCCGCGGCATCACCCGGTCGGGTTGCCGCTCCAATTCGGGATCGGCGTCGGGTCCGAGCTGGAAGTCGAGGCGGAAGACGTCGTCGGGCTGGCGGTGCATGAGCGCGCTCTGGCCGGCATGGAAGGTCGGCTCGAACCAGAACAGGCGCTCGGTCGGGAAGCCGGCCTGCATCCGCACATCGGCGATCAGGAAGCGCTCCTCGAAGCGCTGGCCCGGGAAGGGCAGGCCCATCCGGGTGCGGGTGGGCGACCGGGCGCCGTCCGCGGCGATCACCCAGGCGGCGTCGACGGCGTAGGCACCGTGCGGAGACTCGACGGTCAGGCATACGCCGTCGTCGGCCTGCGCGAGGTCGGTGACCGTGCTCTTCCAGTGCAAGTCGATCAGTTCCGGGAAGTCGCCGGCCCGGTCCACCAGGAACTCTTCGACGTAGTATTGCTGCAGGTTGACGAAGGCCGGGCGCCGGTGCCCACCCTCCGGCAGGAGGTCGAAGCGGTACAGCTCCCGCGCGCCGTGGAAGACGCGGCCGGTGTTCCAGGTCACGCCCGTATCGACCATGCGGCTCCCGACGCCGAGCCGGTCCCAGACCTCCAGGGTGCGCTTGGCCCAGCAGATCGCCCGGCTGCCGGTCGCGACGGTGTCGTCGTCGTCGAGCACGACGACCGGCACGCCGCGGCTCGCGAGGTCGATGGCGCAGGTGAGGCCGACCGGCCCGGCGCCGATCACCACGACCGGCCGGTGCAGGCCGCGACCAGCGAGTTCCGGTGCCGGTGCCGAGGCGTAGCGGGGTGGGCTCATCGGCGGCCTCTCGGGGTTTCCTCGTTTCGGACGCGCCCGGTTGGTCCGGGCGTCGCGCTCTCGTTCGGGTCCGGCGGAAGGTCAGCCCTCCAGCGCCCGCCACATCTCGACGTCGCGCGCGGCGGTCCAGATCCGCGGCGTGTCGATGCCCTTGGCCTCGTCATAGGCGCGGCTGACGTCGAACGGCATGCAATGCTCGAAGATGACCCAGTGCCCGTATCGGGGCCGCATCTCGCTCATCGCCCGATCGTAGACGGCCTTGAGGTCGTGGCCGGCTGCCACGCCCTCACGGGCGATGGCGTAGAGGTCGCGCAGGAAGGCGCGGGTGCCCTCCAGGCCCTCGCGGATCCGGTCGGGCGTCGTCAGCGCCTCGCCGCGGCCCGGCACCAGGGCGACGGGCCCGAGGGCCTCCAGCCGATCGAGGGTGGCGGGCCAGTCCTGGAAATGCGCGTCGCCGCAATACGGCGTGGCGCCGTACTCGACGAGGTCGCCGGAGAAGAGAACCTTCTCACGCGGCAGCCACGCGATGGTGTCGCCGGCGGTGTGGCCGCGCCCGGCATGGACGATCCGCACCTCGCGCGCGCCGAGCCACAGGATCATCTCGCCGTGGAAGGTGAGCGTCGGCCAGGTCAGGCCCGGGATCTCCTCGCGCCCGCGGAAGAGCCGCGGGAAGCGCTGGATCTCCGAGTCCATGTCCTGTTGCCCGCGTTCGACGATCATCGCCCGGGCGACGTCGCTGGCGATGACGTTGACCCGGTCCGGATAGCCGGCGACGCCGAGCACCCGGACGGCGTGGTAATGGGTGAGCAGGATGTGCCGGATCGGCTTGTCGGTGACCTCCCGGACTTTGCCCACCAAGTCGCCGGCCATGCGCGGCGTGGCGCGGGCATCGATCACCAGCACCGAATCGTCGCCGACCACGATGCCGGAATTCGGATCGCCCTCGGCGGTCAGCGCGTAGACGCCCGGCGCCAACTCCGAAAAGGTCTCCTGCTTCTCGGCGAGGTCGCCTTGGCTGGCGAAGCCCTTGCTCATGCGGTTGCCTCCCTTGGCAATGATCTTGCCTTGGCAATGATCTTGGCTGTCATCTTGCCGGTGCCGGTCGAGCGCGGCATCGTGCGGCGCATCCCCGGGAATGCGCGGTGCTTGTTGCACTTGCAACTTGATGTAAGATGTTGCGATCGCAACCGTCAAGGGGCCGCGCCTCGCACCGATGGACCGCCTGAACCTGCTCAGCTTCTCGCCGTTCCGGCTCAACCGGCTCGCCACCGAGTTCAGCCAGGCGCTCGCCGCCGATTATGCGCGGTTCGGCATCGATATTCCGGAATGGCGGGTGCTCGCGACGCTGGGGCAGCATGACGGGCCGCGCAGCGCGGCCTATGTCGTGCGCTGCACCCGCACGCACAAGTCCCGGATCAGCCGGGCGGTGAGCCACCTGATCGAACTCGGCCTCGTCGAGCGCCAGGAGAGCGGCGACGACCGGCGCGAGATCATGCTGCAGCTCACGGTGCAGGGACGGGCGACCTATGCCGAACTGGTGCCGATCCTGCTCGCCCGGGAGGCCCAACTCCTGTCGGGCTTCAGCGAGGTGCAGAGGCGGGATTTCGAGCGGCTGCTGGGGGTGCTGGAAGCATCGCTCGGGATGGTGGGATGCCAAGAGGAGTGAGGAGCTTGGAGGAGTGAGGAGCTTGCCGCAGAGCACGGCACGTCCACCCCATTCACGACCTCATCCTGAGGTGCGAACGGAATCAGCGTCGAAGGAGGGCTCCAGAGGGCACCGAGACGTCTGAAGCTCTCCAGGTCTTCGATATTGCCGCATTTTCTACGACGAACCGGCATCCACTTCGCCGGAAAATACTCTCATGCCTCAGGATGAGGCTGCGTGAGGGATGACAATAACCAAAACAATAGAACAGGCGCTCGGATCGGCCGAGCCGCCTCAACCCCCGACGACGGCGAGTACCGGCGCGTCCGCCCGCGCCACGTAGGCCGTCAGGATCACGAAGACGAGGACCGTGAGCGCATTCCACGCCAGGTAGAGGCTACGGTCGACCAGGGTGCGGGCGACCAGAGTGCGGGTCTTGGCGGCGGCGGGCATGGTCAGGGCTCCTCGGTGAGGGGCGAGCGGCGCCCGCTTGCGTGGTGTCGCGGAGGCGCGGGCGGCCGTGCGATCCGGTCGCGCCTCGAACACATTCAAGCCCGCCTGCGCTCGACCGTCAATGAACGCGCCTCCCAAAGTACCGATCGACCCGAGAAGAAATTGCTGCGACGGCGCGTGGCGGGGGAACGATCATCCCCGCCCGTCGCCTGCGAGCCGGCGTACCGCCGTGAGGTGGCGCGACGCACGCCGGAACACCGGCGGAGCGGCGCCGTTGCCGCTGACGCAGCGACGCGCCCCCGCGTCCTCAAGACGAGCAAGGTCACTCCCCGAATGCAGGCGCCGATCCGCTTCGATCCTTCCCTCGAGAGCGTGCAGCCCGACGAAGAGGAGGTGCAGGCGGAGATGATCCGGGTCTTCGAAACGATCCAGCGGACGACGCTGAAGGATTACGGCCACGCGGTGCGCGGGGTCCACGCCAAGAGCCACGGCCTGCTCACCGGCCGTCTCACCGTGCTGCCGGACCTCCCCGTGCCGCTGGCGCAGGGAATGTTCGCAACGCCCGGCACGTATGACGCGGTGCTGCGGCTTTCGACCAATCCCGGCGACATCCTGGACGACAGCGTGTCGACGCCCCGCGGCCTCGCCCTGAAGGTGATCGGCGTCCCCGGCGAGCGCCTGCCCGGGGCGGAGGGCGACACGCAGGACTTCGTGATGGCGAACGCCCCCGCCTTCACGGCACCGGACGCCAAGGCGTTCCTCAAGAGCCTGAAACCGCTCGCCGCCACCACCGACACGCCGCAGGTTTTCAAGAAGGTGCTTTCCGCAGCGCTCCGCGGCGTCGAGACCGCCCTCGAGGCGGTGGGCGCCAGGAGCGCAACGCTGATCGGCCTCGGCGGCCATCCCGAGACGCATATCCTCGGCGAGACCTTCTACAGCCAGGCCGCCCTGCGCTGGGGCGACTACGTCGCGAAGGTCGCCCTCGCCCCGGCCTCGCCGGCACTCACCGCGCTGACCGGCGCGTCGCTCGACGTCGATGGCAAGCCGAACGGCCTGCGCGAGGCGGTCGCAGACTTCTTCTCGGGCCATGAGGGCGTGTGGGAGCTGCGCGTCCAGCTTCTCACCGACCGCGCGACGATGCCGGTCGAGGACGCTTCACAGCCCTGGCCGGAAGATCGGAGCCCCTACCGTCCGGTCGCCCGGATCACCGTTGCGCCGCAGGAGAGCTGGAGCGACGCGAAGGTCCGCGACCTCGACGACGGCCTCGCCTTCAGCCCGTGGCACGGCATCGCGGCGCACCGGCCCCTCGGCTCGGTGATGCGGGCGCGCCGCGCCGTCTATCCGCGCTCGGCCGGATTCCGGGCCAGGCACAACGGCTGCCCGATCCAAGAGCCCTCGATCCAAGAGCCCTCGATCCACGGCCCGATCCGCGCTTGAAGGACGTTCTCATGATCTTCCCCTCCCTCACCGCCGCCTACGGAGCCGTGCTGGCGCTGCTCTTCGCCGGGCTCTCCGGCTGGGTGATGGCCCGGCGCCTCTCCGCCAACGTGCTGCACGGCGACGGCGGCGACGCCGTGCTGCTGCACCGCGCCCGCTCGCAAGCAAATTTCGCCGAATACGTGCCGTTCATCCTGATCCTCGTCGGCCTGCTCGAGGCGCATGGGGCGAGCCGGGCCCTGGTCCACGGCCTGCTCCTCGCGCTCCTGGTCGGCCGGGTGCTGCATCCGTTCGGCATGACGGCGCCGGCGAATTCGCCTCGGCAATTCGCCTGCCGGGGCGGCGGCATCCTGGCGACCTTCGCGGTGCTGATCGTGACGGCGCTGGCGCTGCTGCTGCGGCTCGCCTGACCGCACCCGGTCGGCCGCGAGGCGGTCGTCGGCACCCTCGGGCGCCGGGGATCACCGGCGCCGGCCCCGCCCGATGCGCCGGCGGGCACCTCCACGGCGTCCCGACGACCCGGCGGCCTCCATGCCCCGGACCAGCGCCGTCCCCCTCGCGCGTCCGGAGGCCCCGCCGGATCGGTGCGGCGCTACCGGCTTCCACCGTCACGCGCCGCCCTCGGCGACGACCCTTCCGCGGCGCAGGACCGAATCAGGGCGGCCGGTCACGATCCGGCCGGCATAGGGGGTGAAGCCGGTGCGGTCGTCGACCATGTCGTCCGAGAGGATGACGCACTTGTCAGAGGCCGAGAGGCAGAAATCGGCATCCATCCCGAACGCCACCGGGTCCTTCCCCGTCAGGCTGTGGACGGCACCCCGGATCGGGCGCCCGCGGGGGATCAATCACCGGCTCGCAAGCGGTCGAGCAGTGCGGAATCGGCGTAACCGTCCGGTACCAGCCCGACGCTCGCCTGATACGCCCGGATCGCCGCGCGGCTTCGCGGACCGATGCGCCCGTCGACGCCGCCGACCGGATGTCCCTGCGCCTCGAGGGCGGCCTGGACTTCCCGCCGCTCGTCGGCTCCGAGCGGCCGGTCGCCCCGCGGCCAAGCCTGCACGAATCCCTGCACGGAGCCCGGCTCCCCGCGCAGCCGATCGGCGAGATGCGCCACAGCCAGAGCGTAGGAGAAAGCGGCGTTGTAGCCGAGAAGCGCCTGGAAGTTCGGGCGCAGCAGGAAGGCCGGCCCGCGGGCGCCAGCGGGCAGCACCAGGCGGGCCGTGTCGGTGTCGGCCCCGATCGTCCGGCCGGCGGGCGTGAGGCCGAAGCCGCGCCATTCCGCCAGCGTCCGAACGGTCGTCTCGTCGGCGAGGCGATAATCGAAGCCCGCCGGCAGCACGACCTCGCCGCCCCAGCCCTCGCCGGGGCGCCAGCCTAAGCTGCGCAGGTCATGCGCCGTCGAGGCGAGGGCGTCCGGCGCCGAGGTCCAGATGTCGGCGCGGCCGTCGCCGTCGAAATCCACGGCGTGGCGCAGATAGGTCGTCGGCATGAACTGGGTGTGGCCCATCGCGCCGGCCCAGGAGCCGGTCAGGTGCTCCGGCGTCGTGCGACCGAGATCGAGGATGCGCAGGGCCGCAACCAGTTCCTCGGTCCAGAGCGCGACCCGCTCGTCCCTGGAGCAGGCCAGGGTGGCGAGGGAGCGCAGGACCGGCCGCACCTTGCGGGGATCGGTCAGGACGCTGCCATAGCCCGATTCGATGCCCCAGATCGCCACGAGCACGTGCCGGTCGACGCCATGGGCCGCCTCGATCGCCGGCAGGCTCCCCTCCGCGGCGAGCTTCACCCGGCCGTCGGCCACCGCCTCGTCGCTCACCGCGGAATCGAGATAGGCCCAGACCGGCTTCTCGAACTCCGCCTGCTTGTGCGTCGCCGCCAGCACCTCCGGATCGGGGGTGAGCCCGGACAATTGCGCTTCGGCCAGGGCCGGCGTCACCCCCTGCTCCTTCGCCCGGGCGACGAGGTCGAGGAGGCAGGCGGCCATCGCCGGATCATTCGCTGCCGGCGGGGTCTGCGCCCATGCGACCGGCGCCGCGAGCAACCACAGGAGCACGATCGGCACCCGCATCGAAGAGCCTCCGTGATGGCGATTCGGGAAGGGAAGCGGCCAAGCCGGGACCTTGTCATGCGAAGTCCGGACGATTCCGTCTGGAAATGGTATCATCGCTCCGGCAGGGCGAACACCGTGAGCTGCCCGCCCGCGGCGGTGTAATGCGACAAAGCCGCATAGCCGCCGACCGCACCCGAGCCTTCGGCCGGATCGGTCAGCCCGGCCGCGAGTCCGATTCCGGCCCAGCCGCCGATGCCGGACAGAACCGCCACGTATTGGCGCCCACCATGCATATAGGTCGTGACGTTGCCGACGATCCCGGACGGCGTCTTGAAACGATAGAGTTCCTTCCCCGTCACGGCATCGACCGCCTTCAGGTAGCCTTCGAGGGTGCCGTAGAACACCACCCCGCCCGCGGTGGCGAGTGCCCCCGACCAGACCGAGAACGGCTCCGGGATCGACCATGTGATCCGGCCCGAACGATTGTCCCACGCGATGAAGGCGCCGGTCCGGTCGGTGCCCGGCGGCGGATGCAGCGTCAGCGTCGCGCCGACATAGGGCTGACCCGGCGTATAGGTCACGTGGAACGGCTCGTAATCCATGCACATGTGGTTGGTCGGCACGTAGAACAGGCCGGTCACGGGCGAGTAGGCGGCAGGCTGCTGGTTCTTGGCGCCGAGGGCCCCGGGGCAGATGCCGGACACGGTCTCGTCCTCTCCGGTCGTGCCCGGCGCGTAACGCTCGTCCACCACAGGGCGGCCATAGGCCGGGGAGGCGCGATCGAGCTCGATCCGCTTGGCCCAATTCACGCTCGGATCGAATTTTTCCGCCACCAGCAACTCGCCCGTCGCCCGGTCGAGGGTGTAGCCGAAGCCGTTGCGGTCGAAATGGGTGAGCAGACGGCGCCTGCGGCCGTCGATCTCCTGCTCGGTCAGGATCATCTCGTTGACGCCGTCATAATCCCACTGGTCGTGGGGCGTCATCTGGTAGACCCAGCGGGCCATGCCGGTATCGGCGTCGCGGGCGACGATCGCCATGGCCCAGCGGTTGTCGCCCGGGCGCTGGACCGGATTCCAGGTCGAGGGATTGCCGGTGCCGTAATAGACGAGATTCAGCTCCGGATCGTAGGAGAACCAGCCCCAGGCGCACCCGCCGCCGGTCTTCCACTGCTCGCCGTCCCAGCTCTTCAGCGAGGAATCCTGTCCGATCGGCCGGCCGAGCTCCGTGGTCTTGTCGGGATCGACGAGCATCTCGGCATCCGGCCCGGTGGCGAAGGCGCGCCACAGGCGCCGCCCCGTCGCCTGGTCGTAGGCGGTGACGTGGCAGCGCGCCCCGTACTCGCCGCCCGACAGGCCGACGATCAGCTTATCTCGCACCGGCAGCACCGCCGCGGTGTTGGTCTCGCCCCTCGCCGGATCGCCGTTCCGCGCCGACCACAGCACCCGCCCCGTCTCGGCATCGAGCGCGACGACGCTCGTATCGGCGAGTTGCAGGAAGACCCGGCCATCCTTGTAGGCGAGCCCGCGATGGACCGTGTCGCAGCACATCACCGCGACTACCGCGGAATCCTGCCGCGGCGCGTAGCGCCACAGGATCTTGCCGTCCTGATCGAGGTCGAGGGCATAGACGGTGTTCGGGAACGGCGTGTGCACATACATGACGTGGCCGACCACGAGCGGCGCTCCCTCGTGCCCGCGCAGCACACCGGTCGAGAAGGTCCAAGCCACCTTGAGCCGGCCGACGGTCTCCGGCGTGATCTGGTCGAGCGTCGAATAGCGCGTGTTGGCGTAATCGACGGTCGGCAGCGCCACGTCCTCTGCCGCGAGAGCCGGGCCGAGGCCGAGCAGCAGAGCCGCCAGCACCATTGTCCTCATGCGTGTTCCCTCCCCGGCCGCCCCGGTATCGCACCGCCCGTCATAAGCGGACGCGGCGCGACGGGCCATGCGTCCCGGACGGGCCGCGCGGAGGACGACCGGGGCGTCGGTCGCTCGCGGGATGGCCGATGCCCCCCCTGTCGAAAGCGGGCATCCAGGTTTCTTCGAGGTAACCGCCAGTTTGGGCAACCTCCCGCCCGCCCCGTGGCCGCGGCCGCGATCCTCGGATAGGGCTGTGTTGACAGGCGAGCCGGCTACCCTTAGACAGCCGCTCACCGGCGGGGCGCCGACGAACTGGCCGCCGCGAGGGACTTCCCCAGAGACGGTGAAGCAAGGGCCAGGGAAACCCGACTCGGCTTTCTGTTCTCCGGGGTACAAGGTCTGGCTCCCGGCCCGACCCGCTCTTTGACAAGTTCATACGAGAAAGAGAAGCGTGGACGGCGTCGTCCCTGCGGGCCGGTTCCTTCGGAACCGGTCGTGAGTAGGATGATGCTGGTCTTAACGTTTCGGTGCTCACACGATCCGGTGGAAACGCCGGTCGGTCGTGAGCCTCCGTTACTATTGTGATCAGCTTTGATCAGCTCTTCAACTTGAGAGTTTGATCCTGGCTCAGAGCGAACGCTGGCGGCAGGCTTAACACATGCAAGTCGAGCGGGCCCTTCGGGGTCAGCGGCAGACGGGTGAGTAACGCGTGGGAACGTGCCCTTCGGTTCGGAATAACTCAGGGAAACTTGAGCTAATACCGGATACGCCCTTTTGGGGAAAGGTTTACTGCCGAAGGATCGGCCCGCGTCTGATTAGCTTGTTGGTGAGGTTACGGCTCACCAAGGCGACGATCAGTAGCTGGTCTGAGAGGATGATCAGCCACACTGGGACTGAGACACGGCCCAGACTCCTACGGGAGGCAGCAGTGGGGAATATTGGACAATGGGGGCAACCCTGATCCAGCCATGCCGCGTGAGTGATGACGGCCTTAGGGTTGTAAAGCTCTTTTCTCCGGGACGATAATGACGGTACCGGAGGAATAAGCCCCGGCTAACTTCGTGCCAGCAGCCGCGGTAATACGAAGGGGGCTAGCGTTGCTCGGAATCACTGGGCGTAAAGGGCGCGTAGGCGGCTGATTTAGTCGAGGGTGAAAGCCCGTGGCTCAACCACGGAATGGCCTTCGATACTGGTTGGCTTGAGACCGGAAGAGGACAGCGGAACTGCGAGTGTAGAGGTGAAATTCGTAGATATTCGCAAGAACACCAGTGGCGAAGGCGGCTGTCTGGTCCGGTTCTGACGCTGAGGCGCGAAAGCGTGGGGAGCAAACAGGATTAGATACCCTGGTAGTCCACGCTGTAAACGATGAATGCTAGCCGTTGGTCTGCATGCAGGTCAGTGGCGCCGCTAACGCATTAAGCATTCCGCCTGGGGAGTACGGTCGCAAGATTAAAACTCAAAGGAATTGACGGGGGCCCGCACAAGCGGTGGAGCATGTGGTTTAATTCGACGCAACGCGCAGAACCTTACCATCCCTTGACATGGCATGCGATGTGGAGAGATCCACAGTCCTCTTCGGAGGCGTGCACACAGGTGCTGCATGGCTGTCGTCAGCTCGTGTCGTGAGATGTTGGGTTAAGTCCCGCAACGAGCGCAACCCACGTCCCTAGTTGCCATCATTGAGTTGGGCACTCTGGGGAGACTGCCGGTGATAAGCCGCGAGGAAGGTGTGGATGACGTCAAGTCCTCATGGCCCTTACGGGATGGGCTACACACGTGCTACAATGGCGGTGACAATGGGCAGCGAAGGGGCGACCTGGAGCGAATCCCCAAAAGCCGTCTCAGTTCGGATTGCACTCTGCAACTCGGGTGCATGAAGGCGGAATCGCTAGTAATCGTGGATCAGCACGCCACGGTGAATACGTTCCCGGGCCTTGTACACACCGCCCGTCACACCATGGGAGTTGGTCTTACCCGACGGCGCTGCGCCAACCGCAAGGGGGCAGGCGACCACGGTAGGGTCAGCGACTGGGGTGAAGTCGTAACAAGGTAGCCGTAGGGGAACCTGCGGCTGGATCACCTCCTTTCTAAGGATGCTGTTTGTCAGGACGATCGGGTAACCGGTCCTCTCCTCGTACGGCGTCATTGGAATCAGAACCCAGTCAGGGTTCATTTGGCGGGACGCGCCGTCTTCGTTTCTCTTTCTCATCATCCGGACACGCTGGTGGAAC